>NZ_SCFL01000004.1:0-334709 GCF_007000305.1 Rhizobium sp. rho-13.1 | reverse complement strand
ACCTCATGGGGATAAACCGTTGGGATTTCCGTTTGGAAACAATGCCGGCATCATAGTTTCATCCCCGCTTTTGCGGGTTGATCTATAATCACCCCGTTCCGCCATCGGATACACCGGTCCGCGTTGCCGGCGAGGTGGGGCCGGGTCTTGGAGGGGTTGCCGTCTACGCAGGCGACTTCTTCGAGGGTCCGCAGAAAGTGGATCCCTTCGAGCCCCTTAGGCTCGGCATGCCTGTGTGGCGTAACTCCGGCAGCTTTTCCCCTCAACGGGATCTGGGTCGGAAACAGAGGATCCGGAGTTGCGGATAAAAACTGTCGAACGGGGCACATCGCGTGTCACTTCACTAAAAAATCATCAGGCACTCGGTGTGCCCCGGCCATCAGAATTGTCATGACACGGACCGAACAGGTCGCGTGAACGGATGGTGCGGATGCTGGGCCGGAGGAGGCGGGCGTGCGGGGATATCTTCGCTTGCGGGTTGTCCTCCCCCTTGAATTCGAGAGCTGTCTTTGCCAAGTCAGAGGCCCCAATGACATCGACAACGCCTGAAGAGATTGCCATGACGACTGCTGCCGAGACCCCCGTGGAAAATCACGCCTTCGAAGCCGATGTATCCAGGCTTCTTCACCTGATGGTTCACTCGATCTACTCGGACAAGGACGTATTCCTGCGCGAGTTGATTTCGAACGCTGCCGACGCCTGCGAGAAGCTGCGGTACGAGGCCATAGCAGCGCCCGAACTGCTGGCCGGCGACCCTGCCTCGAGGATCAGGCTGACGCTCGACGAGGAGAACCTCGGCTTCGTGCTCGAGGATAACGGCATCGGCATGAGCCGCGACGACTTGATCGAGGCGCTCGGCACCATCGCCCGCTCCGGTACCCGCGCCTTCATGGAGATGGTCGAGGCGGCCAAGGGCAAGGACGGCGCCCAGCTGATCGGCCAGTTCGGCATCGGCTTCTATTCCGCCTTCATGGTTGCCGATCGCGTCGACGTCATCTCGCGGCGCGCCGGATCGGATGAAGCCTGGATGTGGTCGTCCGACGGCAAGGGCACCTATACTATTACCGCCGTTCCCCTCGAGCAGGCACCGGCGCGCGGCACGCGGATCACGCTGGCGCTGATGGAAGATGCCCAGTCCTACGCCTCGCGCTGGACTGTCGAGCGCATCGTCAAGGAACAGTCCGGCCATGTGCCGGTGCCGATCGAGATCGTCGAGAAGCCCGGCGAGGAGCCGAAGCAGATCGCCGACGGCTCAGCGCTCTGGACCAAGCAGAAGAGCGACATCAGCAAGGAGGAATACACCGATTTCTATCGCGGCCTCTCCGGCCAGTTCGACGAGCCGGCCGTCACCGTGCATTTCCGCGCCGAGGGTCGCCACGAATATACCGGGCTTGCCTTCGTGCCGAACTCGCCTCCCTTCGATCTCTTCGATCCCGACCGCAAGGGCCGCATCAAGCTTTACGTCAAGCGCGTCTTCATCACCGACGACGCCGACCTTTTGCCGCGCTACCTGCGCTTCGTGCGCGGCCTGATCGATACGTCGGACCTGCCGCTCAATGTGTCGCGCGAGATGATCCAGCAGAGCCCGATCCTTGCCGCCATCCGCAAGGGCCTGACCAGCCGCATCCTCACCAGCCTCGAGAAGCTGGCCGAAAGCGACAACGACACCTTCATCAAGGTCTGGGAAGCCTTCGGCACCGTGCTGAAGGAAGGCATCTACGAGGATTACGAGCGCCGCGCCCAGCTGATGGCTCTGGCCCGCTTCAAGAGCACGGCGTCCGGCGACGGATACCGGTCGCTTGCCGACTACGTCAAGGACATGAAGGAAGGCCAGACGGCGATCTACTATCTCGCCGGCGGCAATACGGCCCAGCTGGCAGCTTCCCCGCATATCGAAGGTTTCCGCGCCCGGGGCGTCGAAGTGCTGCTGCTCACCGATCCCGTCGACAGCTTCTGGGTGACCAATGCACCCGATTTCGATGGAAAGAGCTTCAAGTCGGTATCGCAGGGATCAGCCGATCTCGCCGACATAAAAAAAGCCGATGGCGAAGCCCAGCCGAAGGCCGAGACGACGCAGCTGGTCAGCGACTTTATCGCCTTTGCCAAGACGACGCTCGGAGATGCACTCTCAGATGTCAGGGCCTCCGACCGGCTGACCGAAAGCGCCGTATGCCTCGTTGCCCCCGAGCATGGCCCGGACCGGCAGCTCGAAAAAATCCTGCAGGGTGCCGGCCGCCTCGACGCCGCCGCCAAGCCGGTGCTGGAAATCAACCCGGACCACGCGCTGATTACCGCGCTTGCCGGCACTGCCGGACAGGACGCGGCGTTCCAGACGGATGCCGTGCAGTTGCTGCTCGACCAGGCGCGCATCCTCGACGGCGACAAGCCCGAGGACCCGCGGGCGTTTTCTGATCGCCTGTCGCGGGTGCTGGAGCGCGCCCTGAAGTCGTAACATCCGGGACGACTCGACGAATGCCGCAAGAGCCCTAGTTCGACGGGATAACAGGGGAGATCGACGGGCGTGGGCGAACAGGATGGGACGGCGGCTTTGACCGAGGGACCGGCGTTGGGCGAGGCTGGACGCGGGCGAGACGCCGAGACGCCGAGCCAGATCCCGATGAAGGGCCTGAAGGACGTCCTCTGGCGGGTCGTCTCGGAAGTGATGGAGGACCGGGTGACGCTGATTGCGGCGGGCGTCACCTACTATCTGCTGCTTGCGATGTTTCCGGCGCTGGGCGCGCTGGTCTCGATCTACGGTTTCGTGTCCGATCCGACGACCATCGCCACCCATATCGGTTTCCTGTCGCAGATCTTCCCGCGCGGCTCCTTCGATCTCATCCTGTCGCAGCTGACGGCTCTGACCCAGCAGAAGCCGGGGACGCTGAGCATTGGCTTCGTCACCGGCCTGCTGATCGCGCTGTGGAGCGCCAATAACGGCGTCAAGGCACTCTGCGACGCCATGAACGTCGCTTACGGCGAGGAAGAAAAGCGGGGAATCGTCGAGTTCAACCTTCTGTCGCTCGCCTTCACCTTCGGGCTGCTGATCTTCGCCGTCGTACTGATCTTTGCCATCGGCGTCATTCCGGCGATCCTCTCGTTCATCTGGCTCGGCGAATGGACCGATCTGCTGACGAGGCTGGCGCGCTGGCCGATCATCCTTGGCCTGGTGATGTCGGGCATCATGCTGCTTTATAACTACGGCCCGAGCCGACAGCCGGCCAAGGTCGTCTGGCTCAGCTGGGGTGCTGTCTTCAGCACGCTGCTATGGCTGCTGTCGTCCTTCGTGTTTTCCTATTACCTCGACCATTTTGCCGACTACAACGCCACCTACGGCACGCTCGGCGCGCTGATCGGCTTCATGGTGTGGATATGGATCTCGGTCATCATCATCATCGTCGGAGCCGAGATCAACGCCGAACTCGAACACCAGACGCGCGAGGATTCGACCACCGGCCCGCCGCGCCCGATGGGCGAACGCGGCGCCTATGTCGCCGATACGCTCGGCAAGACTGCAGACTAGGGCAGTCTCAGCGGTTTTCGGCGCGGACTTCCTTTGCGGCCGGATCGCCGGGGTCTTCGAGCGTCACCAGCGCGGCCTGGCTGTCGGCGGAGGCCACCGCCGTCGGCAGCGACGTCTTGCGCTTGCGTTCGCGCAGCAGCGTTAGCAGGCCCGAGAAGATGATCAGCACGATGCCGACAGCCATCGGCGCATCGATGTGATCTTCGAAAATCAGGTAGCCGAACAGGATCGCCCAGATCATCTGGCTATATTGCGGCGGCGCCACAAGGCTTGCCGGCGCCATCTTGGCGGCATTCATCAGCAGCACGTTACCGGCAGCGCCGAGAAGGCCGTAGCTGGCGAGAAACACCCACTGCCGCGGCGTCGGCAAGGCGAGATCGGTGAGCATCAGCAAGCCGCTGATCACCAGCACGCCGAACAACGCCGCGCCGTAAAGCGAGAGGCGCTTCTCGCTCGGGCCCATGGCCCTGAAGATGACGATCGAGATGGCGGCGGTGAGACCACCGGCAGCCGCGCAGAAATGGCCGATCGTCAGTTCGCGGAAGCCGGGCCGCAGCACGATGAGGACACCGACAAAGCCGATGGTAACAGCCGTCCAGCGCTGCCAGCGGACGTCCTCCTTCAGGAAGATTACCGACAGGATGGTCACGAACGACGGCAGCAGGAACAGCAGCGCGAAGGCTTCGGCCATCGGTAGCTTGGTGAAGGCAACAACCGAGCAGATGGAGCCGATCGCCCCACAGACGAAGCGCAGCATCCAGAGCGGCCGGTTCGACGTCTTGACGATATCCGACCACGTATCGTTCTTGGTCTTCAGGAAGGGCAGGGCGGCTATCCCGAACAGCGCGCCGATGAAGGTCACCTGATAGGAGGGCAGGGCGCCGTGCAGGATCTTGATCGACGCATCGCTGAACGCGAAAACGGCATAGGCGGCGAAAGCGACAAGCACGCCGCGGAGGGGAGAATAGGGTGCCGTCATGATTCCATATCTGTGATTGACATCAGCAGGACCGGACTTGGCCGGACAACGAAAAGCAATGGCTAGCGACGAACGGCAATCGGCTCGACCGCATTTCCGGATGATTTGCTTACAGAATCAATGCCAGATTTTCTTTGGTGCGTCGCCCCCTTTTCGCCCGATGCCGCAGATTGTGGCTTCGTAACAGCGTTCCAGGGCGGGATTTGAAGGGTGTCGCAGCAATTCTTCAATTTCTGATATTTGGGGGGTCGGCGACGACGCGAAAGTGTCTTAAGTTTATCGCGTTGACAGATGAAACCCGTCCGGAATGTCGCCCTCGACAACAAAGGAACTGCGCATGAAAACCTTGAATCTGCCCAAGCGGTATATCTGCGGCATCGACGAGCTGGCAGCGCGGTCCGGGCATGGCATTACCCATGTCCTGTCGCTGGTGGATCCGGAGCTTCCGGAGATGGAGCATTTCGAAGCCTATGGCAGCACCCGCCGCCTCGTCTTGAAGATGCACGATATCATCGAGCCCAAGCCCGGCATGATCCTGCCGGAAAAATCGCACATGAAATCCATTCTCGAATTCGGCCATCTGGTCGAGACCGAAAGCAACTCCTTCGGCTCGCTGCTGGTCCATTGCCATATGGGCGTATCGCGCTCGACCGCTGCGATGGTAGCGATCATGGCGCAGGCCCATCCGGAAGAGGCGGAAGATCACGTCTTCGAAACGCTCCGCCGCATCCGCCCGCAAGCCTGGCCGAACTCGCTGATGATCCGCTACGCCGACGAACAGCTCGACCGCGAGGGCAAGCTCACCGCCGCGCTGCGCCGCCACTACGCCGTGCAGCTGGCAACGACCCCCGACGTCGGCACCTGGATGAGCTCGCTCGGACGCCAACGCGAAGTCGACATGGCAGAATGACGCATCCGTGGCCGGCGAACACCTCAATGGTCGCCGGTCACACCGTACTGCATCAGACACTTGCAAGCCCAGCGGCGGAATGACGGCGAATCACCACGGCGTCAATTATGGAAGCTGCCGGCTCGTTTAAGCCAAAAAGTAGCCAACGCAGCGATCGCGAAAATCCCGGAGAACCAGAAGAAAAATTCAAAAAACGACATCTCGGAAAAAATGAATTTGGAATACGTAAAGTTTTTGTTAAGACGTTGCGTCGATACAAGTATGGGCCATACCAAACAGGAGGCACCTGCCGTTGCGGACGCATAGTGATTGGATGAAATCCTTCGTGGGGATTTTTGTTGTCGGACTGACTATGGCAGGGTGCACGACCATGCCGAAGCCCGAGACCAAGCCAGTTACCCGCACGAAGACCGCCAACGGCGCTGTCAAAGTGACCTACAATTACACCCGCGAAGACCGCGAATGCCTGAAGCGGGCGATGTACGCGGAATCGCTGGCCTCCGACCCCGATGGCTATCTGGCGGTCGGCACCGTCGTTGCCAATCGCCTGACCTCGCCGGCTTACCCGAAAACCATTTGTGGCGTCGTGGGCCAGGAAAAGCAGTTTGCCCCCGGCGTCATGAAAGTCGTCATCAAGGACCAGGCCGAGCCGACCCTCGATGCGGCCGCCGATGCCATCCTGCATGGCGAGCGGCATCCGGCGCTGGAAAGCGCGATGTTCTTCCATACGCAGGGACTGAAATATCCGTATGGCAACATGCACTACGTCGCCGTTGCCGGCGGCAACGCATTTTACGAGAAGCGTGCCAAGGACGGTACGCTCGAGACGCCGCCGCCGCTGCCGGCCTATGAAGTCGCTATGAACTACGTCGGCAACCAGCAGGCTTCCGAGCAGATCACATCGCCGCAATTCGATCACCTGCTGCCAGCCACAGGCCCGGTCCCGGCCTTTACCGCCGCAACTGCCTTTGCCCCGACAGCAATGAAGCCGATCGATACCGCATTCACGGTGCCGCAGAAGGTCGTTGTCCCGATAGAGCGTCCGGATTACGCGATCTCCGGGCCACTTAACTAAAAGCGACACGTCAGCGGGTTTGCGACTTGCGAGCCCGCTACCAGTTTCCTGGATCGGCTGTATGGTCGATCTCGGCAAATTCCTCCGCCACCTTGCGGTCGAGAACGATTTCCCCGGACACCTGCGCGCCTTCCATCAGGGTATATATCAGGGGTGCCGCCGCCTTGCTGAGTTCCTGATACATCAGCAAAGCCGCTTCATCGGCACTGTCGGCTTCGATCTCGCGGATCACGGCGATCTTGAATTTCTGCATGGATTTTTCCTTTCAGGGCGCCGACGCCATCCCGACCGGACGGCGCCGTTCTGTCGTCCTTGCCATGTAAGCCCGTGCCGCGAAAAGGCCAGCGTCTCAGACGTGCTGCCCGCCGCTGATGTGGATTTCAGCACCGTTAATGTACGAGGATGCAGCGGTGCAGAGGAAGTGGATCGTCTCTGCAACCTCCATCGGCGACCCCAGTCGCCCCATCGGCACATCGCGTCTGACGATGTCGTCTGTCCCCGGGGACAGCATCGACGTGGCGATTTCTCCGGGGGCGATAGCGTTGGCGCGAATACCCATCGGTGCAAATTCATGGGCCAGCTCGCGGGTCAACGACGCCAGCCCGGCTTTCGATGCAGCATAGGCAACGCCCGCAAACGGGTGGACGCGAGAGCCGGCGATGGAGGTGACGTTGACGATCGATCCCTTGGCCTTTTCCAGTTCCGGACGAAGTTCGCGCGCCAGTAGGGCTATCGAGATGAGATTGACGTTCATCACCTTCGTCCACGTCTGGGCATCGGTCGCGCTGACGCCGAGTCGGGTCTGATCCGGCCCCTTCGGCGATATGCCGGCATTGTTAACCAGCGCATGCAACGCACCCTCCGGCAACCTCTCGCGCACCGTGGCGGCAAGCCGTTCGATCTGGTCAAGCTCCGACAGATCGGCCTGGATATGGCTTTCCCGCGCGGCCGGCCAGGGGCAGTCCTCGGACGACTGTCGCGATACCGTCAGGATCTGCCAGCCTTTTTCCGTGAAGAATTTGACCGTCGCGTGCCCGATCCCACGGCTTGCGCCGGTCAACAACATGATATTTCTGGTCATTTCTTTCCACCCACCGCAATTTCAGGAAGCCGTGACGGGGGCGCCACGATCATTCGCCATTGCACGACTTGCAGACGTTTGATGCGAAAAAGCAATGCATTTTGCAAGCATCGCCACGGTTCTCGACGGTCGCGCCTGAGCGGCTCCCGCTGCTGCTGCCGGGGCGCCCGCAACACACTTGCACCATTGCCGAAAATTTCGTGCCCCGGCGCCGGGCACGGGGATGAAATTAACACTCTGTTAACCAAATCGCCCTTAAACATCGTCAATGAATTCTTAACGCAGATGACCAAATTGCTAACAGATGCTCGCTCGATTCGCATTAAAGGCCGCTCGTTTCTGGCGGTCATGCTATCCCCCGATCTGCCGTTTGACGACTGGCTGATCAGGCTGGACGATCTGGCCGCGCGCTCTGCAGGCTTTTTCCTCGGACGTCCCGTCGTCCTCGACGTGACGGACCTGCCGATAGACCGGGCACAGCTGAAGGCTCTGATTGCCGAACTTTCGAGCCGCAACGTCAGCATCATGGGCATCGAGGGCGGACGTCCCTCGATCCTCGGGCCGGGCATGCCGCCGGCGCTGAAGGGCGGCCGTCCCGTTGCCGACTTCGAGGTTGCCTCGAAGGAGCCGGACGCCGATGCACCCGCCAAGCCGGTAGTGACCGAGCCGCGGCCTGCGACACAATCGCTGGTCATCCGCGAGCCGGTTCGCTCCGGCCAGTCGGTGATCTTTCCGGAAGGCGACGTCACCGTCATCGGCTCGGTCGCCTCTGGCGCCGAGATCGTCGCCGGCGGGTCGGTGCACATCTACGGAACACTCAGAGGCCGCGTCATGGCGGGCTCTGTCGGACACGCCTCTGCGCGCATCTTCTGCCGGAAACTCGAGGCCGAGCTGGTCGCGATCGATGGCGTCTACAAGATGGCGGAGGACCTCGCTCCAGAGCTTCACGGGCAAGCCGTGCAACTCTGGCTCGAGGACGACAGGATCATGGCAGAGAAACTCAATTAAGCCGGATGCCGGCAGGGACATAAGGAGAGCGAGATGGGGAAAGTCGTCGTCGTAACATCGGGCAAGGGCGGAGTTGGCAAGACCACGTCGACTGCAGCTCTGGGGGCAGCCTTGGCGCAGCGCAACGAGAAGGTCGTGGTCGTCGATTTCGACGTCGGCCTCAGAAATCTCGACCTCATCATGGGCGCCGAGCGCCGGGTCGTCTACGATCTCATCAACGTTATCCAGGGCGATGCCAAGCTGACGCAGGCGCTGATCCGCGACAAGCGGCTTGAAAACCTGTTCCTCCTGCCGGCTTCCCAGACCCGCGACAAGGATAACCTGACGGAAGAGGGCGTCGAGCGCGTCATCACCGATCTGAAGCGCCATTTCGACTGGATCATCTGCGACAGCCCGGCCGGCATCGAGCGCGGCGCGACGCTTGCCATGCGCCATGCCGACGTTGCCGTGGTCGTCACCAATCCGGAAGTTTCGTCGGTGCGCGACAGCGACCGCATCATCGGCCTGCTGGATTCCAAGACTGCCAAGGCCGAACGCGGCGAACGGATGGAAAAGCACCTGCTGCTGACCCGCTACGACGCCAACCGCGCCGAGCGCGGCGACATGCTGAAGGTCGAGGACGTGCTGGAAATCCTTTCCATCCCTCTGCTCGGCATCATTCCGGAAAGCATGGACGTGCTGCGCGCCTCGAATGTCGGCGCGCCCGTGACCATCGCCGAAAGCCGCAGTGCCGCTGCCATGGCCTATTTCGACGCCGCCCGCCGTCTTGCCGGCGAAGCCTTGCCAATCGCAATGCCGAGCGACAAGCGCAATATTTTCGACAAGCTTTTCGGTCGGAGAGCAGCATGAACATTTTCAAGCTTTTCAACAGGCAGAGAACCGCTCCTGCCGCCCGCGAACGGCTGCAGCTGCTTCTTGCCCACGAACGGTCGTCATCCGGCTCGGACCTGATCACCCTGCTCAGGGAAGAGATCCTTGCGGTTATCTCCAAGCATGTGCAGCTCGACAACGACAAGGTGCAGGTGAAAATCGAGCGTTCGGAATTCGTCTCGACGCTTGAAATCGACGTCGAATTGCCGCTCAATGCAGCGATTGCTGCGTGATGCAACAGGGGCGTGACCGGCAGCGGTCATGCCCCCCAGCCGTTGTTTTCCGCGCGTAAGATCAGACGGGATCCCGATGGCCGAGACATTCAACCCACCCTCCGTTCGCCGCCCTTTCGGCCATTACAATCACGGCCTGCTGGTGCCACCCGGCGCCTCCTTGCTGGTGACATCCGGCCAGCTGGGCATCGCCGCCGACGATACCATCCCCGACGGCGTCACGGCCCAGGCCGAGCTCTGCTTCCAGGCAATCGCCGCTATCTTATCGGAAGCGGGGATGGATTTTTCTGACGTTATCCGCATCTCAGGCTTCGTCACCCGCCGCGAGGACTTCGCCCCCTACATGGCTGTCCGCGATCGCTACACGCTCGACCCCAAGCCGGTCTCGACGCTGATCATCGTCAGCGGCTTTACGCGCCCGGAATTCCTGGTGGAAGTCGAAGTGACGGCAGCCAAGGTCAACTGACAGGCGCCGCCCTGGCTAGAAGCGCTCCATCGCCGTCTTCACCCTTGCCATGAATGCCGCCCGGGTTTGCTCCGTGCAGTTGTTCATGTCGTAATGGGCCAGAAACGTCACCGGCTTCACCGGATTGATCTGCGCACGCAGCACCCGCTTGACGATTTTCTTCGGCGGGTTGCCGGCGACCAGCGCGCGGAGCGGCGTTGCGCCGTAGGTCAGAACCGCTGCCAGCTTGCGAATGTGCCGAAGCCGCGACTTTACCTGCCCGTCGACGAGCTCGAATGAGACGCCGGGGAGCCAGACGCGGTCGAAATAGCCCTTCAGCATCGCCGGAAAGCCAAAATTCCAGACCGGCGTGACGATAACCAGGCCCTCGGCCTGCCGTAACCGCTGGACATAGGGCTCAACCAGTTCGGTATTCTGCGGGTAGTCGTGGTAGATCAGCCGGTCGTGTCGCGAGAGAACCGGGTCGAATTTCTCCGCATAGAGATCGCAACCGTCGACCGTGTGCCCGGCTGCCTCCAGGCTTGCGACCGTCTGCCGGTAAAGGGCCGCCCCATAGCTCGATTCCACCGGATGCGAATGCAGAACCAGGACCCTCATCACCCCTCCATGACACCAGCAAGCCCCGGAAAGAGATAATTCTTTCCGGCAGTAAAATCGAAATCTGGATTGTCCCAGGCGATCATCTTGCCGGGATTGAGCAAGCCCTTCGGGTCCGTCTCGTGCTTGAAGGCCAGCTGTATCTTGTCGGTGCGCTTCATGCCGCCTTCCTCGAGCGTGTAGCGATGCGGATTGAAGACCGGGCAACCGTGATCCTGGTGGATCTGGATGATCTCCTCCAGCCGCGCCTCCGTCGTGTAGCGCACCAGCGGCAGGCCGGAGCACTGGACCTGGCCGTCGAACCGCATGAATTCGAGATGACCGGGCACCTCGTCGCCGAAGATCGCGGTCATCTCGGCGACCTTCGCGACGTGGTCGGGGCCGGGATACTGGATCTGGAGGTAGGTCAGACCGGGGTCGACCTTCAAAGCGCGCAGCGTAGTGTGGTTCCAGGCCAGCTCATAGGCGTGCGGGATGCCCTTCATGCTTTCGACCGTGTCGGAGCGGAAGATCACCTCGGCCTTCTGCGACGCTGCGAAGGCGAGGAAGGCATCCATCGAATGAGGCGCGATCATAAGCACCACGACGGACTGGCCCTCGCGGATGTAGGGCTTGTGGCGGGTGAAGTAGTCGTAAGGGATAGGCGCTGCGATCGGGGCGATTTCCTTGACAAGGATGCCGTTGCATTTCGCCAGCGCATCCGAAAAGCGCACCGACGCCATGAAGTCGTCGTAGCCGACCAGCACGTCGATCCAGTCGTAGGCCGGCGCCAGCGGCATTTCGATCTCGGTGATGATGCCGTTGGTGCCGTAGGCATGACTGACCTTCTGCAGGTCCCAGCCGGTGAGGTCGAGGACGCGGGGTTCGGCCTCCATCGTCACGACCCGCAGCCGCAGTATGTTGCCGATATCGCGAAGACCGCCCCAGGTAATCGAGCCGACGCCGCCGGAGCCGCCGGCGATGAAGCCGCCAATGGTAGCCGTCTGCTTGGTCGAGGGATGGAAGCGTAGCTCCTGGCCGGAATGGGCCTTGGTCTGCTTGTCGAGATCGGCAATGACGATGCCGGGCTCGCAGATGACACGGCCGGGGTGGATTTCCTTGATCTTGTCCATGCCGGCGAGATTGAGGACGATACCGCCGGAAAGCGGCATGGCCTGTCCGTAGTTGCCGGTGCCGGCACCGCGCGGCGTGACCGGCACGCCATGGGCGAAGGCCACTTTCAGGGTCCGGATGACCTCCGCCTCGGTCTTCGGCGTCACCACCAGATCGGCGGTTACATTGTCGAGTTGCGCCTTGAGGATCGGCGAATACCAGAAGAAATCTCGGCTTTTCTGGCGCACCAGCGCCGGATTGTCCTCGACCGCGATGCCCTCGAGTTCCTGTTTGATCAGTTGATAATCCGGCATGTCAGGCTCCAACGACGCTATCGAGTTCACGGTAATCGGGCAGGTTACGATCGATCATCTTGCCACGCCTGAGCACGACGCGATCGGATTGCGGCCTCGACAGAAATTCGCTCCAGCGACGGGCACTGAAGAGGACGAGATCGGCCGGCGCGCCGACGGCGATAAGCGCCATATCCGGCCGTCCGACAATGGCGGCAGCCGATGTCGTGACGACGCGGGCGGCCGTGTCCAGGGGGTGGTCGAGATGGAGGATCCGCACCGCCTCGCGGAACACCTCGACAGGATCGAGATCGCCGTATGCATAGAAGGGATCGCGGGTGTTGTCGGAGGCAACGGCTGTAGCGACGCCCGCCGCCGCCAATTCCTTGAACAGCGTTACGCCGCGCCAGCGGGGCGTGCGGTCCGGGTA
This sequence comes from Rhizobium sp. rho-13.1, assembly GCF_007000305.1. NCBI lineage: Bacteria > Pseudomonadati > Pseudomonadota > Alphaproteobacteria > Hyphomicrobiales > Rhizobiaceae > Rhizobium > Rhizobium sp. rho-13.1. The sequence continues at coordinate 322,155 of NZ_SCFL01000004.1, read as the reverse complement.
GCGGTCCTGCAGGTACATGTTGCACATCGGCAGCGAGATGACCGACAGTCCGGCCTCTGCCACCAGCCCGACCGTGCGGCGTGCGGTCTCCTCGTCCTGGCGGGCCAGCGAGCAGCAATGGCCGGCCGTCACCTTGCCGGTAAAACGGTTGCGCAGGACGGCTTCGGCAACGGCCTTCAGGGTCTCGGCGGCGGGATCGTCGGTCTCGTCGATATGCAGGTCGACATCGAGCTCGTTTTCGGCTGCGGCCCGAAACAGTGTGTCGAGTTGCCAGGTGAGATCGGCGCTCATCTGCGGGACGCCGCCGAGCAGGCCGCGCTTTTCCCGCACAACGGAAACGAGGTCGGCGAAATAGGCAGCATCGGCCATCGCATCCATCGGGAAGAGGGCGACGGCCTGCAGCGCGATCTTGTCCTTCCAGGCATCGCGTACCTCGTCGAAGACATCGAAGGAGATCCGGTGCTGCGGGCTCAGCGAATCCAGATGGGTGCGGATCAGGCTGGTGCCGTGGGCATAGGCCGAGCGCAGGGAGAACTCCATCCGCTTCCGGACATCGTCCGAGGACCAGTGGGCCTCCCGATCGGTGCGTACTGCATCAAGCGCACCGGCAAAGGTGCCGTCCGGATTGGCGTGGCGGGCGGAGATATGGCCCTTGTCGAGATGGGTGTGGATATCGGCAAAGCACGGCCAGACCATGCCGTCCTTCAGGTCGGATCGGGCAAGCTCGATGGGTGCCGTCCCCGGCGGCAGGATCGCTTCGATCAGGCCGTCGTTGATGACGATATCGGCCTTCACGAGGCCCTCGTCGGACGCCGCGGCAAAATCCTCGACGGCAACTGCCGGCAATGTCGCATGACTGAGCACGAAGCGTCCGGCATTGGGAGGAGACAAAAAGGATGTCGACATCAGTTTTCTCGCTTCAGGCTGCTCTCATGCCATCGGTGCAGGCTCACCCAGGAAATGAAAGAGGTAATCGCAAAGATCGCCACGCCGAGCATCGACAGCATCAGCAGGGCGGCGAACAGGCGGGGGATATTCATGCGGTATTGCGCCTCGAGCAGCCGGAACGCGAGGCCCGAGCCGGCCCCGGCCGAGCCGGCGGCAAATTCGGCGACCACCGCCGCGATCAGCGCCAGCCCGCCACCGATGCGCAGGCCGGTCATGAAATAGGGCTGGGCTGCTGGAAGCTTCAGATACAGCAGCGTCTGCCAGCGTGAGGCGCCATAGAGTTCGTAGAGATTGATCAGGTTGTGGTCGACGCTTTTCAGCCCCTGCACCATGTTGGACAGGATCGGGAAGAAGGCGACGAGGAAGGCGCAGATCAACAATGCTGCCTGCGTCGAGGGCGCGTAGATCAGGATCAGCGGCGAGATCGCCACGACAGGCGTCACCTGCAGGATGACTGCGAGTGGATAGAAGGCGAGCTCGATCCAGCGCGACTGGACGAGGAAGATCGCGAAACCACCGCCGCCGATCAGCGCCAGCAGCAGCGAGATCAGTGTGATCTTCGTCGTCACCCAGAGGGCGGGCGCAAGCGTACCCCAGTCGGAAACGAAGGCATTGGCAACAGCGACAGGACCCGGAAGGATATAGGGCGGAATGCCGGACAGCCGGACATAGGTATGCCAGATCAGCACCAGTACGGCGATGACGGCAATCGGCACTGCAATGCGCAAGGCGAGATCGCGTCGGCCGGTATTGGTGGTCTGCTGGCCTTCCGGCAACGGGTGTGTTTTGGGCTCGTTGCTCATCACGCCTCCTCTGCCGTGTTGATGGCTGCGATCAGCGACCGGGAGACGGTCTCACAGGCCCGCCGATACTCTTCCGACGTGCGATAATGGGCGTCGCGCTCGAGACTGGTGACCAGCGGAATATCGGCATGGACGCGTCCGGGCCGCGACTTCATGACGACGATGCGATTGGAAAGGTAGGCGGATTCGAACACCGAATGGGTGACGAAGATCACCGTGATGCCCGTCGTCTTCCAGAGCCGCAGCACATCGTCGTTGAGCTTCTGGCGGCTGATCTCGTCGAGGGCTGCAAAGGGCTCGTCCATCAGCAGGAGCTTCGGCTTGGTCACCAGCGCCCGGGCAATCGAGACACGCATCTTCATGCCGCCGGACAATTCGCGCGGATAGGCATCGACGAAGTCGGCAAGGCCGACTGTCTCGAGCGCTTCCATGATCGGGCCGCGGGCCGCAGCTTTCGACACGCCGCGCAGCCGGAGGGGCAGGTAGACATTGCCGAACGCCGTCTTCCAGGGCATCAGCGTCGGCTCCTGAAACACGAAGCCGATATCGCCTTCCGGCAGGCCCCGGGCATTGATGCGTGAGCTCGGCCAGTCGATGCTGCCGCTCGTGGTGCCGCCAAGGCCTGCAATGATCCGCAGCGCTGTCGACTTGCCGCAACCGGACGGGCCAAGCAGGCTGACAAACTCGCCGCTTTCCACCGTCAGCGACATGTCGGACAACGCGACGGTGCCGCTGGAAAACACCTTGGACACCGACTGCATCACGACCAGCGGACGCTTGCGCGCTTCCGTCGATCGGGACGCCTGGGTTTCGGCTAGGGACATGGACTGGCTCTTCCTGAAGGCAGTTGCGGTTCGCAGCCTCGCGGTCGCGAACCTCGCGCGCGCGGCGTTTATTTCTTGAGCGCCATGCCGACGCCCTTGCAGACGAATTTCGTCGTAAAGGCCTTGGTGTAGTCGGTATCGGCCTTGACGACCTTGATGCCGACCATCTCCTCAAAGAACTTCTTGTAATGGGCATCCGTCATGCAGCCGATGCCCTTGTCGAGGGCCTCGCCGGATTCGGCGATCCCGTATTCCTTCATCTTGGCGATCGAATAGGCGATCTGTCCGTCCGTCATGTCAGGATTGTCGGCCTTGATCAGGGCGTTCGCCTTGCTGTTGTCGCCGTACAGATAGTTGTACCAGCCCTCGATCGAGGCGTCGACGAAGCGCTGGACGACATCCGGCTTGCTGTCGACCATCTTCTGCGAGGTGGTGATCATCGTCGAATAGGGCGAATATCCGTTGTCGGCGAGCAGGAAGACTTTCGGTGCGACGCCGGTCTGCTTCTCGATTTCGTAGGGCTCAGACGTCAGGTATCCCTGCTGGGCCGATTGCTTGTCGGCAAGGAACGGACCGGCATTGAAGGTATATGGCTTGTACTGCTCGTCGGCAAAACCTTTGAAGTTCGACTTCATCCACTCGAAATAGGTGAGGTAGCCGTCCTTGCTCATGAAAATAGTGTGTAGCTTGGCCAGATCCTCGAACTTCTCGACACCGGCATCGGCATCGGCATGGGCGAGCAGCACCTGCGGATCCTTCTGGAAGATGGCGGCAACGTCGAGGATCGGAATTCCCTGTTCGACCGCCGAAAGCTCCTGCTGCGGGCCACCCATGTAGAAGTCGATCTTTCCGGCAATGAGCAAAGCGCTGTTGGCAGCGTTCGGGCCGCCCTGGACGATTTTGACGTCAAGGCCGTGCTTGGCGTAGGTGCCGTCGGCGACGGCCTGGTAAAAACCGCCATGCTCGGCCTGGGCCAGCCAGTTGGTACCGTAGGTCACCTGATCCAGCGCGTAGGCGGGCGCGGTCAGTGCGCCGACGAGGCCGAAGCCAAGGGCTGCGGAAAAGGCAATGGTGTTCATGAGCTTCGACATGGCAGGCGTTCCCCATTTTTGTGGCCACCAGTCGCCTTGGAAGACGCCGGATTTTCTGCATTTGAGCGGTTGCCTTGCGCTTTGAAAAGCATCAAAATTCGTGCGCAACGATGCCTTTTTGGCATCTCAAGACGCGCCTGTACCGAAATTGTGCGCGCTGCTTAAAATTAACGCAAAGAGGCGCCCGTGCTGCATTCCAGGAAGCTTCTCTACATGAACGAAATCGCCCGCTGCGGCTCGATCCGCAAGGCGGCGGCGCGGCTGAACGTGGCTTCGTCGGCGATCAACCGGCAGATCCTGGCGCTGGAGGAAGAAATGGGCGCGCCGCTTTTCGAGCGCCTGCCGCGCGGCCTGCGCCTGACGGCCGCCGGTGAACTCTGCATCGAGCATATCCGCGAGGTCTTGAAGACCTACGAGCGGCTGGAGGGGCGGATCCGCAGCCTGAAGACGCAGCAGGCCGGCAAGATCCGGCTGGTGACCACGGTCGGTCTCGCCTCCGGGCCGCTGCCTGAAATCATCGCCCGGTTCCAACTCAAGCACCCGCGCGTATACCTGCAACTGCGCAACGACGCAGGCACGACGACGGTCAACCCGGTGCTGACCGGCGAGGTCGACATCGGCCTCGGCTTCAACATTCCGGCAACGCCGGGCATCCGGACGCTGGCCAATTTCGACATCCCGATCGGGGTCGTCTTTCCGCCCGGCCACAGGCTGCTAGCGCCGGGGCCGATCAACCTTGCCGACGTCGTGCAGGAGCGCCTGATCCTGGCACAGCCGGGAACGAGCCTGCGTGATGCCATCGACCTCATGCTGGCGCGTCTCGACGTGCATGTCGAACCGGTCCTCGAAACCAACGCGTCCGAGATGCTGAAGAAGCTGGTGAAATGCGGGGCGGGGCTGACGATGCTCAATCCGCTCGACGTCATCACCGAATGCCGCTCTGGCGAACTGGTGTTCCGGCCCATCGCCGAGCCGCATACCCGCCATCAGCCGATGAAGCTGTTTGCCCGGGCCCGCGCGCCGCTCGACGCCACGACCAGCCTGTTCGTCGAATATCTGCTCGCCGAACTCGCCGGGCTCGTCACCGAGTTGCAGGCCAAGGGCCACATCGCCCCAGACCGCCCGGCAGCCGCCTGAAAATTACCGAGAGTAGAGGTTAGAAAGCGGGTAGGCCTTGAGATCGTATAGCATCTCGACGAAACCCTTGACCTGATGTCGGCAGATTGCCGCTCCCTTCTCGGCGGTGCCGAGCGATGCGTCGCCGACGACACCGTTGGGGTTGAGATCGTGGGCGATCCAGGCCAACGAGTGCGGCGGCAGCGGTTGGATATATTGGGATTGTTCGCGCATCCATTCGGCTTTCGAGACGAAATTCTGCGCCTTGTCCATCCGCACCAGGTCGGGGCGGAAATGTAGCATCAGCGATGTCTCGACTTCACCGCCGTGAATACCGTAACGGGACTCGTGATCGCTGATCAGACCCTCGGGATTGCCGAACCGGCCCCATTGCGTCGACATGACCGCCATCTGGTAGCGGACGCGCAGTTCGCGGGCGACGATGCTCATGATGTCGACATTGCCCCCATGGGAATTGACGATCACCATCTTGCGCAGGCCAGCTTCCGCCACCTTGGCACCGATCGCCGTCCACACCGGGATCAGCAGTTCGGCACCCAGCGACAACGTGCCGGGACCGTAGACATGCTCGTTGGCCTTGCCGATTTCCTGAGTTGGAAGCACCAGAATATCGAGATCGTCCTGCCGCTGGGCGCGCAATTCGGCCAGCATGCCATTGGCTATCGCCACATCCGTCGCCACGGGCAGGTGCGGGCCGTGCTGCTCGGTGGACGCGATCGGCAGGATAGCGATGGTCGTGTCTGGCGACAGCCCGGCAAAATCGTAGGTATTCAGCTCGTTCCAGTAAAATGGCGTCGGCATCGACCCGTCCCTCGTTGTCTGTGGGGTATGGGTTACGGAAATCGACCGGGCACGAAAAGCATCAATTTGTGGCCGTGCTGCTGCCTTTTTGAGGACGATGACACCTAGCGCCGCCGCATGCCCGCATGCAGCTGGAAAAAGTAAAGCCCGATGCCGGGAACGAGAACTATTGTTCCGCGTAATCATGGTGATATCAGTTTGGCCACCTAAGGCTCCGCCGAAACAACTTGCCTAAGCCTTTTTGACCCCCGGGAGTGCAGCCTTGCTCACCATCCACCGCGATACCACCCCCTCCGTGCGCCAGGCCAACACCGGCGTTGACCTCCCAGACAAGGTCATCTGGATGGACCTCATGGATCCGACGGCGGAGGAAATTGCATTCGTCGAGGCCGGAGCCCATATCAAGGTCCCGTCGCGGGATGCCCTGAGCGAGATCGAGGCATCAAGCAGGCTCTCGAGGCAGGGCGACCACCTCTATCTCAGCACTCCGGTCATCGGCCACGCGACGCTGGACGATGCTGAACTGTCGCCGGCCGGCTTCGTGCTCGGCAAAGACATTCTCGTCACCATCCGCTACGCATCGCTGCCGACGTTCGACGCAGTTGTGGAGCGGATGAACAAGGATGGCACTATCGCCAGCAGCGTGGGGGTATTCACCTCGCTGCTGGAAGCCATAGTAGACCGTGGCGCCGACGCACTCGAGCATCTCGGGGCCGCCATCGACGAAGTCTCAAGATCGATTTTTCGTGGCCAGATTTCGGGTCTCAAAGACCCTAGCAAGGCGACCGCAACGCTGCACCGGACGCTGTCAAGGATCGGCGGCCTTGGCGACCGCCTGTCGAAGGCGCGGGACGTGCTTCTCGGCGTCGGGCGTATTGCATCATTTAGCGGCGACGTTGCCCACGAATGGCTGGCGCCGGAATTCCGCGACAGGCTGGCCGCGGTCTGCAAGGACGTCGTGTCGCTCAGCGACTACGAGACGCACCTCTCCGACAAGATCCAGTTTCTGCTCGACGCCGTGCTCGGCTATATCAACATCGAGCAGAATGAAATCTTCAAGGTGCTGACCATAGCCTCAGTCGTCGGCGTGCCTCCAACCCTGCTCGCGGGTATCTGGGGCATGAATTTCAAGTCGATGCCGGAGCTCTCGTGGACATGGGGCTATCCGATATCGCTGGCACTGATCGCCCTCAGCGCCATCCTGCCACTCGTCTGGTTCCGCCGGAAGGGCTGGTTCTGACGCGGCCAGGGTGTGGACACCGTGACCGCTCTTCGCAGACCTCAACCCGCCTTCGCCGGACCGACCGAGCCGCGTTCGATGATCGACGTCGGCAGGACGATCCGTTGCGGCGCATGCGTCTCTCCCTTCAGCCGGCGGATCAGCAACTCTGCAACCGCCTTGCCCATTTCATAGACGGGTTGATCCACCGCCGTGATCGGCGGCGTCGTGACACTCGTCCAATCGGCATCGTGGAAGGTGACCAGCGACACGTCCTGCGGCACGCTGAGGCCGAGATCGCGAATGGCCTTGTAGATCTCCAGGCCGATGATGCTGTCGGAGGCGATGATCGCGGTGGGGCGATCCGGCTTCGCCATGATATTTGCCACGATCGATGCCGTGCGGGCTTTCTTGGCGCCGAACATGAGATAGCGTTCCGGATCCGGGATATTGGCTTCCGCACAGACTGCGAGCAGGCCGGCAATGCGCTCGCGCACGGTTGACGTCGGTATGTGGTTGAAGTTCCAGTCCGGGCCTGCCTCCGCCTCGGCCGCCGTGAAATAGGCGATCCTGCGGTGGCCTGCGGCCACCAGCAGCCGCGCCACCCGGCTGGCGGCATCCCTGTCATCGACGGTCACGGTGTCGACGTTGAAATCCTGCAGGGGGCGGTCGAGCAATGCCAGGGGACGGCCGGAGCGGTCGATGTCCCTGAGATGGGCGATCTCCCGGCTATCCGATGGCGAGACGATCAGTCCATCGACCCGCTTGCCGATCAGCACCCGGACTGCGGCCTTCTCGGCCTCGAGTTCTTCACCGGAATTGGCGAGGATGACGTTGAAACCGGACGCCCGTGCAACATCGCTGATGCCGCGCACCGCAAGGCTGAAGAAAGGATTTTCGATATCGCCGACGACCACGCCCAGCAGGCCGGACTTTCCGGTCGTCATGCTCCGGGCCAGTTCGTTCGGCCGGTAATCGAGCGCCTTGGCCGCAGTCATGACGTCCGCATGGACCTTGTCGCTGACGACGCCATAGCCGCCGAGCACGCGGGCCGCCGTCGCCTTCGAGACATTGGCCGCCCGGGCCACATCCGCAACCGTCACGGCGCGGGTTTTCACGGATATTTTTTTCATCCCGGCAACGACTACAAGAGATGTTGACGAACCGTCAATCCGAATATACCAATTATCAATGAGACCGGTCTCACTAACGTAGAAACCGGTCTCATCCGCATAAAAGTGAGTTTTCGGGTAACAAGAACCATGCAGCTGAACGTCGGCGCGAGCCTTCCGACGGTGCCAAATGGCGTGCCCGTTCGACCCAAAAAACAAGTTCAGAGGAGAACGACATGCGCATGATGGGAATAATCAGATTTGTGAAGCCGGCAGCTCTATCGGCCGCGCTGGTTTTTGCAGCGGCTTTGGCAGCCGTCGGCACGAGCCCCGGGGCCTTTGCCGCAGACGACAACAAATACGGCCTGATCGACGCCAAGCAGATCAGCGTCGGGACGATGGGCGATGCCAAGCCTTACGTCTTCACCACAGCAGACGGCCAGTTCACCGGTTTCGATATCGAGCTTTTCCTCGATGTCGCCAAGCGCATGGGCTTCACCAAGGAGCAGGTTATCTTCACCGGCCAGGACTTTTCGGCGCTGATACCCTCGGTCGCCAACGGTCGATTCGACGTCGCGGTTGCCGCCATCGGCACCACCGCCAAGCGCAAGGAAACCGTCGATTTCTCCGATGGCTACCTTGCCGGCTACCTCTCCGTGCTGACCGCCGACAAGGCGATTACCGGCGCGGAAGGCCTGAAGGGCAAGCGGCTCGGCGTAGTCCAGGGGACGCTGCAGGAAATCTATGCCGCGAAGACTTTCACCAGCACAGATCTGGTGAAGTTTCCCGACAACAACTCTGCGGTTTCCGCCCTGAACAACGGTACTGTCGACGCGCATTTCCTCGATTACGAAGCCGCCAAGCAGTATTCAGAGCGTTATCCAGCGCTAAAGATCGCGGTCAATATCCCGTCCTTCGATGCACCTGCCGGCTTCGTCATCAAAAAGGGCAACGATGCCTTCCGTGAAGCACTGAACACCGGCCTCCACGCCGCGATGCAGGACGGCACCTGGAAGAAACTTTACGAAAAATGGTTCCCGGGTTCGCCGATGCCAGCCGACTATCTCCCGAAATAACGACGCCTGGCCGGCTGCCGGCAATAACCAGGCAGCCGGCACACCATCGATAGCAAGGGGATAGGAATGGACTGGCTTGAGAATTTGCGTCGCAGCTTCCTCGACTGGAATGCGATGCTCGAGGTCCTGCCGGCGATGATCACCGTCGGACTGAAGAATACGCTGATCCTCGCTTCCACGTCGACAGTACTGGGTGTGGTCATCGGCATGATACTGGCCGTCATGGGTATCTCGCAGTCGCGCTGGCTGCGAATTCCGGCACGGCTCTATACCGACATCTTCCGCGGCCTGCCGGCGATCGTCACGATCCTGCTGATTGGTCAGGGCTTTGCGCGCATCGGCCGCGAACTTTTCGGTCCGTCTCCTTTTCCACTCGGCATTCTTGCTCTCAGCCTGATTGCCGGTGCCTATATCGGGGAGATCTTCCGCGCCGGCATCCAGAGCGTGGAGCGCGGGCAATTGGAAGCCTGTCGGGCGCTCAGCATGAGCTACGGGCAGGGCATGCGGCTAATCATCATTCCGCAGGGAATACGGCGGGTGCTGCCGGCGCTGGTCAACCAGTTCATCGGCAACGTCAAGGATTCGAGCCTCGTCTACTTCCTCGGGCTGCTGGCTTCCGAACGCGAGATCTTCCGCGTCGGCCAGGATCAGGCCGTCGTCACCGGCAACCTGTCGCCGCTGCTTCTGGCCGGCGTCTTCTATCTCGTCATCACCGTGCCGCTGACCCATGTGGTCAACGCCATCGACACCAATCTCAGGCTCGGCAAGCACAAGGGCGGCGAGCCGACCAGCGGGCTCGCCGAAGTCAGCGAACTGGCGAGCGTGGTGGATACGGGCTCCGGCAGTCCTATACCACCAAACGGCCCGAAATTCCGGGGCGGCAGCCTTGAAGTCAGCAATTTGTCGATGGCCTACGGTAATCTCGAGGTCCTCAAAGGCGTCGACCTCACGGTCAAGCCGGGCACGGTGACCTGCATCATCGGTCCGTCCGGCTCGGGCAAATCGACGTTGCTGCGGTGCCTGAACCGCCTGGTCGAGCCGAAGGGAGGCGATGTGCTTCTGGATGGCGCCAGCATCCTGACGATGAAGCCGGAGAAGCTGCGCCGTCGGGTCGGCATGGTGTTCCAGCATTTCAACCTCTTCCCCGACCACACCGCCCTCGAAAACGTTATGCTGTCGCTGACCAAGATAAAGGGCATGGGCAAGCGCGAGGCGGAGGCGATTGCCGAGGCCCGGCTGGCGGATGTCGGACTTGCGGCCCGCAAGCACCACCGTCCGGGCGGCCTTTCCGGCGGCCAGCAGCAGCGCGTGGCGATTGCCCGGGCGCTGGCCATGGATCCGGAGGTGATCCTGTTCGACGAGGTCACCAGCGCACTCGACCCGGAACTGGTGAAGGGCGTCCTCAACCTGATGGCCGATCTCGGCAAGCGCGGCATGACCATGGTCGTCGTCACCCACGAAATGGGTTTTGCCCGCAAGGTCGCCGACCAGGTCATCTTCATGGACGAGGGAAGGGTGATCGAGGCGGGCACGCCATCTCAGATCTTCGACACCCCAAGCAGTCCTCGTCTCAGACACTTTCTCGCCGAGGTGCTTTAGCGCAAGAACCCCGGTGCCGTTCAACCACCACACCGCCAGCATCAACTACAAAGGTTATCCCAGAATGTCAGTCTCATCCGCCAAGAAGGTCATCGTTGTCGGCGCCGGTATTTTCGGCGTGGCATCCGCCGTCAATCTCGCCCGCCTGGGCGTCCAGACGACGCTGGTCAATGACGGTCCGCCTGCCAACGGCGCATCCGGCCGTTCGCTGTCATGGCTCAACTCGTCCCGGAAGCGCTCCGAGGCCTATCACCGGCTGCGCATGGTTGGCATCGACCGTCACCGGACGCTTGCGGCCAAATATCCCCAGGCTTCATGGCTGCGCTTCGACGGCGGGCTGACCTGGGATGCCGACGACGCATCCAACGAAATCCGCGAGGCCTTCGCGTTCGAGCGACAGATCGGCTACGATGCCAAGCTGCTATCGGCCGACGACATAGCCGATGCGACGCCCGGCGTCGATGCGCGTCCGGTCACGCCGCAGGGGGCCATCCTCAATCCCGGCGAAGGCTGGGTCGATCTGCCGAGCCTGATCGAAGTTCTGCTGGCGGAGTTCGCAGCCCTCGGCGGCACCGTCGTCACCGATGCCGGGAAAGTCACGCCCCGCAAAACCGGTGGCCGCGTCGATGGCGTCACGACCTCGAGCGGCCGTGAATTCGATGCCGATACCGTGTTGCTCGCCACCGGACCGGCCGTCCCGCGCATGGCAGCCGAGCTTGGACAGACCATCGCCGATGGCACGCCGGTTTCGCTGCTGGTGAAGACCAAGCCTGTCGACCTGCCGCTGAAAGCAGTCCTCAACACCCCGCGCGTCGCCGTCCGCCAGACACCGACCGGCGCCCTGGTGCTGGATTCCGGTTGGTCGGAAGAGGAAGTGATCGTCAAGGCCGATGGCAGCTACGAGGTCAAGGATTCGACGGTTCAGGGCCTTCTCGACGAGGCATCCCTTGTTCTCGAGGGCAATCCGAAGCTCGAACTCGATAGCTACGGCGTCGGCCCGAAGCCTATCCCGGGCGACGGAGAGCCGGTTTTCGGGGCGCTGACGAAGGTACCGGGCTGTTATGTCGCCTTCAGCCACAGCGGCGCGACGCTTGGGCTGATCGCCGGTGAATTGATTGCGGACGAGATTGCCACTGGCAATCTGCATCCGTTGCTGGCCGAATTCCGTCCGGAGCGGTTTTCCTGATCATCTCCCGGATATTTTTCGTGCGTTATACGAACAAATCTCGATTAACGCACTAATATCTTGCTGCCCAGCCCTTGCGCCGGTATTCCAGACGATGACCGCAGATAGATTTCGGTCATACGGTCGTCGGAGGATCACGCATGGACAAAACAATCGGCAGCACCGCAGAAGCCGTCGCTGACATCGGCGATGGCGCAACGGTTATGATCGGCGGGTTCGGTGGCTCTGGCGCCCCGATAGAGCTGATCCACGCCCTGATCGACAAGGGCCCGAAAAACCTCACCGTCATCAACAACAATGCCGGCAACGGTCGCATCGGCATCGCCGCGATGATCGATGCCGGCATGGTGCGCAAGATGATCTGCTCTTTCCCGAGATCTTCCGACCCGCGTGCGTTTACCGACAGATATCTGGCTGGAGAGATCGAACTGGAACTGGTTCCGCAGGGAACGCTGGCCGAGCGCATCCGCGCCGGCGGCGCCGGCATTCCGGCATTCTACACGCCGACCGCCTTCGGCACAGAACTCGCGGAGGGTAAGCCTATCGCCGAATTCGAGGGCAGGTCCTATGTGCAGGAGCGCTGGCTGAAAGCCGATTTTGCCATCGTCAAGGCCCATGTCGGAGACGCCCACGGCAACCTCACCTACAACAAGGCTGGCCGCAACTTCAATCCGCTGATGTGCATGGCGGCAGCAAGCACCATCGTCCAGGTCTCGAAAATCGTCGCCGCCGGCGAGATCGATCCGGAGCAGGCCGTCACACCCGGCATCTTCGTCAACCACATTGTCGAGGTCGCCGACCCCCGCCAGGAAGAACACCTCATTCGAGCCGGAGTGGCCTACGCATGACAATCGATACCCGCGAAGACATCAAGCTCTCCAATGCCCAGATCGCCTGGCGCGCGGCGCAGGACATTGCCAACGACGCCTATGTGAACCTCGGCATCGGCTTTCCCGAGATGGTGGCGCGCTACCAGCCGCCCGGCCGGCAGGCTATCTTCCACACCGAGAACGGTATCCTCAACTTCGGCGAACCGCCGGCTGCGGGCGAAGAAGACTGGGACCTGATCAACGCCGGCAAGAAAGCCGTGACCCTGAAGCCGGGGGCCGCCTTCTTCCATCACGCCGACAGCTTTGCGATGGTGCGCGGCGGACATCTGGATGTCGCCATTCTCGGCGCCTACCAGGTTGCGCAGAACGGCGACCTGGCGAACTGGCGGGTCGGCAGCAAGGGCGTGCCGGCAGTCGGCGGGGCGATGGATCTCGTGCACGGCGCCAAGCAGGTTTGCGTCATCACGGAGCATGTCACCAAGGCGGGCGAACCCAAGCTCGTCGAGAAATGCACGTTTCCCCTGACAGGGGTCGGCTGCATCACGCGCGTCTATACAAGCCACGCAGTCGTCGACATCGTTGACGGCCGCTTCGTGTTGCGTGAAAAGCTTGCCGCCATGTCGCTCGAGGAGTTGCAGGCCATGACCGGGGCGACGCTGCATATCGACGGCAAGGTCGGCGATCTCGTCGTCCCCGAACTCTGAGGAGAGCCCCATGGCTGATGCATTCATCTGCGATTATATCCGGACGCCCATCGGCCGCTTCGGCGGTTCGCTGTCCTCTGTGCGCGCTGACGATCTCGGCGCCATTCCGCTGAAGGCCCTGATGGAGCGCAATGCCTCTGTCGACTGGGATGCCGTCGACGATGTGATCTTCGGCTGCGCCAACCAGGCAGGTGAAGACAATCGCAACGTCGCGCGCATGTCGTCGCTGCTGGCCGGCCTGCCCCATTCGGTCTCGGGCACAACCATCAACCGCCTCTGCGGCTCCGGCATGGATGCCGTCATCGCGGCCGCCCGCGCCATCAAGGCGGGAGAGGCGGAATTGATGATTGCCGGCGGTGTCGAGAGCATGTCGCGCGCACCCTTCGTCATGCCCAAGGCCGAAACGGCGTTTTCGCGCAGCGCCGAAATCCACGACACGACCATCGGCTGGCGCTTCGTCAACCCGCTGATGAAGAAGCAGTACGGCGTCGACAGCATGCCGGAGACTGGCGAAAACGTCGCGGAGGACTACAAGGTCAGCCGTCACGACCAGGATGCCTTTGCCGTTCGCAGCCAGGACAAGGCCGCCGCCGCCCAGGCAAGCGGCCGGCTGGCACGGGAGATCACCGCCGTCACCATCCCGCAGCGCAAGGGTGACCCGATCGTGGTCGACAAAGACGAACATCCGCGCGCAACGACGATGGAGGTGCTGGGCAAGCTCGGTACCCCGTTCAAGAAAGAGGGCGGCACCGTCACCGCCGGTAATGCGTCCGGCGTCAACGACGGCGCGGCATCGCTCATCATTGCCTCGGAAGCGGCAGCCCGGAAATACGGCCTGACGCCCATTGCACGCATCCTCGGCGGCGCTGCTGCCGGCGTGCCGCCACGGGTGATGGGCATCGGCCCGGTACCCGCATCGCGCAAGCTGATGGCGCGCCTCGGCATGACGCAGGACCAGTTCGACATCATCGAGCTGAACGAGGCATTCGCGAGCCAGGGGCTCGCTGTCCTGCGCGAACTCGGCATCGCCGACGACGACGCCCGCGTGAACCGCAACGGCGGCGCAATTGCGCTCGGCCACCCCCTCGGTATGTCCGGCGCACGCATCACCGGCACGGCAGCCCTCGAGTTGAAGGAAACCGGTGGTCGCTACTCGTTGTCGACCATGTGCGTCGGCGTCGGGCAGGGGATCGCAATCGCCCTCGAGCGGGTCTGATCTACGCCCGGTTTGAGAGCGCAAAACGCTGGCAGAGCAGGCCAATATGACGGCCGGCGGATCTTTTCATGCAAAGTGAATCCGCCGATCCTGACATTTGTTGACACGGAAGAAATGACCTGTCAGGAGGAGTCATGGCCCCACGTCAATCTCGTAACGTCTCGCTGACCCCCGAGCTAGAAGCTTTCATTCATGAAAGCCTGGCTACGGGTGACTATGCCAACGCCAGTGAAGTGGTTCGCGCCGCCTTGTGCAGGCTGCGCGACGGGGCAGCAGTGCCTGCGACTTCATCTGTCAAGGACTGGCCCAAAGGCGGCGGCGAATGCGGCGCGCTGATCCGGAGCATGGACTGGAACAAGAGCCTTCTCGGCCCCATCGAAGGATGGAGCACGGAGATGCGGACAACCGTTGCCAACATCGTCAATTCGCCCGTGGCGAAAGTCCTCATGTGGGGCCGCCACCACGTCATGCTCTATAACGACGCCTACCGGGAGATTGCCGGCGAGCGCCACCCTTCTGCCTTCGGAACACCCGTTGCCGTAGCATTTCCCGAGGTATGGGATTGGAACCGTTCCATTCTCGAAGCGGGTCTGCGCGGCGAAATCGTGACGCATCGCGATCAGCCTATCGTGTTCAACCGGCCTGACGGCCCGCAGACCATGTTTCTCGATCTCTTCTACACACCGGTGTATGACGCGGACGGCCATGTGGGCGGGGTCATGTGCACCATAGTTGACAACAGCGCGCGGCTCCTGGCCGAAACGCGACTGGCGGAGAGGGAAGCCGAGCTGCGCAGCGTCACCGACGCCGTGCCCATGCTGATTTCCTACGTCGATCAGGATCATATCTATCGATTTGCCAACGGCACCTACCGCGATTGGTTCGGGGTCGATCCCCAAAGCATGGTCGGCCGGCACGTAAGCGATGTCATCGGCGAAAAGGCCTATGGAGATCGCCGCCAATCAATCGTTCGCGGCCTCGCCGGCGAGACTTTCGCCTCTGAAGCGCAACTTGCCTATAACGGTGGCGCCCTGCGCCGCATCGAGATCCGCTATGTCCCGCATTTCGGAGCAGATGGCGCCGTCCTCGGCGTCCACATTCTCGGCATTGACGTCGAGGAACGCGCGCAGCGTGAAACCGATCTCGCTGTCAGCAACAAGCGCTTCCGCTACGCGATGGACGCTGTGCACGGCGTGCTTTGGACCAACAGCGCCGATGGCCGGATGATCGGGGAGCAGCATGGCTGGTCGAAGCTGACCGGCCAGACCGCAGAAGAATATCAGGGCTACGGCTGGTCGAATGCCGTCCATCCCGACGACGCGGCTGCGACGGTAGAAGCCTGGAAAGAGGCCGTGGCGACCAAGAGCATGTTCATTCACGAGCACCGGGTGCGCCGCCACGACGGTTCCTGGCGTCAGTTCGCCATCCGTGGCCTGCCGATCCTCGACGCATCCGGCGACATCGTCGAATGGGTCGGCGTCCATACCGATATCACCCATCAGCGCGCGGCCGAAGCAGCGCTTCGCGAACAGGCCGAGGTGCTGTCGCGGCAGGTCCGCCATCGCGAACGCGCCGAGGAGCAGCTGCGACAGGTCAACGAGAATCTGGAAGCGCGGGTCGTTGCCGAGATCGGCGAACGACGCGCCGCCGAGGCGAAGCTCGCCCAGGCGCAAAAGATGGAGACCGTCGGCAAGCTGACCGGCGGCGTGGCCCACGATTTCAACAACCTGCTGCAGGTCGTCTCCGGTAACCTTCAACTGCTTGCAAGGGACATTGCCGGCAACCCGAGGGCCGAAACCCGAGTGGCCAACGCCATGGCGGGCGTATCCCGTGGCTCGAAGCTTGCAAGCCAGCTTCTGGCCTTCGGACGCCGGCAGGCGCTCGAGCCGAAGGTCGTCAATATCAGCCGCTTCGTGCGCGGCATGGACGACATGCTGCGAAGGGCTATCGGCGAGGCAATCGAGGTGGAGACCGTCGTTACCGGTGGGCTCTGGAACACCTTCATCGATCCCGCGCAGGTCGAAAACGCGCTTCTCAATCTCGCCATCAACGCCCGCGATGCGATGGCAGGTCGCGGCAAGCTGACAATCGAGCTCGCCAACGCCCATCTCGACGACAGCTATGCGCTGGAGCATGACGAAGTCACGCCCGGTCAGTATGTCATGCTTGCGGTCAGCGACACGGGTACCGGCATGTCGCCAGATATCATCGACAAGGTGTTCGAGCCGTTCTTCTCCACTAAGGCAGAAGGCAAGGGTTCGGGCCTCGGCCTGTCGATGGTCTACGGCTTTGTCAAGCAGTCGGGCGGCCACGTCAAGATATACTCCGAGGTCGGCGAGGGCACGACGATCAAGCTTTACCTGCCACGCGCGATGCAGTCCGAAGACATGGAAGTCGCCGTCGATACCGGTCCGATCACCGGTGGCACGGAGACGGTGCTGGTTGTCGAGGATGACGATGCCGTGCGCGACACCGTCGTCAACCTGCTCACCGACCTTGGCTATCGCGTGCTGAAAGCGATCGATGCGGCAAGCGCCCTGAGCGTGATCGAGAGTGGCATACCGATCGACATCCTGTTCACAGACGTCGTCATGCCCGGCACCCTGAAAAGTCCTGAACTTGCCCGCAAGGCTCGGGAACGCCTGCCAGATATCGCCATCCTGTTCACGTCCGGTTATACCGAAAACTCGATCGTCCATGGCGGAAAGCTCGACGCCGGAATCGAGCTGCTTTCCAAGCCCTACACACGCGAGGCAATGGCCCGCAAGTTCCGCCACGTACTTGCCAACCGAAGCCAGCGGTTGAAGCCCGCAGAAAGCATACCCGCCTCGAACCCGTCTCTGGAAGCGCCGGCATCGAGCGCATCGGTCACGACGCGGCTGACGGTCCTTCTGGTGGAAGATGACAACCTCATCCGCGTCAGCACCGGCGAAGCGTTGAAGAACGCCGGCTGCATCGTTGTCGAGGCAGGCAGCGCCGAGGAGGCCATGGCTGCCCTGGAGACAGTCCCATTCGACGTGCTGGTTACCGACGTCAACCTGCCAGGGGCGTCAGGCGCCGAATTGGCAAAGCGCGCGCGTTCTGTGCGACCGTCGGCGGCGATCGTCTTTGCAACGGGCGATCCCTCAAGCGTGAAGAGCGAAATCGGTGCCGTTGTTGTCGGCAAGCCCTATCATGCCGAGGCACTAATCGCGGCCGTCGAAAGATCCTGGGCCGCAGTGTCGAACGGCGCTAGCGCCGAAACCGAGACCTCCCCTCAGCAAAGCGGACGTTTCAGCAACTCGACATCGACGACGAACTGATCGGGAACACTGCGGTGTAGCAAACCCGACCTCCCGTCGAATTTTCAGTTACCGAACATATTGCTGAAATAGACGTTGAGAGCCGACTGGAGGAAAAATCAATGACGAAACAATGCCAAGGCTGCAACGATGGCCAAAAGTTTCCCTTTGATTTCTCGATGGCATTGCAGCCGATCGTCAATATCACGGATGGAACCGTCTACGCCCACGAAGCATTGGTGCGCGGCGTCAACGGCGAGGGAGCAGCCACTGTCCTTTCCTCGGTGGACGCCGAAACCCGCTATGCGTTCGACCAGCAGTGCAGGGTGAAGGCTATCGAGCTGGCAGCGAAAGTGTTCCCGCAGCAGAACCGGCCGCGCCTGTCCATCAACTTCATGCCGAACGCCGTCTACGAGCCACGCGCCTGCATCCGGTTGACATTGGCAACTGCTTTGAAAACCG
Organism: Rhizobium sp. rho-13.1; assembly: GCF_007000305.1. Classification (NCBI taxonomy): domain Bacteria; kingdom Pseudomonadati; phylum Pseudomonadota; class Alphaproteobacteria; order Hyphomicrobiales; family Rhizobiaceae; genus Rhizobium; species Rhizobium sp. rho-13.1. The sequence goes on along the minus strand of NZ_SCFL01000004.1, from coordinate 303,866 downwards.
GGTTCCCGGCAGACCACATCATTTTCGAGTTCACCGAAGTCGAGGAACTCGACACCAAGCACATCCTCGGCATCCTCGAGACCTACCGCGAAATCGGCTTCAAGACGGCGGTCGACGATTTCGGCGCAGGTCACGCCGGCCTGGGCCTACTATCGAAATTCCAGCCCGATATCGTCAAGCTGGACATGGAACTGGTTCGGAATATCGACAGCCATAAAGCCAAGCAGACTATCGTTCGCCACACCGTTGCGATGCTGAAGGATATGGGCATAACTCCCCTCTGCGAAGGCATCGAAACCCGTGCCGAACAGACGGTGCTGGAGGATCTAGGTGTCGAGCTGATGCAGGGATACCTGTTTTCCAAGCCGGTCTTCGAGGCTGTAGCAGGTGAAATTCACGGTCTCGGCGGAAGATCAATCGAGACCTGAATTTCACCCTGAAGAGGTCAGGCGGACCCGAGCCCTTTCGTCAGGAGCACTGCCCTTATCTTGGAAATCGCTGCCTCCCGATCCGTTCCATAGGGGATCAAGCCCTTCAGCCGTCCATCGGCGCCAATCATCAGCATAGTGATGGTGTGGCTCATATGGTAGCTGCCATCCTCGCTCGGCACTTTTTCAGCGCGGATCATCCATCCGTCCATGACCTTGCGCATTTCCTCAGGCCTGCCGGTCACACCGACAATGCGATCGCCGAAAGCGGAGACATAATCGTGCATGATGGCTGGCGTGTCGCGCTCCGGATCGACAGAGAAGAAGTAGGCGGCAAGCTCCTTGCCCTCGGGACCCAGCGTCTGGAGCCAGTCCGTGACCTCGAGGAGCATCGTCGGGCATATTTCGGGGCAATTGGTGTATCCGAAATAGACAAGGGCCGGACGGCCGTGGAAAACGCTCTTGTCGACTGGACGCCCGCGATCGTCGATCAACGAAAACGACGCGTCGAAGGGCCCGCTGCGTGGTTCGGACGCGTAAAGCCAGACCAGCGAGCCAACGAGGCAGGATACGAACACGCCTGCGGCCATCGACGCGCTTAGCAAAAGGGTGCGTGGCCTCATTTTGAATGCCCCGCGTGATCGGTATGCCCACTGGCAGCCTTATCCAGCATCACTGTTCCAACGAAGCTCGCAAACAGCGCAACCGTCGTTGGATCGAGTGAATGCTCAGCCGTCGCCAGCTGGCCGGTCAGCGCCTTGGCGTCCGCCGCATCGACGCCCAACGTTTGAAGCACTGCCGGGTCCTTCAGACTGTCGCCGCTGCAGAGCAGCGCTTCGAACCCATGCGGACCTTTCCTCAGCAACACCCTGCCGCCACGCCCATCCTGCTGCCAGGCGGCAATGGCCCAGTCGTTCCGGACAATGATGGGGTCCGTCGTCAACGGCTTCTCTGGCGTCTCGAACTGCTTGCGCATCGTCTGCCGGATCTCCTGCTTCGGATCCATCGACATGCCCGGCATATCCATTCCGCCCATATCCGTCTTTCCCATGTCCATGCCAGGCATGGCGTGATCGTCCCCAGCCTGTTCGGCACCAGCAGCCGGGGCGCTCATGTCACCGCCCGCACTGCCGACGGCAAAGGCGACCTCGACAGCGCCCGCCTTGGCGAAAGTCAGCGTCGCGGTGATTGCTTCGCCGCGCTTGAAGGGTTCACGGACATCCATGAACATCAGGTGGTAGGCGCCCGGCTTGAACAGGATGGTCTTCCCGGCCGGGATCTCGATGCCATCGCGCAGCTCGCGCATGATCATGATTCCATTGTCGATACTCATCTGGTGCAGCTGGACGCTGCTGGCACGGGGGGCGGTCACCGAAACCAGGGTGTCGCTTTGCGGGCCGGTATTGGTGATCGCGAGATAGCCGCCTCCGACCGTTGCGCCCGGCAGCATGGCGCGTGCCTGGGCGTTGTCGATCCTGATTGTCCCGGCCGCAAAGCCCGGAGTCGAAAACATCGCCGCCAAGGCGAAGAGAGCGGCTGCGATTGTTCTGTTCATGACGAAACTCCCGACTGGAAGACCCGGCTTATGGCGGGAATGAAGCGGATGACGACCTGGTCGATGACAACCATGGCAACGATGGCAAGGCCGGTCAGGGGGAAGAGGACGCCGAAGACGATGGCGATCAGCCAGAGGCCGAGATACACTGATTTGTCCTGTGGCATCGGTGGCACGCCGAGACGCCCTGCCGGTCGCCGCTTCCACCCCATGGCGACGCCGGTGACGCAGGAAAGGACGATCGCAATGCAGGTCGCCAGCATCACGAGCTGGTTGAACAATCCCCATTGCTGGCCCTGGTGGAGGTTGATGCCCCACTCGATCGCGCGGCCCAGCGCCGGGTACTGGTCGTAGGAGAGATCGACGAGCGGCTTTCCCGAATACTGGTCGATGTGGACTGTACGTTCCTTGCCGAGATCGCCGAAATAGTGGCTTGCCGTATAGACGCCGGTGTCGGTCGAAGGAATGGCGAGGTCGGCACCCCGAACCATCCCCAGCTCGTGCATGATCTCCACAGCCCTGTCGAGGCCGATGGGTTTCACAGCCTGGGCTGCGGCGATGTCGGAGAGCGGAACAGGTGCGTTTTCAACGACCCATCCGGCCCGCGCGACGACATCCTGCGTCACCTTGGTCGAGACCGGAACGTTGTCCCAGAGCGCTGCCGGCGCGCCAAGGTCATGGGCGGTCAGCCAGGCGTTGACATTGGCGCCCCAGTAGCCGGACCAGGGCAGGCCGCTGAAGGCGAGGAAGAAAATGACGATGCCGGCGATGGCCCCGGTGACAGCATGAAGGTCGCGCCAGAAAACCCGCCGCGACGGTGTCCCACGGACTGTCAGGACACCGCCCGTCTGTTGTCGGGGCCACCAGAGGTAAATGCCGGTGACGACCAGCACCAGCGCAAAACCGGCGACGATCTCGATGATCCGGTTGGTCCATTCTCCGAAATATTCGAGGCTGTGGATCCGCTTGACGACCCAACCGAACTCCTCCTTGGAATTGACCGTGCCGAGCACAGCACCGTTGTGCGGATTGACGTAGACGATGGTAGACACGCCGTCCTTTGCAACGGTGACCTCGGCGGAGCGGGTCGCAGATGCAGCCTCCCGGTAGCTGGTCACTTTGGCGCCCGGAATACTCCCGACCGCGACATCGACGATCTGCTGCGGCGACTGCATCGGCCCCAAATCGCTGACGATATGGCGATGCGCGTAGAACGTATCGGCGATCTCATCCTTGAAAAGGTAGAGCGATCCGGTGATCGCCAGATTGAGCATGAACGGGATGACCAGCAGGCCGGCGAAAAAATGCCAGCGCCAGATGGCCCGGTAGAGCGAAACATGGGTAGTAGACGGAGCCGACGGGTCGGCCGCTGCAAAAGCAGACATGGAATTCCCCCTGGGGATCGCGACGACGCAGATGATCTCGTGCGGGGGAGGAAATGACCGTTGAGGTCATCGCCTTGTGCAGCCCCGCTGCGGCGTCCGGAACGAGCAGTCCGATACGCGACAGGCAACCTGCAAATGGCATTCTCCCGCAGCCTTGCGGGCTCTCCGCCCACGATCATACGGCCGCCGTTGACAGAACGCGTCACGGCTCAGGCCGCAACGCAGGCTCAGGCAACGATCGACAGAAGTGGTGGGGCGCGGGGGCCGCTGTTCGGAGGATAGAGCCGGCGGTGAAAGGCGACCGAGAGAGGCGCCGCCAGGCGGGCGAAGACGAAGGGGAGGTGGCCGTAGTCGAAAACGGGTGCTGCCGGCAGAAGTGCGGCCGGAGCGGTCTGGCAAAGGTAGCATCCGGGAATATGGACTTCGCCATGCGCCTTGCCGTCTGCGTCGCGATAGGTGATGCAGAAGATCGGCAAGGTGCCATCGGGCAGGCGGTACTGGGCGAGTTCTGCCGGGGTCAGTTGATCGGGGCTTGAAATGGCTGGCTGCGCACCGAAGCCGACAAACACGACAGCCAGCGCGCACAGCAGGCGCACCGTCCATTGCCTTATGTCGGAAGAAACCGTCCTCATATCGCCCACCACATCGACCGTAACGGTGGTACGTCATTACGCTGGCGAGCTCAATGCGGCAAATTGCACAGATCGGCTCGTGGACGGCAGCACCTCAGCATACCGACAGCCGCGCACATTTCTGCGCGCGGCTGCATTTACGGCTGGCTTACTGGACCGGAGGACGGACTGGCTGGGCGGCAGGACCGTTGAGGCGATCCATCAACTGCATCAGCGTGTCCGAGCAGACCTTCATCGGTTCGTCATCAGCGCATTTCACGTCGATCCGGGTATCACCGTGGTCGATATGGAAGTGCGCAGCCTTGGACGGCGGTGGTGGCGGGGGTGGGCGGTGGCCGCGAGGTCCCATGTCGCCATCCGGTCCGCCGGGAGGAGGACCCATGCGATCCGGGCCGCCATCAGGGCCACCAGGACCACCGCGCATTGGAGGCACAGGCGGCGGCGGGGGTGGTGCGCCGGGATCGACGACAGGTGCGGGGCCGCCGGGCGGAGGCGGGGCCGGTGGCTGCTGGGCGAAGGCGGTTCCTGCCAGGGCAGCGAACGCGATTGCAGACAGAATATATTTTCTCATCGTATCGACTTTCTGTGAGGTTGAGGATGGGTCAATCGGGATTGCTGGAGTGATCATGGACCCGGTCTGTGGATCAGATCGCCGAATGGCCCGTGCGGTGGAGGACCGGGCGCGCGCAGCGCTTCGGTCTTCCCGTCCTTGTCGACCAGGAAGCTCGCATGGACGAAGCCCTGGTCGAAGCGGCCCTGGACGGTGACCGCTTCATTCTGCTTGACCAAATCGCCACCGTCGCCGGCTGGTCCGGTTTCCACCAGGGCCTTGCCGCTGGTATCCTGCAGGATGAACTTGTTGCCGTAGATCTCTGTGACAGTGCCCTTGATGGTGACCAGGCTCGAAGCCGGCATCGTCGAAATGGAAATCGGCGTCATCGGGGCCATTTCCGCCGTCGGACGAACCATCCGCATCGCGCCGGCCCCGCCTGCAGCACCGACTGCAAGCGCAATCGCGATCGCCGGAAAGACGATCCAGTGGCGGCGGCGCTCATGCGGAGGAACGTGGGCGCCGCCCTTGCCGGGGCGCTCGCTGCTGTCGTGATCAATCGTCATCTTGGTGCTCCTTTGTGAGTGACAACCGCAATCTAGGCCCTATGTGCCATCACACGGCTGAACCTCGCGGTTCAGATTCAGTTCAGGCAATTTCGCTAGGACTGGGCGATCATTTTGCAGCCGAAAGTCACCTCATGCGCGTACTGCTCGTTGAAGACGACGACGACCTCAGCGGCCGCATCGCTGCGGCCCTCAGGTCAGAAAATTTCGTGGTGGATATTGCCCGCAACGGCGAAGATGCCTTGCATGCCGGCCTGACCGAGATGTTCGACGTCGCAGTCCTCGACCTCGGGCTGCCAAAGATCGATGGCGTGACGGTTCTCAAGGGATGGCGGGAGAGCGAACGCAATCTTCCCGTCCTCGTGCTTACCGCCCGTGACGGATGGCCGGACAAGGTTTCGAGCTTCAAGGCGGGGGCGGACGACTTTCTAGGCAAGCCCTTCAAGATCGAGGAGCTCGTGCTGAGGCTTCGCGCCCTCGTCAGGCGTTCTACAGGTCACGCCGCCTCGCGCGTCAGCTGTGGCGGCCTCGTCTTCGATGCCCAGCTCGGCACGTTCGAACTAGATGGCCTGCCTCTGAAGCTCACGGCGCTGGAATGGCGGGTGCTTTCCTGCCTGATGCTGCGCAAGGAGACGGTTGTCGACCGGCGGGAACTGAACGAACGGGTCTATGACGGGGATGCCGAGGTGGATTCGAACTCCATCGAGGTCATCATCGGCAGGCTGCGCAAGAAGCTCGGGCCAGACCTCATCGAGACGGTGCGTGGGCGGGGCTATATGCTGACTGCCGCGTCGATGCCATGAAGCTATTTTTCCCCGCGCGACCGAAATCGATAGCCGGCAGACTGCTGATATTTTCGGGCATCTTCGTGACGCTGGCGCTTGTGGTCGCGTCCGCAATCCTGTGGCTGGCACTGAATGCCGTTATACGCGAGCAGATCGATCAACGCCTCGACACACAGATCGGCGCGCTCGCCTCCGCAGTGACACACGGGCCGGACGGACGGCTTGAGTTGTCGACCACCCTCGATGCGCCGCCATTCGATCGCCCGGGTTCCGGCTGGTACTGGCAGGTGGAGGGCACGGGCCAACGCCTTGCATCGCATTCGCTTCTGAATGGCACGATAGATGCGCCGCCCCCGCGCCAGGACTTTCTCCACATGCTGACGGCCATGCCGACACCCGGGGAGGGCAGGCAGAACGGCCGCAAGCTCTATCTTCGCCAGAGCTCGCGCGATGTCGACGGCGAGATGGTGCTGATCACTGTGACAGCGCCAGAGGGTGCGTTGGTCGATCCCGCCGTGCGCGCGCTTTTCTGGCTGGTGCCCTGCATGCTGATTTTGGGCGTGGTGCTGCTGGCCGGAACGCTCTGGCAGATCCGCTTTGGCCTGCGCCCGCTGAAGTCCATGGCAGCCGGCATCGACGCGATCAACCGCGGGGAGCAGTCGCGGCTTGCGAACGAGACCACCGTCGAACTGGCACCGCTCGCCTCGAAAACCAATGCGCTGATCCAGTCCAACGACGAAAGGCTGGCGGCCACCCGTATCCAGTTTGCAAACCTCGCGCATGGCCTCAAGACACCGGTCGCAAGCCTTTTGCTGGCGCTCGACGGCCGCAATGATCCCGATGGGACGCTGCGCGACCTCGCCCTGCGCATAGACAACCGCATCAAGCATCACCTGAGCTCCGCCCGGCGGGTCATGGCGTCATCTGGGACGGTAGCGCGAACAGAGGTTGCGAAGTCCCTAGCCGACATCCACGGCGCCATCAGCCTGATCCACGCCGAACGCGGCATCGCGTTCAAGGCGGACGTAACGAACGGGCTAGCTGTCGCCTGCGAGGAAAGCGATGTCGAGGAAATGCTGGGGAACCTGATGGACAACGCCTTCAAATGGGCATCGTCGCGCGTTACCGCTTTTGCCGTCAGAGACGGCGCCTTTGTTCGTATCACCTTCGAGGATGACGGACCCGGTATCCCCCAGGAGCGCATAGAGGCAGTGTTGTTGCCCGGTGTCCGGGAGGACGAGCGCGTTCCGGGAGACGGCTTCGGGCTGACCATTGTAACTGAAATGGCCGGGCTCTACGGCGGCTCGCTGGTGCTGGAACCGGCGTCGCCGGCCGGCTTGCGGGCTGTTCTCCGCCTCCCCGCCGCCGTTTACCAGGCGTAGGGGAGACGTTGATCTAAAAGCGAAGAATATCAGCCAAGATTGGGCTGAGTGGCTTTATAGCTCGGCAGGGCCTGGATTGCCGTCCACCAGTCGCTGAAGCCCGGAACGTCGAAAAGGGCGCTCTTGTCGGGGGTCAGGGAGATGTAGAAGGCTATCGGCGCGAGGTACAGGTCTGCGAGACTGAGCTCGTTGCCCGCGATGAACGTGTCGCCGGCTCGTGTCGTCATGATGAATTCGAGCACCTTGCGGCCATTCGCGATTCCCTCTTTGCGGCTGTCTTCATTCTTGCCGCCGACGAAATCCGGAAACAAGTGGTAGGCCGCGACGCCACCGAGAAGCGCTCCGTAGCCGTAGGAATCGATGATGCCGACCGCCATGTCCATGCGGGCGCGATCCTTGGCGTTCGCCGGAACAAGCGATTTGCCCGGCAGGACGTCATCGAGATAGCGCGTGATCGCCGCAGTCTCCAGGATCGTAATGCCGTCATGCTCGAGCACGGGAACCTTGCCGAACGGGTGGCGCTTCAGATGCTCCGGCGACTTTGGCTCTCCCTTCAGGACGTTGAGCGGGATCTGCTCGAAATCGGTGACGCCCTTTTCCGCGAGAAGCATCTTTACGGTGCGAACGTAGGTGGAGCCGTCGAAGCCCCAAAGCTTGATATTGGCCATATCTTGTCTTCCTCGTGTGATCTGTCTGCACGATGCAGGCAGCAAGCGAAACTTACTGACGTATTGTGGGCGAGATGGACTTCAGTCCGTGGGACCGGGTCCGCCACGCGCCAGCATTCGCTGCAGTGTGCGGCGATGCATGTTGAGCAACCTTGCTGACTCCGACATGTTCCCGCCGGTCGCCTCGAAAATGCTGACGATGTGTTCCCAGCGAACGAGATCCGGTGGCTTCAGCGCCGTATTCGGCTCGCTTGCCGACTTGTCGACAAAGCCCAGCACCTCGAGGATCTCGTCGGCATCCGCAGGCTTGCTGAGATATTCGGTCGCCCCGAGCTTCACGGCTACCACTGCGGAATGGATATTTCCGTAGCCTGTCAAAACCAGCGTCTTGGTGTTCTTCGACAGCGTGTTCACCGCTTCGATCACAGTAAGACCGCTTTTTTCACCGATCCTGAGATCTGTGATGACGATGTCGAGATGTCTTTTACCCACGAGGCCCAATGCATGGTCTACGGTCTCGCACACTTCCACGTCGAAGCCCCGATCCGAGAATGCTTTTCCGAGCCTGTGGCCGAAAACGCTGTCGTCATCGACGATGAGGAGGGAGAGGGGCGCGGCGTCACTATTGCCCGACACGCCTTCGAAATTTGCAGCTAGATAACTCATCGCATTCTCCCCCACAGGAATGGGCATTGGGCAGAAGATGCCTGCCGGATGATCACGTCACGCATTCAGAAGGGCCGACGGAAGTCGACGTCTACCCTCAGGATTTCGCTGCGACCTGGCAATGGGCGAGCCGCGCGAACCGCCATTTTGCAAAGATCGGATATATCGCCCTCAAAGCCGCATTGATGGGCGGGAAGCTTGCAATCTTCGCAGCGGTCCGCCACCGCGGTATGTGCCGCCAGATCAGCAGGAAGGCATCAACGCCGACATGCATTCGGCCATTGTCATCCTTGCCGTGCAGCTCCATCAGCGCGTCGGCGAGCGACACATTCTCGTTTTCCAGAGCAGTTCCGTCCTTCATGACGTCCACCCATTCGAAAACGCCAGCAGGAGCAACCTTACGGTAGTGGTTGATTTCCCGCGAGCACATGCCGCACGCGCCATCGTAAAAAATCTTGATCATGCATGGTATACGGCCGGTTCGACTTTCAGATCATGGCCGGCGGGCTAAGGCGGCGGGCTTCACCACGGAATGGTCGTACCGTCGTAGGCAAAGAATTTGCCGGTGTCGTGTGGCTGAAGGCCATCCAGCGTTCGCAGGATCTGGTGTGCGGCGTCGTCCGGTTCGGTGCGGGGATGACCGGACGAAAAGGGATCGGACAGGCCGGTCATGACGGTGCCGGGATGGATGGTGACGACGGTCGCCAGAGGGGAGCTGCGCGCCACCTCGATGGCGGCGGTATGAACGATCTGGTTGAGGGCAGCCTTTGCCGAACGATAGGAAATCCACCCGCCAAGACCGTTGTCGCCGATCGAGCCCACCCTCGCCGACAGGAACGCCATGATGACCCTCTTCCGCTTGGCAAGGAGCGGCACGAAATGCTTGAGGACGATCGCCGGACCGGCGGCATTGACGGCAAACTGCGCCATCATCGCATCCTGCGATATATGCCTGATGGATTTTTCCGGACCCACACCGTCGATGGTCAAAGCCCCGGTCGCACACAGGATGATATCGAACGCCTGAGGTGCAAGGGCTTCGGCGGCGCGCTTGACAGAAGCCTCATCCGTGATGTCGAAACCGTCGTTCCGGCGTGACAGCAGCACCAGCTTTTCACAATTTCCATCATCGGCCAGTTGTCCAGCAAGGGCTCCACCAATGCCGCCGCTGGCGCCGATCACCAGGGCTCTATAGCCGACATCGAGCGATGTCATCAACGCGTCCGACATGTACCCCTCCATCTCACCCCTCCAGCGCTTATCCTCTTGCGAGCGTGATGAAGCGCGCCTGGTCCGCCGCCGACATTTCAAACGTTCCCGTAAAGCGCGTCGTCAAAGTCTTCGCACCCTGTTTTGCAACGCCGCGCATGGCCATGCACATATGCTCCGCCTCGATCATGACAGCCACGCCCTTCGGCCGCAGGCTCTCGTCGAGCGCCGTGGCGATCTGCGCCGTCATGGTTTCCTGTGTCTGCAGGCGTCGGGCATAGACATCGACGAGGCGCGCCATCTTGGAAAGGCCGAGCACGCCCTTGTCGGGCACATAGGCGATGTGGGCCACGCCATGGAAAGGTACCATGTGGTGTTCGCAATGGGAGTGGAACGTGATGTCCTTGACGATCACCATGTCATTGTACCCGGCCACTTCGGAGAATGTCCGTGACAGGACGTCTTCCGGTTCCATGTCATAGCCGGCGAACAGTTCGCGATAGGCCTTGGCGACGCGCTTCGGGGTGTCCAGCAGGCCTTCGCGCGTCGGGTCTTCGCCAGCCCAGCGGATCAGCGTTCTGACTGCGGCCTCTGCCTCCTGTTGCGAGGGGCGCTCGAAAGCGGCGAGGTCGGCATTGGCGAGCATGGCATCCATTGCTATTCTCCAAATTCATAAACGACATTGCGTACGGGAACTTCCAGGCTTCAGATCAATCGACAGATTTCGAACCGTTCAAAGCTGGGCTTTGATCCGGTCGGGCAATGGCACCGTATTGGCTGAAAATTCGACGGGTGGATTTGTGTCACGCAGGATCGCAATTGTTGGAAACGGCTCGTTCGCCAGCGCCCATGCTGGCGTGATCGACTCGTGCGACCTGGTAATACGCTTCAACGACTGCCGTTCGGTCGGCGAGGGCGGCATGCGCACAGACGTGGTTGCAGTCTGCAACACCGGGCGGCCCGCGCTGGCCATGATCCGCAGCGCCTCGTGGCGCGAGCTCCCGGCGGTCGCCTCAGCCTCCGCCATCTGGTGCGTGCGCGACTATCACAAATTCGCGGAGCTGAAACCGAAGCTGGATCCCGGTCTGGAAGACTTCTGCGACGACTACACGGCGGAATTCGCACGGTTCGCGGCCATGACCGGGAAGAGCTTCGAGATCATACCGCGCCATCACCACGACCGGATCGACGTCGAGTTACAGCGCATCATGTCGGGCAGCTACATCGTGCCGAGTTCCGGACTGATGGCACTCGCCTATGTGATGGAAGAAGCCGCAGGCCCGGACGATAGGGTCATCCTGGCAGGTTTTGACCACAAGGGATGGAACGGACATCCTTTCGATGCGGAGCGCATCCTGGTCGAACGCTTCATCGCGGAGGGCCGTATCAGGCGGCTTGCGGCAAACGATTTCCGATACGCGGAATGCGACGCCTGACAGACCGAGACCGACCTGCCCATCCGACCTGACAGAGCCACCAAGCAAGACTGCAGGTCCAGCAAACCGGAAACCATATGGCAATACGACCACGAGTTGGCATCATCGGCGCGGGAATGGCGGGACTGACGTTGGCCAAAGCCATTTCCGAGGTCGCATCCGTGCGTGTGTTCGAGAAGAGCCACGGCGTCGGCGGCCGGATGGCAACCAGATGGATCGATGCCGTCTCCTACGACCACGGCGCACAGTACTTCACGATCAGGAATGACCGTTTCCACGATGCACTGGAAACAGCGCGCGCGAACGGCGTGGTCGAACCCTGGAACGGCCATGTGGTTTCTCTGACAGAGGACGGCCTGCTGGAAAGACCGAAGTCGGACACCGTCAGATATGTCGGCACCCCTTCGATGAACGCGTTGCCGAAATCGATGTCCGTCGGCCTCGATATCCAGCCGGAGAGCACTGTCGGCGCGATCACCGGCGAACCCGGCCGATGGTTCGTCAACATCCGCGACCGGACGGAAGGCCCCTTCGACTGGGTGATTGCCACAGCACCGGCCCCGCAGTCCGCCCTCATGCTTCCGGCGAGGTTCGCTCATCACGACAAGCTCGGCCATGTCCGGATGAACGGATGTTTCACGCTGATGGTCAATATCGATATGAAGCAGAGAGCACGGATCCCTTTCGCCGCAGCCCATGTCGACGATCCCGTCATCAACTGGATCTCGCTCAACAACAGCAAGCCGGGCCGCCCGGCTTCGCCCTGCCTGGTGGTCAATTCCAACGCGGTCTGGGCTGACCTCAACATGGATATGCCCCTCGAAAAGGTCAGGCAGGCGTTGATCGAGGCGATACGGCACTACGTGCAGATCGATGCAGGAGAGGCCGATACCGCCATCGTTCATCGCTGGCGATATGCAAATGTCGAACGTCCGGCTGGCGAGCCTTATCTGCTCGACAAGGATTCGCAGCTTGCCGCTTGCGGCGACTGGTGCATCGCGGGGAGGGTGGAAGCCGCATTTCTGAGCGCAGCCGGCCTCGGCGATGCCTTGGGCGCAGTCATGGGAGCGGCGGAGTGAACGGCGTTTTACGCAAGGTATCGACAGCGCTTGCCTTTGCGGGCGCCTTGCCGTTCTGGTTCTTCGCGCTCGCCCCGGAGACCATCGCCGGATTGAACTCCGCCTCCGTCTTCGTCACCTACGGCGCCATCATCAGTTCGTTCATGGCGGGAGCCCTCTGGGGACGTGCCCAGAATGGCAAGGCGGACATCGCCCTGCTTCTCTCCAGCAACGTGCTGGCGCTCGCCTCCTTCGCGACCGCCGTCTTTTCGCTATCGCCTGTCGCGCTGGTGACCCAGCTTGCTGTCTTTGGACTGCTGCTTTTTGCCGATTACCGCGTCTATGCCGGCAACCCGGAGCAGCGATGGTACTGGAAGCTGCGCCTCTGGGTGACGCTGGTCGTGTCGTTCGCCTACGACATCATGCTGCTGCACTACGTTCTCGGTCCCTGCTGGTAATCATGGCCGTCGGTCGGCACAACGACGCCTATGATCCGTCTTTTGATAAATGGCGTATATCGGCTATGACAATATCGGAGCCCGCCCAATCTGTCTCGCTTCCCGTGTCGGCCGCCAGTATGGGGATGGGGCGGACGGCACCGCCGTTTAGGAAGGTCCTGCCTTTGGCAGAAACACAAGCCGCACTCGACCGCAAGCGCATCAACGAACTGATGGCAGCGGTCGCCGAGCATCGGGACGTGGATTCGTACGAGATGCTGTACAAGTATTTCGTACCGAAGGTCCGCTCCTATATGTTCAAGATCGGCGGCGATCGCATCATGGCTGAAGAAATGGCGCAGGAAGCCATGTTGTCCGTGTGGCGAAAAGCCAACCAGTTCGATCCGGAAAGGGGCGCTGCCTCGACCTGGATTTACACGATCGCCCGAAACGTTCGCATCGATGCGTTGCGTCGTGGGCCCCGACCGGATTTCGACCCGAACGACCCGGCCTTCGTTCCCGACGATACGCCTGCCGCCGATGTCGCGTTCGACAAGGAGCAGGATGCCGACAGGCTCAGGCGGGCGATGGCCTCGCTGAAGCCGGACGAGATTAAGGCGCTGAAGATGTCTTTCTTCGAGGACATGGCGCATCCGGCAATTGCCGCTTCGCTGGGCATCCCCATCGGGACTGTTAAATCAAGGATAAGGAATGCATGTCTGAAGCTGCGCAACATACTCAAGGACGATTGATCGTCGTGCATCACCTCGGTGACGAACTGCTGATGTCCTATGCTGCGGGAACGCTGTCGGAGGGATGGAACATCGGGGTCGCGACGCATCTGTCGTTTTGCCCTGGCTGTCGCGAGCGCCTGGCCGAGTTCGAGACGATAGGCGGATATTTTCTCGAGTGCGAGGAGGTCACGCCCGCCGAACCGGTCGCATGGGAAGACATGAAGAAGCGCATGGAAATTCCCGAGCAACCGTCGGTGCCCGCGCCGAAACGCTTGGACCCGCTGCTTCCGCAGCCGCTGCTCTCCTACGTGGATGCCGCTGGCGGACTGAAGTGGCGCTCGCTCGGCAGCGGCGCATCGCAGATGAAGATACCGACATCCGACCCGAGCACCATCGTCAGGCTCCTGAAGATACCGGCCGGCAAGCCCGTTCCCGAACATGGACATCGGGGCCGGGAACTGACGCTGGTGCTGGCCGGTAGCTTTGGTGATTCGGTTTCCGTCTTCAACCGCGGCGACGTGGAGCTCGCCGACGACGAACTGACGCATCAGCCGGCGGCAACGCCGGGGGAAGACTGCATCTGCCTTGCCATCACGGAAGCCCCCCTGCGGTTTACCAGTCGCATCCTGCGTTTCATCCAACCTTTCATCGGCATCTAGAGGCCGGAGGAGCCGTTTGCTGCGGCTTCGTATGTTCGACGCTTCGCTTCTGGATATCCACAGAGCGGCGTCGGTCCCACACAGCTGCTCAGTCTCATTTGCTTCCTTTTGCGGAAAAGTCTGGAACCCGGACGGCCGGAAATGTATGAGGGGCTAAATTAGAGCGGCGGGACATATCATTGGTGGCAAGTGTGGGACAGCCAGGTCGTAAAGCAGCCCGCGCATGCGTGGCTATGATGCGTGCTCTGGCAATCGTGGCGACCCTGTTGCTACTTTCCGGCTGCGGTGGGCGCCTGATCGGCGTCATGACGCCGAGCGGCACAGTCGTCAGGGGCACCTCGCAGGTCCGCCTGCTGGCAGCAACCACGAGAGCGCCGTCTGACGACAAGGCCATCCTGTTCAGCGGCGAGCGCGGCAGCGACCTGAAGATCGATGCGATCACCGTCTCCATTCCGCCCGAAGCCAACCGCACGGTTGGCCAGGTGCAATGGCCGGCGCGCCTGCCTGCCAATCCGCTCAAGGAGTTCTCGACCGTCAATGTCGTGCCTCTCGTCTCGAAGGCGGAAGACGAACGCTGGTTGAAGCAGAATCTTACGAAAAGCCATCGCGCGCTTGTCTTCGTGCATGGATTCAACAATCGCTACGAGGATGCCGTCTATCGCTTCGCACAGATCGTCCACGATTCCGGCGCCGATGTCGTTCCTGTTGTCTTCACATGGCCATCACGCGCCAGCATTTTCGACTATAACTACGACAAGGAAAGCACCAACTATTCACGCGACGCGCTGGAGGATCTGCTGCGGCGGATCAGCGCCGATCCGTCGATCAGCGAAGTCACCGTGATGGCCCATTCGATGGGGACCTGGCTGGCAGTGGAAGCGCTTCGTCAGATGGCGATCCGCGATGGCAGGACACTGCCGAAGATCAAGAACGTCATTCTTGCCTCTCCCGATCTCGACGTCGATGTTTTCAGCCGGCAGTTTCTTGCACTGGGAAAGAACCCGCCACATTTCACGCTGTTCGTATCCCAGGATGACCGGGCGCTCAGCGTGTCAAGACGCATTTCAGGCAATGTCGATCGTCTCGGCCAGGTGGATGCCAATGCCGAGCCTTACCGCACCCAGTTCGAAAAAGCCGGTATCAGCGTTATCGACCTAACCAAGCTAAAATCCGGCGACAGCCTGAACCACGGCAAATTTGCCGAGAGCGCCGACGTGGTCAAGTTGATCGGCCAGCGGCTGATATCCGGGCAGACCATCACCGATTCCGATGTCGGTCTCGGCGAAGCCGTCGGCGCCGTGGCGCTCGGTGTTTCCAACACCGTTGGCAATGCGGCAAGCGTCGCCGTCAGCGCGCCGATTGCCGTGTTCGATCCGCGCACGCGGCGCAACTATGGTGAGCAGGTTCAGCGCCTCGGCCGATCGGTCGGCAACACGCTGGGATCCGTTGGCGATACCGCAGGCGCTGCAGGCTTTCCCCAGGATACCAACCAGTCGGGCAAGCAATGTCCAGGCAACCAGTCAGACCGCCGCCCGGGCTGCCCAAACTGAGGTTCGGTCCGTAGTCCAATATTGGAAAAAATTGCCCTGTCAGCGCGAGATCGCGTAGGCAGCAGCGACATCACCCAGTACGGAGAGTGCCAGCGTATTGGCGTCCCGGGCCTTGGCGATCACGCCGATCGGCGCCTTGATCCGGTCGATGGCAGCTTGCTCGTATCCAAGCTCTTTCAGCGCCGCCGAGCGCCGCTCGTGGGTTTTACTACTGCCGAGAGCACCGATGTAAAACGGGTTTCCGTCCAGCGCTGCACGAAGGACCGGCAGTTCGAGATCGAGATCATGGTGCAGGAGGACAACCGCTATATCGGGGTCGGGCAAAGCTCCGTCCAGCAAATTTGCACCATCTTGCCGGCGAACGACCTCATAGCCGGTGGAGGCTGCGAGTTTGGCCGTGCGCTCGGCCTCAATGGACCTGCCGCTCAGCAACAGACGAGGACGCGGACGATAGCCTCTCGACAAATGCTCTCCGTCCCAGGCGTCCTTTGCCGGAAATGCTGCAACCTCGAGTGACTGCGCGCCAGCATCGTATTTCAGCCCCATCCGACGCCGTAATTTCAGGCCTTCCAGCACGGTGCGCAGACTGAGATTGTCCCTGAGCACATGGATGGCCAGCGTGATGCCGCCGCCGCAAGGCAGGACGATATCGAAGAAACGCGACCCTTCCCCCAATCGCAGGAACCGGTCATTGCCACCAGCGATGGCCTGCAGAGCCTCTGCCGCAACGGCAGCCTCCGTACATCCGCCCGAAACGTAGCCGCAATAAAGGCCGTCCCGGCGAACTGCCATTTGTGCCCCGAGCGCCCGCGCTGCACCGCCACGGATCTCGACTAGCGTGACAAGCGCCGTCTCGAAGCCTTCGTCAAAAGAGTCGGCCGCGAATTGCAGGATCTCCTGGGCGTCGTCGGTCATCAATGCCATTTGCGGCACCGATATTTCGGGTCTGGGGAGCACAAGCGACATTGATTGATCTCTGGCCTCGGACGCGAGCCCGGAATTGACGCAGTTTCTGCAGCGGTTGAAAATTAAACTACAGCTTCGACGATAGGTTCCGAACTCCCCCGTTGCAAACTGACCCTGTCATGACGCCTTGGCCGACCCGGACGCCTGCGGGTACGAGACGCAAGCGCTGATGACGCCTCAGTTTTGAGGCCGCGTCAACACGTCGTTTGCAGATTGCGTGCCGGCGGAGGTGGGATCTGCGGAATAGCAGACGCAACTCGAGTTCGAACGAACTACGCCCGACCGGAATTGCCGGTTCATCGCAGACGATGGATCAAATGCGCGCGGCCGTCGAATTGGCCAGCGACAGGGTTGCTTCAAACATCACGCGGGCGCCCGTCACGATGTGCTCTGGGGCAACATATTCCGCCTCGTTGTGGCTCAAGCCATCGCGGCAGGGGACGAAAATCATGGCCGATGGCGCCACGCGGGCGAGAAACAGGGCATCATGAAAGGCGCCGGATACCATGCGCTTGGCTGTCAGGGACAGGCTTGTCGCTGCTGCCTCGACGGCACCGGTGACAATCGGCGAGAACGTCGCCGACGGCATGTCGAAGGTCTGCAGGATACTGTAGCTACATCTCTCGGCAATGGCTCGACTGTCGCAAACACGCCGGACCTCGGCCTCGATGCGATCCAGCCTGTCCGGATCGGGATGGCGGATATCGACGCTGAAGGCGACCGAGTCCGGAATGGCGTTTATGGAGCCCGGATGGATGGCTATCCGACCGACGGTCAGGCGCGCATCCGCGTCGTTCTGCATCACGGTTGCCTGCAACTCGTGGAGGGCGGAAGCGGCTGCCACCATCGGATCGCGCCTGTAGGCCAGTGCCGTGGTGCCGGCGTGTCCGGCCTGCCCGGAGAACGTAACCTGCAGCCAGCGCGTGCCCTGCACACCGATGACGACGCCAATAGGAATGTTTTCCTTCTCGAGGGAAGGACCCTGTTCGATGTGCAATTCGAGATAACGCGACACCGGCGTGCCGAGCGGGCGCATGGTGGCTTCCGGCAGCGCCGAGAGCGTAGCGGCGAGTTCGTCGGCAAAGGAACCACCGTCGGCGCCGGAGAGAAAATTCCACCCGGCGGGATCGGCGACGCCCGCGAAGGCCATCGAGCCCATCGCCCCAGGAGAAAATCGGCTGCCCTCTTCGTTGGTCCAGGCGACGACTTCGACTGGAACTTCGGTATCTACGTCGAAATCTTCCAGCGATTCCAGTACCTCGAACGCCGACAGCGTGCCGAGCGCACCATCGAACCGGCCGCCCGTCGGCTGGCTGTCGAGGTGACTTCCAATCAGCACCGGCGCATGCACCGCGTTGCGTCCTTCGCGCCGGATGAACAGATTGGCCATGCTGTCCTGGAAAACGCCGAAACCGCGTGCCAGCGCGAGTTCCGCCAGCAGCCGGCGAGCCTGGCGATCGCCATCGCTCAGCGCCTGGCGGTTGACACCACCGGCAGGCGTGGCTCCGATTGCGGCAAAGGCCTGCATTCGGGCCAGCAACCGTTCGCCGTTGATGGAAGCCGATGTCACGCCCTGATGCCCGTTATGAATGACTGGACGCGCGACAGTTCGACCGGGTTCCACCAGACGCCGTCATACTTCAGCGAACTTGCGACGATGACGCCGTCGACGATGCCGAGAATGTCGTTGACGTTGTCGGGCGTGACGCCGCTGCCCACCAATGTCGGCAGGCCGGCCGCCTCCTTGATCATCCTGATGTAGCCGAGGTCAGCCGCATGGCCCGTGCGCTGTCCGGTGGCGATAATCGCATCGGCGTCGAAGAACACGAGATCCTTGACTTGCTCCTCGACCGGGCGGTCGGCAACGATGGCGTGGGCGCCGTGCTTGACATGGGCATCGGCGAAAATACGGATGCCGTTGGCGCGCAATTTGGCGCGAAACCGCATGGCGCGCGCGGCCTCGCCCTCAATGAAGCCTTCATTGGCGACATAGGCGTTAGCCCATTGATTGACGCGTACGAAGCCGGCACCCGAGGCGCTGGCAATCGACAGCGCCGGGATCGAGGCATTGGCCAGCACATTGATGCCGATGGGTCGGCCGAGTTCGCGGCGGATGCGGTCGGAAACCACAGACATGTAGGCCGACGTTTCCGGGCCGATATCGTCCGGCTTGGCAAAGGGAATGTCGCCGTGGTTCTCGACGATCACACCGTCGCATCCGCCGTGCAGATAGGCTTTTGCGTCATCGAGGCCGCGCTGGTAGATCGCTTCCACCGTCTCGCCGTCGTAGCGGGGCGATCCCGGCAGCGGCATCAGATGGACGACACCGATAACGGCCTTGGGCTTTCCGAACAGGGAGACCAGCACGTTGTCGGCAACCTGGCCGATGCGGTTCGTAGGGGCTGTCATGTGTTTTCCGTTTCCATTTCCATATCGATAAGGTGTGCCATCTCCTGCTGGCTGGGGCAGGACTGCATTGTACCGGTGCGGCCGACGGACAGTGCCGCAGCAGCCGTGGCAATGCGGACGGCATGACCGAGTGGGATCTTTTGCGCAAGACATCCGGCGACACAGCCGCAAAAGACATCGCCGGCACCGCTGGTATCGACGACATCGGCGCGCAGTCCCTCGACCCACTGCGGCGCACCGCCCGCCCTGTTGACAACAAGGCAACCGCGCGCGCCGAGCGTAACGACGACGGAGCCTGCGCCCCGGGAGATGAGGTTGCGGGCGGCCTCCAGCGGATCGGCATGCCCCGAAATCCCGGTAGCCTCACCCTCGTTGACAATCACGATATCGGCCGCCGTAAGGTCCGGACTGCTGCCCGGTGCGAGTGGGCTTGGATTGAACACTGTCGTTGCCCCGCTCGCCTTGGCGGCCTTCAGACAGGCGATTGTGACATCGGCGCGCAGGTTTCCTTGCAACAGCACGATATCCTGATCCCCGATCGAGGTCGCGAGGCCGGTTTGAAGCAGGGGATCAAACGCCTCAGCGCATGTGACGCCGCTGACGATGATGTTTTCACCGCTGGCATCGACCATGATCGTCGAGCGGTCGGTCGGCAGCTCCAGGGCCGGCATCAGTGCTGTGTCGAATTCCTCCGACAGCATCTCGCGGATAGTTCTGGCCGCAGCATCCGTGCCGGTGGCAGCGAGAAAGTCGACCGGAGCACCTGTCCGGGCGGCCGCGACCGCCTGGTTGGCCCCCTTGCCGCCGATACCGTCGCTATGGCCGTCCGCATTCAGCGTTTCCCCCGGCCGCGCAAAACGGCCGAGGCGGAACGTGGTGTCGATGCAGACATTGCCGACGACGTGGACGCGCATGGATCAATCCTTGGTGGTTGCCCAGGCCAGCATCTGCTCGAACAGCGTCTTGTAGCCACTCCACGCAATGAAGCTCTGCGGTAGCCAGTGGGGGCCGACATCCGATGTCCAGGCGACGGTCCGACCCTTGCCGTAAGAGCCGGCAACCAGCAGCGGCAGCGAACCATAGTCCGTCGAAACGGTCGCCAAAACTTCGGCACCGGGCTTCACCGTAACTTCGTTGAAACCGAGCAGGATTGGCCAGTCCTTGCCGAGACCCTTGAGGATGGGGTGGTCCTCTGAACCGTTGACCGCCGGTGCAAAGCCTTCCGGTACCTCGACGCGGTCATCGACCGAGAGGCAATCGACCGGCAGCACATCCTCGATCGGCGTATTGTGATAGCGGGCGCCGCCATTGATACCCTGGAAGCTGTAGTAGCCGCCGAACATCAGCAGGCCACCGCCGTTGCCGACGTAGTCGCGCAGCAGGCGCAGGCGGTTTGGGGTCGGCTTGGAATGGATCCATGTATCGGGATGCAGCAGCAGCGTGTTGGCGCCGATATCCGACAGAACGATGGCATCGTAGGCCGAAAGCGCCTCGATGGTCTGCGGGAAATCCCGCTGGGCCTCATGGGCCGGCATGAAGGTGACGTCGAAATCGCTGTCCTTCAGGGCGGTCAGCAACTCGTCGGCGCCGGTGTGGTAGGTGACGGTCGGGAACTGGTCGAAGCCCTTGATGTGGGTGGCGGTCGACACCCAGGATTCGCCGGCGAGAAGAACCTTCTTCTTGGGCATGCTTTACTCCTTCGATAGATTGCGATTGCGGCTCAGGTGGCCGCGGAAAAAACCGATTTCGGATTATCGACCAGCATCCGGTCGATGGAGGCCTGATCGACGCCGTGGCGCTTCAGCCGCGGCACGAAATGCTTGAGGATGAAGCCATATCCGAACCCGCCATAGCGGGTCAGCATGATCTTCAGGAACACGTCTTGCGACAGCAGCAGCCGGTCGACGAAACCCATGTCGATCAGCGAGCGCAGAGCGCGGGCATTCTCCTCGTCGGACGGCGACTGTGCATCCTGGTCGGCGTAGTAATAGTCCATGCCGATCATGTCGTATTCCAGGAAGGCGCCGCGCTCGGCGAGGCTCTTCTGGTAAGGCAGGTCGCTGTGACTGGGGTTCATATGACAGAGCACGGTATGCCTGAGATCGGCCCCTTCCTCCTCGACGACGTCGAGCACCTTGTGAGCGAGCCGCTCCCAGCCGGGCAGGTGGATGGTCAGGGGCAGGCCGGTGATCCGCGATGCGCGCGCCGAGGCCCGCAGCGACTTCAGCTCCTCGGAGGTGAAGTCCTTGCTGACGCCGACCTCACCGATAATGCCGGCCATGATTTCCGGCTGCGTCTCGCCACCGCCGACATCGTTGACGATGAACTGGGTCACCGCCTCGACATCCATCGCCCTCAGCCATTCCGGATGCGTATGCTGCAGATAGAAGCCGGTGCCCATGATGATCTTCATGCCGGACATGCGCGATATACGGGCGAGCTTCGGGGGGTCGCGGCCGATGCCGATATTCGTCGCCTCGACGACGGTATGGCCACCGAGCGCCTGGAACTTCTTCAGTTCCGTGAGCGCCAGGTCGCTGTCGTCGAGCGAGACGTTGTCGCGGTTCATGTAGGGGTTCATCCTGAGCTCGCCGACGATCTCGATGTTGACCGGTTGCTCGGCGATCAGCTTTTCGTCGGGATGACACGGGCATTTCCAGGTGCTGGCGCCATCGAGCAGGATGTGCTCGTGCATCAGCGTGATTCCGAGGTCGTCCACCGCGACGGGCCCGAGAACCGTCATGGCCGTCCCGGAGCGGACGCCGATTTCGGCGCGCTCGGCGGGCTTTGTATCGAACAGGTGATCCATGGCTCAGCGGCTCCTCACCGCACCCTTGAAGATGCGGAAATTCAGCCAGATGGCGATCAGGATGATGGAGCCGGTGACGATCGGCGTCAGGAAGGGAGACATGTGCGCAAGGATCAAGCCGTTGGCGATGACCGCAACAGTGAGGGCGCCGAGCACGGTGCCGAGGATCGTGCCGCGACCGCCGAACAGGCTGGTACCCCCGAGCACCACAGCGGCGATGACGTCCAGTTCGAAGCCTTGGCCAGCATTCGACGAACCGGAACCCAGACGGGCAGCAAGGATGATGCCAGCAGCAGCAGCAGCGGTGCCGGAAATGACGTAGACCAGCAGCGTCGTCAGGCGGGTATTGACGCCGGCGCGGCGCACTGCCTCGGCATTGGCCCCGACGCCGGTCACATAGCGACCGAACGGCGTCTGGTTGAAGACGATAAAACTGACGACGAGAATGACGAGAGCGATCAGCGCCGGCACGGGGACACCGAGGAACCAGGCCCGGCCGAGAGCGGTGAACGGGTTTTCCGCATCGACCGGGATCGAATAGCCGCCGGTGATTAGCAGGGCGAGCCCGCGAATGACCGAGAGGCCGGCCAACGTGACGATGAAGGACGGGATGCGCTCATAGGCGATGAAGAAGCCCTGCAGCGCACCGACGAAGCCGCCGAGGGCCAGCATCAGCACCACGACCACAGCCCACGGAATACCCGCCTGCAGCGAGGCCGCCGAGAGCGTTGATGTCAGCGCCAGCACGGAACCGACGGAGAGATCGATGCCACCCGTGGTGATGACGAATGTCATGGCAGCGGCGACGATCAGCAGCGGTGCCGACTGGCGCACGACGTTGAGCAGATTGGGCGCCGTCAGGAAAGCCCCTGTTGCAACCGAGAAGACGATACAGACGACGAGGAAGAACAGCGCAATCGAGATGATGCTGCCATTCGCCATCGCCTTGTCGCGCAGCCGGGTCTTGTGAACACGCGGCGGTGCAGCGGCGTGCAGGGAAGGTTCAGTGGTGGAGACGGTCATGCCGGGATCCCCTGGTCTTTGTGGCCGGCGGAGCGGGCGTTGAACTTGCGGCCGACAATCAGGTTGACGACCTCTTCGATGCTGGTGTCCTCGATCCGCCGCTCTGCAACGTTGCGGCCCTCGTACATCACCTGAATGCGGTCGCAGACGAGGAACAGGTCCTGCAGGCGGTGGGTGATGAGAATGACGCTGACGCCACGGGCGCTGACGGTGCGGATCAGCTCCAGCACGGCCTCGACCTCGGCAACGGCAAGCGCTGCCGTCGGTTCGTCCATGATCAGCACCGAAGGATTAAAGGACGCCGCACGGCCGATGGCGATCGACTGGCGCTGCCCGCCGGAGAGATTTTCAACCTTCAGCCGCGTATCGGCAATGACGATGCCAAGCCGCTCGAGCATGTCGCGGGCCTCGTCGTGCATTTTCCTGTTGTCGAGGAACGGGACGCCGGCGATGTGTCGCCGCGGCTCGCGACCGAGGAATATGTTACCGGCAACGTCGACGCTGTCGCAGAGCGAGAGGTCCTGGTAGACCATCTCGACGCGTGCAGCACGGGAATCGGCCGGCGAGGCGAAGCTGACGGTCTTGCCGTCTATCTCGATGGTGCCAGCGTCGGGAATAACGGCGCCCGAGAGTACCTTGCTCAGGGTCGACTTGCCCGCCCCGTTGTCGCCGACGAGACCGAGGACTTCTCCCGGCTTCAGGTTCAGCGACACATTGTCGAGAGTCTGGATCGTGTTGTAGCGCTTGGAGATACCGGTCATCCTGACGCGGTAGGTATCGGCATTGGTCATATGATTTCACCTGACAGGGAGCGTTGCTCCACGGCTGTCAATTTGACCGCGGCTGTTGCCGGCCGCGGTCACACGGTTCGGGAGATCTTACTTGAACATGTCCTTGAACTTGTCGACATTGTCCTTGGTGACAATGGTGACCGGGACGTTGATGATCTTGTCGACCGAGCCGCCCTTGGAGATCTTGTCCAACGCTTCGACGGCAGCCTTGCCTTCGCCGGCCGGATCCTGCTGGATCACGCCCGCAACCCAACCGGCATCGATGCCTTCGATCGCCTGCTTGGTGAGGTCCCAACCGAAGACCTTGATGTCGCCGGTGCGACCCTGGCTGGTGACGGCCGAAACGGCGCCGAGCAGGGCCGGTTCGCCGGTGGCATAGAGCGTCGTCATGTCGGGATTGGCGGTCATCAGGTTTTCAGCGGCGCTCAAGGCCACGTCCTGGACATTCTGGCCATCGACGGTGTCGAGGAAGGTGACCTTCTCGCCGCTGTCGGTAACAGCCTTCTTGAAGCCGTCGAGGCGCTGGTTCTGGATGAACGAGTTGAGCGCGCCGACGACGCCGATCTTCGCCGACGCCTTCATATTGGTCTTGACATAGTCCGCGTAGAACTTGCCGATATCGCTGCCAGCCTTGGTGTTGTCGACGCCGACGAAGGCGATGTTGTCGCCGTCCGGGATCTGCGCATCGATGGCGATGACCGGGATGCCGGCTTTCTTGGCGGCAGTGACGGCCGGCTTGACGCCGTTGACGTCGATAGCGACGAGAATGATACCGTCGACCTTCTGGGTGATGTAATTTTCGATTGCGTCGTTCTGGGCGCTGGGCACGTTGTTGGCGTTGAAGATGACCAGGTCGGCACCGGCGGTCTTGGCAGCAGCCTTGGCACCGTCATTGATCTGGTTGAAGAACAGCGCCTGCTGGTTGATAGTGACGAGCGCGAACGTCTTGGCGGAGGCTGCGGCCGAACCGACGGCCATCGTCACCGCGATGGCTGCCGTGCAGGCCATCAGATATCTGGAAAATCGCATGTAGTTCCCCTTTTCGGATAGGCCCGTGACCGGGCTCATTGGCTTCAAGCCCAATCATAATTCAAGAGACTTGAATGATTGTCAAGATACTTGAATTAGCTTTAGCCGCCGAAATGAAGAACCTCCCGGAAGCTAGAAGGTCGCCGGTGTGTTGACCCAGAAAATACTGGCTCGCTCGCTACCGACGTTGCGGTACCAGTGCGGCATTTCCGATTTGAAGACGAAACTATCGCCTTGCGCAAGCCGAAAGGTCCGCTCGCCGACCATCAACTCGATTTCCCCGGCAAGGAGATATCCGACTTCCTCGCCCGCATGCTGGATGGGACCGGCACTCTCGCCGCCGGCCTCGATGTGATGGATGTTGCACTGAAGCAGGTGGCCTGCCGAATAGGGGATGACGCGCTCGAGGGAAATGCCTTCGCCACGGCGCAGCGGATCGAGCGCGATCAGCGGCCTGTCGCCGGCCCGGAAAATGATGCCCTCGTCGCCGTCGGCTTCCTCGAACATCCAGCCGATATTGGTGCCCAGCACGCCCACCAGCCGGTGCAGCATCGGCAACGATGGCGACGCCTTGCCGTTCTCGATCTTCGACAACAGGCTTTCCGAGCAGTCCGCAGCTGTCGACAGCGCCTTCAGCGTCATTCCCAATGTCTGCCGCGCCAGCCGCAGCCGCACGCCGAGTTGCGAAGGCGCGAAGGTCTGGCCGTCGTGGGCTGCCGGTTTGTCCATCTTGTTCATCTGCGGTGCCAGGCTGTTGTTTTGAAGTACCGATGAGACAGCTTACGGGACGAGCGCGCCGTCTGTCCAGAGATTGCGTTGCGGCGAGAAAAGGCTCGATTGCCCTTCCACCGGCGGCGATCAGGCGGGTAATGGGAGATCGTTTCGACAGCACAAAATTACCCTTGAAAGCATAATAGTTCTCTGGTCGCACGATGCATAATCGGCATAATCCCGGCCAGACAAGAGTGCCGAACGATCCGCCGAGGAGAGGCGGGAGGACGCGAGCCTGCAGCGATGCAAGGCCGTTGGAGACCACGGGCAAGGTTGCAGCAGATGCAGTCGCGCATCGTTCGCTTGACAGACAGGGTGAGGATCATGAGTTTCAAAATCGCTATTATCGGCGCAGGCAGTGTCGGCTTCACGAAGAAGCTTTTCACCGACATCCTTTGCATTCCAGAGTTCCACGACGTCGAATTCGCTCTCACGGACCTCAGCGAACACAATCTCGGGATGATCAAGGCGATCCTCGATCGCATCGTCGAAAGCAGCAAGCTGCCGACCCGGGTGACCGCCACGACCAATCGTCGCGAGGCGATCGAGGGTGCCCGCTACATCATCAGTTGCGTGCGCGTCGGTGGCCTCGAAGCCTATGCCGACGATATCCGCATCCCTTTGAAATACGGCATCGACCAGTGCGTTGGCGATACGATCTGCGCCGGCGGCATTCTTTACGGCCAGCGCAATATTCCTGTCATACTCGATTTCTGCAAGGATATCCGCGAGGTTGCCGAGCCCGGTGCGAAGTTCCTGAACTACGCCAACCCGATGGCGATGAACACCTGGGCGGCTATCGAATACGGCAAGGTCGACACCGTCGGTCTCTGCCACGGCGTCCAGCACGGCGCGGAACAGATCGCCGAAGTGCTTGGAGCCACGTCCAAGGACGAACTGGACTACATCTGCTCGGGGATCAACCACCAGACCTGGTTCGTCGACCTCAGGCTCAGGGGCCGCAAGATCGGCAAGGACGAATTGGTCGCCGCTTTCGAAGCGCATCCCGTCTTCTCGCAGCAGGAAAAGCTGCGCATCGACGTGCTGAAGCGCTTCGGGGTCTATTCGACCGAGAGCAACGGCCATCTGTCCGAATACCTGCCGTGGTACCGCAAGCGGCCTGAAGAGATCGGCAAGTGGATCGACATGTCGGACTGGATCCACGGCGAGACTGGCGGCTACCTGCGCCACTCGACGGAGACGCGCAACTGGTTCGAAACCGAATTCGATCAGATCCTCGAATCCGCCTCCGCACCGATAGATCCGGCCCGCCGCTCCAACGAGCATGCGAGCCATATCCTCGAAGCGCTGGAGACCAACCGGGTCTATCGCGGCCACTTCAACGTCAAGAACAATGGCATCATTACCAATCTGCCGTCAGATGCGATTATCGAGTCGCCCGGCTTCGTCGATCGCTTCGGCATCAACATGGTGGCCGGCATCACGCTGCCGGAAGCTTGCGCCGCCACCTGCATCGCCTCGATCAACGTCCAGCGGATGTCTGTCCATGCTGCCGTCACCGGCGACATCGACCTTTTGAAGCTGGCCGTCTTGCACGATCCGCTCGTCGGTGCTGTCTCGACGCCGGAAGAGGTCTGGCAGATGGTCGACGAAATGGTGGTCGCCCAGGCGCGCTGGTTGCCGCAATATGCCGATGCCATCGAGCCTGCGAAGGAAAGGCTTTCGCGATCGAAGGTCAAGACAGGCGACTGGAAGGGCGCGGCGACACGCAATGTCCGGTCGATCGAGGAACTGCGCGTAGAAAAGGCCAGCCTGAAACAGGCCAGTTGAGATTGCAGGGACGAACGGTGGCGGAGCGCTTGAGGAGAGGCGCCCGCTCATACCGTACGCCCTGATTTGGAGGAGCGGAGCTGTCTTTGAAGGAGGCAGTTCACGACAAGGGGAGAGACAATGAGCCATTTCCGATCCATCAGCCTGGCAGCGGGTCTGGCGCTTGCGGCGTCCGTCATCGCGATGAACGCCCATGCCGCCGAGCCGACAATTGCGCCGGTCGCGCCGACTTTTCCGGCCGAAGGCAAGATCAAGTATGTCGCGCGCGACTCCATCCTCGAATTCAAGGCGCTGCCCGAATATCACGAGCCGGACTGGGTGACGGAAAAGTTCGTCAAGACGGGCAAGCTGCCGCCCGTCAAGGACCGCCTGCCGAAGGAGCCGATGGTCTACAAGACCGGCAACATGACCAACGGCATCGGCGTCTACGGCGATACGCTGCGCCATGTCATCGGCGGTCGGCCGGAGGGCTGGAACTACGGTGCCGGACAGAGCCAGGGCTGGGGCGGCATCGATATCGGCCTGTCCGAGTGCCTGACCCGCACCGCGCCGCTGTTCCAGGTCGAGGCCAAGGATACCGAGCCGCTGCCGAACCTTGCCAAGAGCTGGGAGTGGTCGCCGGATGGCCATAAGCTGACCATGCACCTGATCGAGGGCGCCAAATGGTCCGATGGCGTCGCTTTCAACGCCGACGACGTGATGTTCTACTGGGACGACGAAGTGGTGGACCCCAACGTCTCGCCGCTGAACGGAGCCACGCCCGAGACCTTCGGAGTAGGCACGACGCTCAAGAAGGTCGATGACTATACCGTCGAGTGGACGTTCAAGGAAGCATTCCCGCGGCAATATCTGTTCGCCATGGCCTACGGCACCTTCTGCCCGGGTCCGTCGCATATCTTGAAGCCGCAGCATCCGAAATACTCGAAGAACACCTACGATCAATTCAAGAATGCCTTCCCGCCGGAATTCATGAACATGCCTGTGATGGGCGCCTGGGTGCCGGTCGAATACCGCCCTGACGACATCATCGTCATGCGCCGCAATCCCTATTACTGGAAGGTCGACGAGAAGGGTAACCAGCTGCCCTATCTCAACGAGGCCCACTACAAGCTCTCGACATGGGCGGATCGCGACGTGCAGGCCGTGGCCGGCTCCGGCGATATCTCCAACCTCGAGCAGCCTGAAAATTTCGTTGCCTCGCTGAAGCGTGCCGCGCAGCCTGACGCACCGGCGCGCCTCGCCTTCGGTCCGCGCCTGACGGGCTATAATCTCTCCATGAACTTCTCCGCCAACGGCTGGGGACAGCCGGATGCACGCGAGCAGGCCATCCGCGAACTGAACCGCAATCTCGACTTCCGCAAGGCGGTGACGATGGCGCTCGATCGCAAGGCCATCGGCGAGTCCCTGGTCAAGGGGCCGTTCACGGCGATCTATCCCGGCGGGCTCTCCTCCGGCACCAGCTTTTACGACCGCCAGTCCACGGTTTACTACCCTTATGATCTCGCCGCAGCCAAGGCCGAACTCGCCAAGGCCGGGCTGAAGGATACCGATGGCGACGGCATCGTCAACTTTCCGGCTGGCACTGCAGGCGGCAAGGATGTCGAGATCGTGCTGCTGGTCAACAACGACTACGGCACCGACAAGAGCCTTGCCGAGGGCGTGATAGCCCAGATGGAGAAGCTCGGGATCCGCGTGATCCTCAACTCCCAGACGGGCACCAAGCGCGACGACGCCAATTACGCCGGTCGTTTTGACTGGATGATCATGCGCAATCACACCGAACTGTCTTCGGTGGTCCAGAACACCGAGCAGCTTGCGCCAATCGGCCCACGGACGAGCTTCCATCACCGGTCGCCGGAAAGCGGCGAGCTCGACCTGATGCCCTTCGAGCAGCAGCTCGTCGACATCGTCCGCAAGTTCATCACCACCCAGGACAACGATGAGCGCACCAGCCTGATGAAGCAGTACCAGAAGATCTACACCGAGAACGTCAACACGGTCGGCCTGACCGAGTATCCGGGCGCGCTG
The DNA here is from genome assembly GCF_007000305.1 of Rhizobium sp. rho-13.1. Lineage (NCBI taxonomy): Bacteria > Pseudomonadati > Pseudomonadota > Alphaproteobacteria > Hyphomicrobiales > Rhizobiaceae > Rhizobium > Rhizobium sp. rho-13.1. The sequence goes on along the minus strand of NZ_SCFL01000004.1, from coordinate 274,549 downwards.
ATCATCAACAAGCGCTTCTCGAACATCCCTCAGGGAACGCCGATCTTCATGTTCAACTGGGCCGAGGACGCGATCATCCGCGAGCGCATCTTCGTGGCAGCCGACAAGCAGGGCAAATACGAGCTCTTCCCGCAACAACTACCGGGCGCGCCGGGCGGCAAGGGGCCGATAGACTAGCCTCCCAAGGCAGTGAGGTATCCGGCCGCAGAGCAAGGCGGCCGGATATCTCTGAAACATGCAGTCCGTTCCACAAACCCGAACTGTCAGACGGCAACAAGAGAAGCGAAAAATCCCATGTTGCGATTTCTAATGGTCCGCATCGCCTCGGCGATACCGATCCTGTTCATCCTCAGCCTGGTGACCTTCACGATCATCCAGGCGCCGCCGGGCGACTACGCCGACTACATCCGCTCGCAGGCTATGAACCAGGGCGGCGCATCCTTCGCGCAGGCCGATGCGCAGGCGCAGGCCTATCGCACGGAGCACGGCCTCGATAAATCGCTGCCGGTGCAATACCTGAACTGGATCGGCGGCATCGTCACGCGCGGCGATTTCGGCTACAGCATGTATTACAACAAGCCGGTGGCCGATGTGGTCGGCGAGCGTCTTCCGAGAACGCTGATACTGGCGCTTGTCTGTCATATCCTCGCGTCGATCCTCGGCATTTCTTTCGGCATCATCGCCGCCACCCGCCAGTATAGCTGGATCGACAGCGTGCTCTCGGCGGTCGCCTTCCTCGGCATGACGGTGCCGCGCTTCCTGATGGCGCTGATCATCGTCTATCTCCTGGTCTTCCAGCTCAATGTCGCGGAAATCGGCAGCTTCTATTCGCCGCAATATGGCGGCGCACCGTGGTCATTCGCCAAACTCGGAGACCTCATCCATCACGTCTGGCCGGTTGTCGCCATCGCCACTTTCGGCGGTCTTGCGTACAACATGCGCATCATGCGCGGTAATCTGCTGGATACGCTGAATGCCCAGTATGTCGAGACTGCACGCGCGAAGGGATTGAGCGGCGCTGCCGTCGTCATGCGCCACGCAGTGCCGAATGCACTGCATCCGCTGGTCATGTATCAGGGCGTCGTGCTGCCTTATATGCTCACCGGCGAAATCGAGACGGCGATTATCTTCGCGCTCCCGACCGTCGGCCCGGCCATTGTCGGGTCTATGGCCGTCGGCGACGTCTATGTCACGGCGACCTTCATGATGGTGCTGTCAGCCACCCTAATCGTCGGCAACATCATCGCCGACCTGCTGCTGGCCCTGCTCGATCCCCGCGTCCGCCAACAGGGAGGAGCTTTCTGATGGGTGCCTTCATCAAAACGGACTTGCCCCAGCCAGTCGTCGAGCCTCAGGTCGAGAAGGTCAAGTTGAGAGGCGGCAACGAGAGTTACCCGGCCCTCGTCTGGCGCCGGCTGAAGCGCTCGTGGACAGGCATGGGCGGGTTGATCCTGGTTGCACTGCTGCTGCTGATGTCGATCTTTGCCGAATTCGTGGCGCCGATGGATCCGAAGGCCACCGACAGCGGCTTCGCACCGCCGCAGATCATCAGCTTCCACGATAAGGATGGCGGCCTTGTGCTCCAGCCACGCGTTTACGCGCTGGCTGAAACCGATGCCCTCGATCCTGTCACGTTCCAGCCCGTCGTCGGTCCGGACTACAGCAATCCGCGACTGATCGGCCTGTTCGTCAAGGGCGACAGGTACGACCTGTTCGGCCTGATCCCCGGCAACCGCCATCTGTTCGGCTCGACGGACGGCCAGGCGGTACATTTCCTAGGCACCGACAAGTTCGGCCGCGACGTGCTGTCGCGCGCCATCTACGGATCGCGCGTGTCGCTGATGATCGCGCTGACCGTCGTGTTCATCGTCACCGTCGTCGGCACGACTGTTGGCATGGTGTCCGGCTATTTCGGCGGCACGTTCGATGCCTGGATGCAGCGCTTCGTCGACCTCGTACTGGCCTTTCCGCAATTGCCGCTCTACCTGGCGCTGACGTCGCTGATCCCCGTCACCGCGCCGACCAATGTCTTCCTCGCCTTCGTCATCTTCGTCATGTCGGCACTCGGCTGGGCGCAGATGTCGCGCGAGGTGCGCGGCAAGACGCTGGCGCTCGCCCGCATCGACTATGTCCGGGCGGCAATGGCCGTCGGCGCCACCGACCGGCGCATCATCATGCAGCACATTTTTCCCAACGTCATGAGCCATGTCATCGTCTCCGTGACGCTCGCCATCCCGAGCGTCGTGCTGCTCGAATCCTTCCTTGGCTTCCTCGGTTTCGCCGTCAAGCCGCCGCTGATCTCCTGGGGCCTGATGCTGCAGGATACCTCGACCTATTCGGTCATTGGCTCCTATCCCTGGATCCTCACCCCCGTCGCCTTCGTGCTCGTCACCGTCTTTGCGTTCAATGCGCTCGGCGACGGTCTGCGCGATGCTGTCGATCCCTACTGAAGGAAGACGCACCATGGCTCTTTCCGTCGTCGAAAATTTCGCTCCCGTGCTGCGGCTCGATCATCCAAGCCGAACGACAGCGCCGATCATCGATGCCCGCAATGTCGCGGTCAACTTCAAGGTCGAGGACGGTATAGTCGAGGCTGTGAAGGATATCTCCTTTCAACTCTACCGCGGCGAGACCATTGCGATCGTCGGCGAATCCGGGTCCGGCAAGTCCGTCACCGCCCGCACCGTCATGGGCCTGCTCACCAAGCGTGCCATCGTCGCACCGCAGTCGACCGTCGCCTATGACGGGCGCAACGTGCTGAAATTCTCCGAGCGCGAACGCCGCAAGCTGCGCGGCGACAGGATCTCGATGATCTTCCAGGAGCCGATGAGTTCACTGAACCCGATCTACACCATCGGCAGCCAGATCGTCGAAGCCATCCGCGTCCATCGCCGCGTCAGCCGGCAGGACGCCTACAAGCGGGCGCTTGAACTACTGGAAAAGGTACAGATTCCAGACCCGAAGGCCCGGCTCAACCAGTATCCGCATCAACTTTCGGGCGGCCAGCGGCAGCGGGTGATGATCGCGATGGCGCTTGCTAACGATCCGGACGTGCTGATCGCCGACGAGCCGACGACGGCGCTTGACGTCACGGTGCAGGCGCAGATCCTCAACCTGATCCGCGACCTGCAGAAGCAACTCGGCATGGCGGTGATCCTGATCACCCACGACCTGACAGTGGTCAAACAGTTTTCCGACTACGTCTACGTGATGCAGCTTGGCGAAATGCGCGAGCACAACACGACGGCGCAGCTGTTCGCCAATCCGCAGCACCCGTACACCCGCCATCTGCTCGGCTCCGAGCCAAAGGGGCACGCCAAGCCGCTGCCGGAAGGTTGCGAGCCGATCCTCGAAGCCAAGTCCGTGCGCGTTTCCTTCATGTTGAAGCACGGCACCTTCTTCAAGCCGGAAATGCGCGAGCTGGTCGCCGTCGGCGGCCTCGACCTCGAATTGCGCCGGCATGAAACGCTCGGCATCGTCGGCGAATCCGGCTCCGGCAAGACCACGTTCGGGCAAGCGCTGCTGCGGCTGATCAATGCCGATAGCGGCGAGATCTATTTCGACCGCCAGCCGATCCACGATCATTCGCGCAACGACATGCGGCCCCTGCGCTCACGCATGCAGATCGTCTTCCAGGATCCGTTTTCATCGCTCAATCCGCGCATGCCGGTCGGGCAGATCATCGAGGAAGGGCTGATCGTCAACAACATCGGCGCCAACAAGGCGGAACGGCTGGCACGGGTGAAGGAGGCACTGGTATCGGCCGGCATGCCGTCCAACATACTGTCGCGCTTCCCGCATGAATTTTCCGGTGGCCAGCGCCAGCGCATCGCAATCGCGCGGGCCATCGCTCTCGAGCCGGAATTCATCCTGCTCGACGAACCGACATCGGCGCTGGACCTTTCCGTCCAGGCCCAGATCATCGACCTGCTGCGCAAGCTGCAGGACGAGCGCGGCCTCAGCTATCTCTTTATTTCGCACGATCTGAAAGTCGTGCGCGCTCTTTGCCACCGCGTGATCGTCATGCAGAATGGCAATATCGTCGAGCAGGGCCCCGTCGAAGACGTCCTCTCCCACCCCAAGACCGCCTACACCGAACGGCTCGTCAAAGCCGCATTCGAGGTAGCTTGAACATTTTTTGTCCGGAGGCTTACATGGCAAACAACCCCAAAATCACTTTCATCGGCGCCGGTTCAACCGTCTTCATGAAGAATATCATCGGCGACGTGCTGCAGCGTCCCGCCCTGTCAGGCGCCAGGATCGCGCTGATGGATCTCAATCCACAGCGTCTCGAAGAGAGCGCCATCGTTGCCCGCAAGCTGGCGTCGACACTAGGCGCCTCGGCCACGGTCGAAACCTTTACCGATCAACGCCGGGCGCTGGACAAGGCGGCTTTCGTGGTCGTCGCCTTCCAGATCGGCGGCTACGAGCCCTGCACTGTCACCGACTTCGAGGTGCCGAAGAAATACGGCCTGCGCCAGACCATTGCCGACACGCTCGGCGTCGGCGGCATCATGCGCGGCCTGCGCACCGTCCCCCATCTGTGGAAGATCTGCGAGGACATGCTGGCCGTCTGCCCGGACGCGATCCTGCTGCAATACGTCAACCCGATGGCGATCAACACCTGGGCAATTTCCGAGAAATACCCGACCATCAAGCAGGTCGGCCTCTGCCATTCCGTACAGGGCACGGCAATGGAACTCGCCGAGGATCTCGAGATTCCCTACGAGGAAATCCGCTATCGCTCGGCCGGCATCAACCACATGGCCTTCTTCCTGAAGTTCGAGCATCGCCAGCCGGATGGCTCCTACCGCGATCTCTATCCGGACCTGCTGCGCGGCTACCGCGAAGGCCGGGCGCCGAAGCCGACATGGAACCCGCGCTGCCCTAACAAGGTGCGCTACGAGATGCTGACGCGGCTCGGCTACTTCGTCACCGAGAGTTCGGAGCATTTCGCGGAGTACACCCCCTACTTCATCAAGGAAGGCCGCGAAGACCTGATCGAGAAGTTCGGCATTCCGCTCGATGAATACCCGAAACGCTGCATCGAGCAGATCGCCAAGTGGCAAAGCCAGGCGGATACATACCGGAGCGCCGACAAGATCGAAGTCGCGCAGTCGAAGGAATACGCCTCGTCGATCATCAACTCGGTCTGGACCGGCGAACCCTCGGTGATCTACGGCAACGTCCGCAACAACGGCTGCATCACCTCGCTGCCGACCAATTGCGCCGCCGAGGTCCCTTGCCTGGTCGATGCGTCGGGGATCCAGCCCACCTACATCGGCGCCCTGCCGCCACAGCTGACGGCCCTGATGCGCACCAACATCAACGTGCAGGAACTCACGGTCCAGGCGCTGATGACGGAGAACCGCGAGCACATATACCATGCCGCCATGATGGACCCGCACACAGCCGCCGAACTCGATCTCGACCAGATCTGGTCGCTGGTCGATGACCTGCTGGCAGCCCACGGCGAATGGCTGCCGGAATGGGCCCGCACCAAAAAAGCCGCACAGGCGGCCTGATCTACCGCTCTCCTCCCCGAAGAATGGGCGTCGCAGCTATGCTGCGGCGCCCACCTGGTAATTTCACCACCGGAGCAAGCGGTTGCCGAGCAGTGCGCCGATGCCGGTGACGAGGGTGACGGCCATCATGTACCAGGATGCGACGAACAGAGGGCTGTCGTCGGGGCAGTGCCAGGCATAGATGGCAGCCGCGATACCGCCAGCCGCAAGGCCGGCGACAGCGCCCGCCAGCCGCGGACTTTCCGGCGCTCCATGGCGGAGGGCGAGCATGAAGCCCGCGAGCGGCACCAGCGACAATACCGGGATGAATATGAGGCAGAATGCGGCGTGTTGACCCATCATGCTGGATTTCCACACGACCTCGGGAACGACCATCAGTTCGCTGGCGACTGCCACGACCAACGCCGCAAGCGGCAGCAACAACCAGCGCGAGATCGTCAGCGATGCACCGGGGCGGCCGATCCGAAAGACGAGGACGCAGGCGATAATTGCCAATGTCAGTGTCAAGAGCAGCTTGAAAGCGACACGCACCGTATCGATCGCATCCGCCATATCGGCACGCATGCCGATGGTCGACAGTAGCAGGACGGCGGATCCAACGATGCCGATCGCCAACGCCAGCGCCAGTCTGCGGCCGAGCCGTACACGGACCGGGGCGTCTTCCGCCAGGAGGCTGATCAGGTCATTCGTCTTCACGCGTTTCACTCCGATAGAACAGGGCCAGGGACTTCAAGGCCCGATGCAGCGCAACGCGCACCGCACCTTCCGTCATTTTAAGCCTTGCGGCCGTTTCGCCGATGCTCGTTCCCTGCAGGGAGATAGAGCGGACTATGTCGCGCTGCGGATCCTTCAGATGCTGCAGAATCCGTTCCGCGTCGAGCCGGTCGAACCCATCGCTCGACGGCTCGGCTTCGAGCGTTTCGATGACGTCCTCGATCGGCACGTTGACCCTGCGGCCCCTTCGCCTAAGGCTGTCGATCAGCTTGTTGCGGACGATGACCGACAGCCATGGACCGATGGGGCGGGCAGGGTCCCAGGTTCCCCGCTTCAGGTGCACAGCAAGAAGCACTTCCTGAACGACATCTTCCGCTTCGCTCGGCGGCGCGCCAAGCTGCTCGCAGCGTCTTCTCGCCATGGCTCGCAGATAAGGTGTCACTGCCGTCAGAAATCGGGTGTAGGCCTGCGTGTCGCCTTCGATGGCGCTGCGCATCCACTCCGCCCATTGCTCTTCGCGCGCTGAATAATTCAACCCACATCATCCCCTACGGCGAGACGCACAATCTTGTTACCGATGCTGCTACAATCTTTTGCACTCTGCCAATATCCTTGCAGGCAAGCCTTGTCCCGCGCATTCGCCAGGACGGCAAGGGCCGTTTGCAAAAAGATTTCGAACGGCCTGTAACAACCCTCGGGTCGTCGCCGTAGTCCCTGTTGCGAGCCAATCACGGCTCATCGACGGGAGACAAAATTATGAAGAACAGCATCGCTACACTGGCACTGGCCGGCTCGCTGGCATCGGCACTCGCAACCATTACCGCCCCTGCAGCCTTCGCCGCCGACACCAAGGAAAAGTGCTACGGCGTCGCCATGAAAGGCCAGAACGACTGCGCTGCCGGCAAGCACGATTGCGCCGGCAAGTCGACGATGAGCTACGACAAGGCATCCTTCAAGCTCGTACCGACCGGCACCTGCGTTTCGATGAAGACGCCGCATGGCCATGGCATGCTGAAGCCGGTCTGAGCCGAAACGCCCGCACAGCGATCCATTCATCGGAGTTTGATATGACCAACCTTACGACAACCGTCGTCGTCGCCTCTCTGGCAACGGCCTTGAGCCTCATCGGCGCCGTCTCGGCCTCGGCCGCCGATGCCAAGAAGGAAAAATGCTACGGCGTCGCCCTCAAGGGCCAGAACGATTGCGCCGCCGGTGCCGGCACCACATGCGCCGGTACCTCCAAGGTCGACTACCAGCAGAACTCCTGGAAGCTCGTTCCCGCCGGCAGCTGCGTCACGATGACGACACCCAAGGGCCACGGCACGCTGACCCAGGGTCCGGCCCCGATCTGAGCCTACTGCGAGGCGACCTCAGCCAAGAGCGGCGGCACGATTGTCGTGCCGCCCCCGTTATCGAAGGGAGAGTGCCATGAAATCCCCCACACTGCCGGGCCGTGCCGGCGTCGGCTTCAAACCGGAGCATTTTTCCGCCATCGATGCCGAGCGACAGCCGATCGGCTTCTTCGAGGTGCATGCCGAAAACTACATGGGTGCCGGCGGACCGCCGCATGCCCGCCTTAGCCGCCTGCGCGAGGATTATGCCCTGTCGATCCATGGCGTCGGCCTCTCCATCGGCTCGATGCAGGCGCTCGACACCGCGCATCTCTACAGGCTCAAGATGCTCTGCGATCGCTACGAGCCGGAGAGCTTTTCCGAGCACCTGGCCTGGTCGAGCCACGACAGCGTTTTCCTCAACGACCTGCTACCGCTTCCCTATACGGAGGAGACGCTGGCCCGTGTCGCGGAACATATAGACGAGGTGCAGACGACGATGAAGCGCCAGATGCTGCTGGAAAATCCGGCCACCTACCTGCTGTTCGAGGAGAGTTGCATCGACGAAACCGAGTTCCTTGCGGAACTGGTCCGTCGCACCGGCTGCGGCCTGTTGCTGGACGTCAACAACGTGTTCGTCGCCTCCACCAACCATCACATGAACCCCCGCGAGTACCTTGCCCGCTTCCCGCTGCAGGCCGTGCGCGAAATTCATCTGAGCGGCCATTCCGAAACCACCGACGACGCCGGCGCGCCGCTGCTGATCGATAGCCACGACACGCCGGTCAAGGATCCCGTCTGGGCGCTCTACGAAGAGGTAATTGCCCGCACCGGCCCCGTAGCGAGCCTGGTGGAATGGGACAACGACGTTCCGTCCTGGGCTATCTTGCGTGCCGAAGCGGAAATGGCCGATGCAATCCTGCAACGGGCCGCTGCCCGCCAAGCAGCCTGAGGTCGCCATGTCCCTCGACACACAGGCCCAGTTTGCTAACGCCCTGGGCGACCCGCGCCGCGACATGCCGGACGGCCTGACCGCCTGGAACGGGCGGCACCCCGCACGGCGGTTCGACGTCTACCGCAACAACGTCGCCATGGCCCTGACAGGCGCGTTGTCGGCGCGGTTTCCGGTCACTGTCGAGATCGTCGGCGAGGCATTCTTTACAGCCATGGCGCTTGAATTCGTCCGCTGCCATCCACCACTTTCGCCTCTGCTTCTGGCCTACGGTGACGATTTTGCCGCCTTCGTGGTTGAGTTCGAACCGGCCCGGGAATTGACATATCTGCCCGATGTCATCCGCCTGGAGGCTGCCCGCAGCATGGCCTATAACGCCGGGGACAGCATGCCGCTCGACGGCGCAGAGCTTGCAACGGTTGCGCCGGAGCATCTCGCCGGGGTCATTATCCGACCGCATCCGTCAATGTCCGTCCTGCGCTTCACCACGCCGGCCGTTACCATCTGGGCGATGAATGCGGGGGAACTGGAGCTCGCGCCGATAGACGATTGGCGCGGTGAAGACGCGATGATCGTCAGGCCGCAAATGATCGTCAATATTCATCGCCTGCCACCGGGCGGAGCAACCTTCGTGACGGCGCTGGCCGAAGGCCAAACGCTCGGGACGGCGGCAGTGGCTGCCATCAATGAGGCCCCAGACTTCGACCTGTCCACCAATCTCGCGGGCATCCTGCAATCCGGCGCCTTCGCCGCAATCATCTGATCCATCTGGAGACACATCATGACCGACGATATAACCCTGGCCGCAAGGCCGGACCGCACGCTGCTGGGGAAAAGTCGCGCCATACTGCGTCTCCTCGATCGTATTCCGCACGACGCAATCGCATTGCTTTCGCGGCTGTCGATTGCCGCCGTCTTCTGGCAATCGGGCGAAACGAAGGTCGACGGCTGGCATGTCACCGACAATGCCGTCTATCTGTTCGAGACGGAGTACAAGCTGCCTTTCGTCGATCCATGGCTTGCAGCCCACCTGTCGGCATTCGCCGAACATTTTTTCCCCCTGCTGCTGGTGATCGGGTTTGCCAGCCGGCTCTCGGCACTGGCACTGCTGGGGATGACTTTGGTCATCGAGATCTTCGTCTATCCCGACGCTTGGCCAACCCACGGCACATGGGCTGTCTGCTTCCTCGTCATCATCGCCGGCGGACCCGGAAGACTGTCCGTCGATCATCTCATCGCCCGTCGTACAGGCGTCACCATCTGAAGGCAAAACTATCCGTATTCGGGCAAGCCGGTATTTGTTTCTACGAGGTTGCTCGCCATCGCAAGTCAAGGAAATCAGGGACTTGTTAACTAAACTTGGCCCCTGTAAGCTTCTTGTAATAAACACTCGCGATGAAGCTTGCACGGTAATCACCGTGCAAAAAGGAGGACTTGTCGATGAATGTCTTGAAAATGACTTTTGCCACTGTTGCGGCAGTAACTCTGGTCGCCTTTGCTTCGCCCTCATGGGCCGAGACGACGATCAAGGTGGTTGAAACCGGCGAGGGCGGGGGCGCTATGGGTCTCAAGCTCGATCCGATGACCGTCAAGGCCGGCCCGGCTGTCCTTTCTGTTCACAACGATGCAGCGACGGAAAATCACGAGATGATCGTGGTCAAGCTCAAGTCGGCCGACCAGAAGATCCCGTTGAACACCGCCAAGCACCGGGTCGACGAGAAGCAGCTGAAGAGCCTTGGTGAAGTCTCCGACCTGAAGCCAGGCGCCAACGGCGAGCTCAAGGTCAATCTGAAGCCCGGCAGCTACCTTGTGTTCTGCAACATCAAGGGACACTATGAAGCTGGCATGGCTGCAACCTTGACAGTCACGCCCTGAAACCAGCCGAGGTCGCCCCCGCTCGATGGCGCGGCCTCGACCCCTCGTCGTTGACAGCCAGCAGGTTCGCGAAACGCCCGACAGTGCCTTTCCGGCCACCACCTGGACAGAGTTCCTCATGATCGGAGACAAAGCTATGCGCGCCAAAATGATGATGACTACATTCGTCGTTGCAATGGGATTGACTGCCGCCTTCGCTGCTGACGAGGGAACCAAGCCTGCCCGCGAGGCCATGATGAAGAAGATCGGCGGTTCCGTCGGCATCATGGCGGCAATGGCAAAGGGCGACAAGCCATACGATGCAGCGGCAGTGAAAGCTGCTCTCATGACGATTTCGGAAACGGCCAAGGCCTTCCCGGACCAGTTCAAGCCGGATTCGGACAAGACCGACAAGGCTGCAAGCCCGAAGATCTGGGAAAACCCGGCCGACTTCAAGGCGCATGCCGACAAGCTCTCGGCCGATGCCGAGATGATCGCCATGAAACTGCCGGCAGACGCTGCAGCCCTCGGCCCGGCATTGAAGCAGCTCGGCGCGGATTGCAGCAGCTGTCATCAGGTCTACCGGCAGAAGGAGTAGCGCGCCTCCGGTTGCAGCGGCGCGTTGACTGACATCGCCAAATCCGCCGAAACTGAAATGGGAGGAAGACCTTGATCCTGAATTTTCGGCGGGTCCTGGCAATCATTGCTGGCGCCGCCCTTGCTGGCGTGGCGGGATTTTATGTCCTGACCAAGCCAACTCCACTTCCCGATAGCCATTGGGCCAACCTCGGAACTCCGGACGTCAAGAAGGGCGAGATGGTTTTCTGGACGGGCGGCTGTTCGAGCTGCCATGCGGCCAAAGGTGCGGAAGGCGATGCAAAGCTCGTCCTCTCCGGCGGCCTCGCGCTCAAGAGCCCGTTTGGCACGTTTCATGTGCCGAACATCTCCCCGGATGACACCGCAGGTCTTGGCAAGTGGACACTTGCGCAGTTCGGCAACGCCATGAAACGCGGCGTTGGACCCGACGGCGAACATCTTTATCCGGCTTTCCCTTACGGCTCCTACAGCCGCATGAGCGATGCCGATGTGAACGACCTGTTCGGCTACCTGAAGACATTGCCGAAGAGCAGCAACGTCGCACCACCCCACGAGCTGCCGTTTCCTTTCAACATCCGGCTGTTGCTCGGCGGCTGGAAACTCTTGTACTTCAGTGAAAAGCCACGCGTCGTGCTGGACAATCCGAGCGACAAGGTGAAGCGCGGACAATACATCGTCGAGGGACCCGGTCACTGCGGCGAATGCCATACCCCGCGCGATCCGCTGGGTGGCTTCAAGGCCGACAGCTGGCTTGCGGGCGCCCCCAATCCTGAGGGAGAGGGCAACATTCCCGATATCACGCCCGGCTCAAAGTCGATCGGATCCTGGAGCGAAGCCGATATCGCAAGCTATCTGGAAACCGGCATGACTCCGGATTTCGACAGCGTCGGCGGTTCCATGGTGGAGGTCCAGCAGAACCTCGCCCATCTGCCCGCCTCGGACCGCGAAGCGATCGCCGCCTATCTCAAGGCGATACCGTCGAGGTGACGCGGGCGAGACGTCATTTGTCCCAACCGCTTGCTTTGAAACCCGATCATTGCGCTGCCTGGCAACCGCTGGACAGGATATTGCCTGCAGCCCCGGAGACGGCAACGACCGAATAGTCGTCGATGACCCTCGTCCCGGCACGGCGGGCAACGTGCTCGACGGGGCCGGTGGATCGGAAGCATTTCAGATACTGTGCCAGCCGCCCTTCGCCGGTGCGCACCACCAGCAAGGCAGACTTTTCCGCAAGAGAGGCGTCGGGGCTTTCGAATGTGTAGCGCTGCCGATCGACGATCGATTGAACCTTGTCTGCTTGATGCGAATAGAAGGCGATTTCGCCTGTGAGCCCATAGTCGGTCGTGGCGATCCATGCGGCACCGGTTTGCTGCCTGCGGCCTTCCAGCTCCGTCGTCAGGTCTTGCCAGCCGATGACCGTGTCGGCCGGGCTCGTAAACGGAACGCGCTCGCCCATCGGCGTGGCGAGGTAGAGAGGGAGCAGGGACGACAGTCCTATGCCGACCGGCACGACCCAGAGCCGGAGACGCCTCAGATGGACGTTGCCCGAAGCCTCACCTGCCACCGCTGCGGCAATGGCAAGCGCCGGGTAGGCAGGGGCAGGCCAGTTCGGATGCACCCAGTCGTGCAGCGAGTGAATGATCAGATACGCGACCAGGGGGGCGGTCAGTGCGACCAGAAAGATGAAGGGGTCCGACCGGCGATTTTGGCAATGGCGGCAAAACCGCCAGACCGCAATACCCGCGAAGATGGCGATGACCGGGTTCATCAGTCCGAATTGCCCGCCGATGAATGTGGCAAGCGAGTTGAGCGCCGGATGATGATCGCCGAGCCGGCCGAACTGCTTGGCAAAGGACGCCCAGCCATGATCTGCATTCCAGACCAGCACCGGCATGAAGACCGCAAAGGCCGCCAAGCCTCCCAGCAGGATCCATGGGCTAAAGCGCCAGCGTACGGCCCTGGGATCAAGTAAGAGCCACAGCAGGATCCCGGGACCGATGAAGAAGTTGGTGTACTTGCCGACGCAGCCGGCTCCGGCAAGTACACCGACAACGATCCACCAAAGCGGATTTTCCGTGCGTCGCAGGCGCGCCAGGGCCCAGATTGTCAGGGACCAGAACATCACAGACGGCGCATCTGGGGTCGCGAAAATAGCCTCGAGCCCCACCAGGAACATTGCGTTCAGCCAGACCGCAGAACGAAAAGCCAATCGGGTGTCGTCATAGAGTTCGATGACGGTCGCATACACCGCCAGCGATGCCACGGAGACCGACAACACGGGTAAGGCGCGAACGCCGAGCGCGGTATCGCCGAAGACATGGGTGGACAGCCATATCCACCAGGCGATCATCGGCGGATGATCGTAATAACCGGCCGAGGGAACGCGGGACCAAAGCCAGTAATAAGCCTCGTCGGAATTGAGGTCGGTGTGTGCCATGGCAAAGAGCCGAAACGCCGCGAGCACCGCAGCCAGCAGCATGACCGGCCACCAGTTACCGACGCGTATCCCGCCGGCTTTATAGTGCACGCGGAATGACCTTAAGGATTGCGGACGCGCGTGTTCGGACGTCAACAACTGCCGCGGCGGACTTATGCAGACACGTCTTTTTCACCAACACGCAAGCGTTCCCTCGATAGGTCCGGTGGCAGGGTCCATACCAGACCGGATTCCGAAATGCGACGGCCATTGAAGGCCAAAACTTACGCCAGACTTACATAGACAGCTTATCAACCCTTTATTGCATCGTTACGAATTTACAATTTCTCGAATAGTGTTCAGGTCGATGTCAGCTGTTTGGTATCTTAGCTTTCACCAAGCAGATCACCCAACCTGAAAGATCCCGTCTTGGAAAATCACCATTCAAATTCGTTTTCGCTGCCGCAGCGTGTGCTTCACTGGCTGACGGTTCTCCTAGTGTTCTTCAACCTGTTGCTTCCCGATGGCATGAGCGAGTGGAACCGCGCCATCGAGGAGACCGGCTCGGCGAGCGCAGACCAGATCGCAAGCGCCAATATCCACGCCTATGTCGGCATAGCCATATTCTTCATCGTCATCGCACGCCTTTTCCTGCGCTTCACCAGCGGCGCCCCGGCATCGCCTTCGCAGGAACCGAAGATTTTCAGCATCGCTGCCAAGTTCGCGCATGCAACGCTCTACCTCCTGCTGCTTGCCATGCCGCTGACCGGTGGGGCGGCCTACTATTTCGGCATCGACGTCGCAGGCGGTATTCATGCGGATGTGCTGAAGGTTATCCTCTGGGTGCTGATCGGCGGCCATGTGCTCGGAGCGCTGGTCCACCAGTTCTACTGGAAGACAAATGTCCTGCGCCGGATGACCGTAGGCTGACGCTGGCAGCAGCCGTTCCCGCATAGAAAAGCACCACAAAACTTAAACTTCGCCATCTGGAGAACCGTTGGATGCGACTGCTTTTGGTCGAAGACAACAGCCGCCTCGGCAAACTGACCTGCGGTGCGCTGAAGGCGGCAGGCTTTGCAGCCGATCTGTTTTCGAATGCCGAGGAGGCAGAGGCGGCGATGGCTGTCGTCGCCTACGATGTGATTGTGCTCGATCTCGGCCTGCCGGATCGCGACGGCGCGTCGCTGTTGGAGCCCGCCCGGCGGCACGCGCCATCCGCGCCGATCCTCATCCTGACAGCCCGCGACGATAGCTCGTCTGTGATAGACCTGCTCAACCGTGGCGCCGACGACTACCTCTGCAAGCCGTTCGTCATGGATGTTCTGATTGCACGGGTTCGCGCGCTGCTGCGCCGGCCGGGAACCATGCGCACGTCGGTCCTCAGCGAGCGCAACGTGGAGCTCGATCCCGCGCAATATCGCGTCCGGGTCGGCGGGCATGATCTCGACATCAGCCGTCGCGAGCTTTCGGCGCTGGAACTTCTCATGCGACGGTCCTCGCGCGTTATATCGCGCGCCGATTTCGAGGAATCGATGTACGGCTTCGGTGAGGAAGTCAGCTCCAACGCGGTGGAGGTGCTCATCCACCGCCTTCGACGGAAGCTGGAAGGGGCAGGGGCGGAGATCGAGATCCACAATCTGCGCGGCCTCGGCTACATGCTGGCAGAAAAGCGGCCATGAGCTACCGAAAACTATCGCTGTTTTCGCGGCTGGTGCTCTCCATGTCGCTCGTGGCGACGCTTGCGGTCTTCGCCAGCATCGGTTTTCTCTACATCCGCTTCGCATCGGCCAACAATCGCTTTCGCGAGGAGACGCTGCTGACCTTTGCCCGGGGAATGGCCAAGGAACTGCCCTTGCAGCAGGGCGGCTTCAAGTTTGTGGTGAACCGGCTTGGCGAACTGCACGGCCAATACGCCGTGCTGAGCGGTGCGAACGAGTTGCTGAGCGCATCCGACGGTGTTTCCGGACCACTCGTGCCCGCCGACGATGTCGACCAGCGCTATTTCTCACTGCCTGCCCATGACGGCATCCCAAGACTTTTTGGCCTGTCGCTGCGCCTTGCCGACAAAGGCTTGGCTCGCTATGTCCAGGTTGCCTTTCCCAGCAGTCATCTCGTGTTCGACAGCGTCCTAGAAGAATTCGTCGGGGACATAGCCTGGATCTGGCTGCCCTTCGTCGTGGCGATCCTCGTGACAAACATCGTGGTTGCCAAACTCGCGCTCCGGCCACTCACCCGCGCGGCACGCGAGGCGGAAGGGATCAGCCCGGCCAGCATCAGCGTTCGCCTGACCGAAGGCGACATGCCGCCCGATGTGCTGGCCATCGTCAAGGCTGTGAACAACGCGCTCGGCAGGCTGCAGGGCGGCTATCTGGCCCTCGAGCGCTTCTCCGGCAACATCGCCCACGAGCTGCGCACGCCGATGACCATCATCAAGGCGCAGCTTTCGGCATCCGACGGAGCGTTTTCCCGCGATCTCGAACGAGACTTCGATGCGCTGGAGCGGATTGTCACGCAGCTGGTGGACAGGGTGCGGCTCGGCGGCCTTCATTTCGAAACGGACGACTGCGTCGACCTCTGCGAGATCGTCCGTCGCGTCGGCGCCTTCCTCGCCCCGATCATAATCCAGAAGGGGAGGTCGATCGAGATCATCACGCCAGACCACCCTGTTCTCATCAGCGGCGCCAACGACTTCATCTTCCGGGCGCTGCGAAACCTGATCGAGAATGCGGTCGAACACAGTCCTGTCGCCGGCACGGTGACGATCACCGTCAGCAACGAGCGCGAAATCTCAGTCACGGACGAGGGGACAGGGTTTCCGCCCATCAAGCTCGATCCGGTGGCAAGAAGAACCCAGCAGTCCGTCAGCGATCGTTCCGATGGACTGGGCCTCGGCCTCTCCATCGTCGACGAAACAATGATGGCGCATGGGGGATTGCTGATCCTGTCTAACCCGACCGGCGGCGGAGCGTCTGCGCGGATGGTCTTTCCGACACCCTCTTCTCCTCGAGCTCTGTAAGTCGCCCGTAAGCTGCAGCCGCCATAACCGGCGAAGCGATCGATTGGCTCTCATAGCCCGTCGCCAAACGCGGATGGATGAACCGTGCGCTCAATCTGGCTGCCCCCGACGCATGATGCGAAGGCCGGCCAAAGGAGATGCGCCCATGTCTGCAATTTCATCCATCGCCGCCCTTTCCACCACCGCACCCGTCCAGGCACGACCACCGGTTTTGCCAGCTGCATCTGCCAATCCGCCGGACATTTCAAAGCCGACCGTTGGCGCCTCATCGGCCGCCAATGTGCCATCGGCCATCGCAGCACTCTCTCTGCGTGGCGCGTCGGATGGCGATTCAGACGACCGCTAGCACGCATGAAAGTCGCGGCGGGATGGCCTGCTGCCGTGTCGCCGCTATTCCGTAAGTCAGCTGTAATTTCTGCCGCCAATAGCTGTGGCGGCAAATCGGCGAATGTGCCGACAAGAGATCGCAGCGGGTAATGACGACATGCACCGGGTCAATCGCGAGACACTTACCGTCCCTGTCTATCTGATCAATCTGGACAGGGCGCCCGACCGTCTGGAACTGATGACCTCGATGCTTTCGGATCTGTCGTTGCCGTTCGAGAGGGTCTCCGCCATCGATGGGAGGGCAATCCAGTTCCCGACCGCCGAATTTGCCGAGCGCGCCTATGTCCTGCGCCACGGCAGGCGGCGGAACCCGGCCGAGGTCGGATGCTATCTCAGCCACATCGAATGCGCTCGCCGGCTGCTGGCCTCATCGTCGGAGCATGCCCTCGTGCTCGAGGACGACGCGGTTCTTCCCGACGATATCAGCGACCTGATCCAAGGCGCTATCGAAGCCGGCGAGACCTGGGATATTCTGCGGCTATCGAGCGTCAACAGCGGCAAAAAGCATGTTTTCCGCAAGATCACGCCCCGCCGGAGCCTGGCGATCGCGCTGACGCGCGAAAAAGGTTCGGGTGCCTATGTCATCAACCGTCGGGCGGCGGAGTGGTTCGTCACCGGCCTGATGCCTATGCGCCTTCCCTTCGACATTGCCTTCGATCTTGAATATTTCGCAGGCCTGAAGGCAGCCTTCGTCGTTCCCGTACCAGTCATTCAGGATATCGGCCTGATATCACAGATACAGGGCCACCGTCGGGCGTTTCATCTTTCGCGCTGGCATTATCTATCTGTCCAGCCCTACAGGGCATGGCTGGAGATCACGCGTCTGCTCAGCCGGTCTGCGCGGTTGCTATCGGCCCTCGCAAGGGACGACGCCGAACCTGATCGGCACGCCTATGATCGAGCGCTTCTCGGCGAAGACCGATACCTGCCAGACATGGCTGTTTCAACGGACCAGCACAGCAGGCAGCGGCGACCAGGACGCCGACGTGCATGATACCAACGGGATCATCAACCTTTCACACGGGCGCGGTAGGCAGATGCCGGAACGCCGCTGGGTTGGCACAGCAGGGCGAGGGTGCGGGGGGCTGACAGCAGTGTGCAAGGGTGCAGCCAGATTTCCTCTGGCGCTTCAGGCTCCTGTCAGCGTCGAGCGATATCCAGCAGTATAGCTGCAGATGATCGTGGGCGTCGAACGCAGCAAGGCAGGTGGGATAAAACACCGTAAGCGAGAATATTGTGCCGATGTCTGATTTGACGAGCGTTGCTGCCCCGCAAGCCTATACGGCGAGAAGCCGCGTCATATTTATGGTCACGTTCGTTCTCTGGTGGGCAATCCTCGCTCTGTTCAACGCCTTTCCTTCCATCGATATCGCCGTCGCACAGCGGTTCTTCACCGGCACAAATTGCAGCATATTCGACGCCGTCGGCCGGACCTGCGGCAGTTTTGCCTACGATGCCAGCCCGTTTTTCACAGCCGCGCGCAACGTGCTCTTCGTGCTTCCCTACATCGCAGTCGCCGTCTTGATTGCCGACCTTGTCCGCTGCAAATTCACTTCCGCTGCGGACTGGAAGAGCCCGAGGGTGATGCTCAGCCTGACAGCGCTGATGTCTCTCGCGCTCGGTTGCGGCCTGACCGTCAACCTTTTCCTGAAGACGTTTTCAGGCCGCCCACGCCCGCGCGAGACGTCCTGGTTCGGAGGCCAGCTGGATTTTGTCCAGGCGGGTTCGTTCGCAGGGAAATGTCTCAAGAACTGCTCTTTCGTGTCGGGAGAGGCATCGTCGGCGGGATGGCTTTTCTGTCTCATCCTTCTTTTGCCGGCACGCTGGCGCCTGACGCTGGGATTGCCCATGGCCTTTATCTCCCTCGTCATCCCCGTGATGCGCGTGCTCACGGGCGCGCACTATCTCTCGGATGTCATCCTTGGCTGGTTATCGTCCGTGGTGATTTTTGCGGGAGTTCTGGCGGTGGCCGAGGGCATGACCAGCCGCCGCTATCTCTGAGCGTCCACGGTCAAGCCAGAAAATTTTCAATCAAAGTGACTGACGCTCTTCTTTGAAACGCCATTTACCGTGCGCAATCCGCATCCGGCGATCGTCTTCAGCGACGGCCACCAGGGTGAGATCCCCTGAGGCCTGGCAAAACGGCGAATACGGACAAGAGCATCGCCAAGGTCGAAGGGCTTCGTCAGGTAGTCAATCGCACCGTTTTCCAACCCCTCGATCCT
The DNA here is from genome assembly GCF_007000305.1 of Rhizobium sp. rho-13.1. Lineage (NCBI taxonomy): Bacteria > Pseudomonadati > Pseudomonadota > Alphaproteobacteria > Hyphomicrobiales > Rhizobiaceae > Rhizobium > Rhizobium sp. rho-13.1. The sequence continues at coordinate 255,532 of NZ_SCFL01000004.1, read as the reverse complement.
GTCGGAAGCTTGGTCGTAAGCGGACAGGATAATGACAGGGATGTGCGGCGACGTCTGCTGCAAGGAACGGAGCAGACAGAGCCCGCTTCCGTCAGGCAGATGCAGATCCAGCAGCACCAGAGCGTACGACCCCTCGTCTGCGGCGACGCGGGCGGCCTCAAGGGTCAGCACCCAGTCCACGTCCCATCCATCCGCTACGATGTGGTCGTGCAGCGCATCGCCGATGAGGAAGTTGTCCTCGACCAAAAGAATACGCAAATCCGCTACCCCCGAAGCATTAGCGTCGGTAGATGCACGTTTATACTGACATTCACCTGAAATTGTTCTCGATCAATGCGCCCCGCCAAATACCGGTGACACTCGACTGGGGCGCGCTGTTTGCCTCCCCGGAACAGGCAGGTTCAGGCGTCTGTCAGCTTTGCGCAAGATAGTGAACGGCAACCGTCATCGGTCCGTCTTGCTGTGGTCGACTTCAAAGTGCCGCCAGCCCAACAGACTGGCCTCAGAGAAAGCCGTACTCCGAACATGACCAGTTTTGCCCGTTTCAACCTGTTGGTCCCCGGTCTGTCGTGCGCGACGTGACGACGCCTGCGATGGTGGCCGGAGGTACCGGCTCAGTTGCCAGGCAAGCGCTCGACATTTCCGTGGAGCAACGATCCGGGCTCGCAGCACGTCCTCTCCTCTGGGTGAGCTTGACGGCCTACGCTATCGACGTGCTGCTCTTCGAGATACTTTTCGGTCTCGGCATCAGCCTGCCGGTGGCATTGGCCGCGAGCTTTGCTGTGGTGTCGACCTTTTCCTACATTCTGCACTCCAGAGCGGCAGCCGGAGGAGGCGTCTGGCATCAGCTTGGCCGCTACGTGGCAATCTGCTTTCTGGGGTTCGGACTACGCGGCGGGGTATTTGCGGACGCGATGGCGTTGCTGACATGGTCGCCGTCAGCCGCAATCGTCCTCGGTGCCGGCGCTTCTGCGATTGCGTGCTATTTCGGCAATCACTTTTTCGTCTTCCGGATGACGTGGCCTTCCTCGGCGCTGGCGCGCTGGCAGTCGGCGGCAGCTGGCGTGTTGTCCTATATGCTGGCGCTGCGTCTCGCATATATCGGCGTCGTCGATCTTCTGCCGGAAGAGGCCTATTATTGGAACTTCTCCCGCCATATCGACATCGGCTACCTGGATCACCCACCGATGTCCGCGTGGATGATCTGGCTTGGGACCGCGCTTTTCGGCGATACCGAATTCGGCGTCCGCATCGGGGCCTACCTTGCGTGGATCGTTACGTGCTTGTTCGTCTACCGCCTGACAGCCCATCTTTTCGACAAGACGACCGCGATTGTCGGGCTTGTCCTCACCGCCGTGCTACCCGTCTTCTTTTACACCGGGTTCCTGATGACACCGGACGTGCCCCTGACTGCGGCCTGGGCAGGGGCGCTGTACTTCCTCGAACGGGCGCTGGTTGCAGACAAGCGCAATGCCTGGTGGGGCGTGGGGGTCTGTGCCGGTCTCGGCATGCTGTCGAAATACACGATTGCGCTGCTCGGCCCCGCAGCCCTGATCTTCATGCTCATCGACCCGCGAGCAAGGCGATGGCTGATGAGGCCGCAACCCTATCTTGCAGCTGCGACGGCGCTTTTCCTGTTCAGCCCTGTCATCTACTGGAATGCGACACATGGCTGGGCGTCTTTCGCCTTCCAGAGCACCCAGCGTCTCGCCGACACGCCGGCTTTTTCCCCCCCGGCGCTGGTCGCAAGCGCGGCATTGCTGCTAACGCCGCTTGGGCTCATCGTCACAATCGCAGCGCTGGCCTCATGTCTTCGCCGCCTCGTCACGGCGCAGAAAACCGATGTGCAGATGAGACGAAGGACGCTGTTCATGCTGGTGTTCACGTTGACGCCCCTGTCGGTTTTTGCAGCGTTCAGTCTCGGGCATGAGGTGAAGCTCAACTGGACGGGACCGGTGTGGCTCGCGATCCTGCCCGCCGTCGCCGCGACCATCATCGACGCCAATTCCGGTTCTTCCAGGATTGCCGCAGCGCTGCGCCGGTCCTGGGCGCCGACGCTGCTTGGTACGCTGGCCATATACGCCGTGTGTCTGCACTATCTGGTCCTCGGGCTGCCGTTCGCGGGCCATCTCGGAAACATCCGCACATTGCCGGTGGCCTGGGACGATCTCGGCCGCGAAGTCGGCCTGATCGAACGGTCTGTCGAGGAGCAGGCGGGCCAGAGCGTGCTTGTGGCAGGCATGGACAAATACTTCGTTGCCAGCGAACTCGCTTTCTACAACAGGCGCGACGGCAACGTTGCGGGCAACTCCGTCGGCGCCGGTCCGCTTGGCAACGATAGTCTCATGTACGGATATTGGTACAGGCCTGCGGAAATGCAGGGCCGCACCATCATGCTGGTCAGCCTGAAAAAGAGCGACGTCGATAAACCCGGCGCGGGACGCTACTTCGATCGCCTCACGGATATCCAGACGCATGGCGTCAGCCGGAATGGCGTTACCATCGGCAAGTTCTACTACCGCATTGGATATGGCTATCGGGACTGCGCCTCGCCGGCGGCACAATGCCCGTCGCAATGAGCACCCCGATCGAATTCGCATGCAGCGCTTCAGTTTGTCGTCAGGGTAAGGGTGCAAGAGTGACATGATCAGACAGTCCGCGTCGCCGACAGAGACTGAGCTTGGTGTTCGTATTCCGGCAGCCGATCCAAAGGCCTGATGCCACCGCCGGATTAACGCTCGAAGGTCGTAAGATTGATGAATGTAAGTGTCTCTGCCGCGCGCCTTGTCGAGGACGATCTCTCGGCCATCAGCGCTCAAATTAGCCTCGATCACATCGGTCCCGAGCTTTCCATCGTCATTCCAACGCTGAATGAGCGCGAAAGCGTCGCCATTCTCGTCGATCGGCTGCGCGCGACGCTGGCCGGTATCGACTGGGAGGTGATTTTCGTCGATGACGATTCCAGCGACGACACCATCGGCCAGGTTCGCGCCCTTTCCGTCAACGACCGGCGCATCCGCGGCTTGCGCCGCGTCGGCAGGCGGGGGCTCGCCGGCGCCTGCATAGAAGGTATCCTATCCAGCTCCGCACCCGTGGTTGCCGTCATGGATGCCGACCTCCAGCACGATGAAACCCGGCTGGCGGAAATGTTCAACGTTCTGCGCACCGGCAACGCTGACCTCGTCGTCGCCAGCCGCTACATTCAAGCGGACGGCGCATCGGACGGGCTTTCGAGAATTCGCCATGCCGGCAGCCGGCTTGCGGTGGGAATGGCGCAGTCCCTGCTGGGAGTGCGGCTCAGCGATCCGATGAGCGGGTTTTTCATGATCCGTCGCGAATTCGTCGAGGCAGTGGCGCCGCGCCTGTCGAACCAAGGCTTCAAGATATTGCTCGACATCGTCGCGTCGTCGCCGAAACAGATGCGAATCGAGGAAGTGTCCTACGCATTCAGCCCGCGCTTGCACGGTGTCAGCAAACTCGATGCATCGGTGGTGTTCGAATATCTCGGGCTTCTCATCTCCAAGGCTTCTGGCGACTTCATCTCTGCGCGCTTCCTGGCCTTCTGCCTGGTCGGCTCCACGGGCCTCGTGGTCAACCTCGCCTTTCTGCGCATACTGCTCGGGGCAGGGCTGGACTTTCCAACGGCGCAGACTGCCGCCATGCTCATCACCATGGTCGTGAACTACACCCTGAACAACGCTCTCACCTACAGGGACAGGCGCCGGCACGGGTGGCGGTTCGTGACCGGGCTCGGCATGTTTGCAGCCCTCTGCAGTTTCGGCGTCTTTGCCGGTGTCGGCGTGTCGACTGCATTCTATAATAGTGAACCACGCTGGTGGTTGGCCGGCCTCGCAGGTGCCGCCATCGGGGCTGCCTGGAACTACTTCACCAACTCAGCCATTACCTGGCGCAAGCGCTAAGCCGGGCCGGAAACCAGGCATTGGTCTGGTTTCCGGATTTTCTCATGACTGCTGGACTGCCAGCCTGCGGCCACGGGCGCGCGGATCAGGTGCGGGAACGGCGGCCAGAAGGGCCTGCGTATAGGCATCCTTCGGCGTCTCGAACACCTGGCGGCGCGTGCCGCTCTCGACGATTTTACCGTAGCGCATGACCACGACATGGTGCGACATCCGCTCGATGACCGCCATGTCGTGCGAAATGAAGAGATAGGCGAGACCCATCGTCTCTTGCAGTTCGAGCAGCAGGTCGAGAACCCGCGCCCGCACGGAAACGTCGAGCGCTGCCACGCTTTCGTCAGCAACGATCAGCTTCGGTTCCAGTGCCAGGGCGCGCGCGATACAGATGCGCTGGCGCTGGCCGCCGGAGAACTCGTGCGGATAGCGGGTTGCGGCATCGGGCGTCAGGCCGACGCGGCGCAGCAGCTCTGCCACCCGGTCGCGACGCTCCGATTTGCTGCCAATGCCGTGGATAATCATCGGCTCGGCAACCGCAGCCCCCACCGCCATGCGAGGATCGAGCGATGCATAGGGGTCCTGGAAGATCATTTGGGCGGAGCGGCGAACCGGCTGCATGTCGCGCTGGCTGAGTCCCCCTATATTGCGACCGTCGATCACAACGTCGCCCTGGTAGGGAATGAGGCCGAGCACGGCTTTGCCCGTCGTCGACTTTCCCGAGCCGCTTTCGCCGACGAGACCAAGCGTTTTGCCGGGCAGGATGTCGAAGGATACGCCATCGACCGCTGCCGCCGGCTTGGCTGTCTTGAGGAGCCAGCCTGACTGGCTGCCGTAGGTAACGGTCAGATTGCTGACGTTGAGCACCGGCGTCCGGTCGAGCGGCGTCGGTGCGACCAGGCCTCTGGCGGTGACGCGCGGTGGACCGTCCGTGCCGGCATGGGCGCCAAGACGCGGCACGGCCCCCAGCAACTCCTGCGTATAGGCGTGGGTCGGGCGCTCGAAGATATCGATCGCAGCTCCCTTTTCGACCATGCGGCCGTTTTGCATGATCACGACGCGATCCGCCATTTCCGCCACAACCCCCATGTCATGGGTGATGAGGATGATCGAGGTCCCGAACTCCGATTTCAGCTCTCGCATCAAACTCAGGATCTGTGCCTGGACAGTGACATCAAGCGCCGTGGTCGGTTCGTCGGCGATCAGCACCTTGGGGCGGCAGGAGAGCGCCATGGCGATCATCACCCGCTGTCGCATCCCCCCGGAAAGCTCATGGGGAAACTGCTTCAGCCGCCGCGCCGGATCGGTGATCTGGACGGCGTCGAGCATGCGCAGGGCGGAAGCCACAGCGCTTGCGGTGTCGCTGTCCTGATGCTCGCGGATCGCCTCTGTCAGCTGGTCGCCGACTGATATCACCGGGTTCAGCGAGGTCATCGGCTCCTGGAAGACCATGGCGATCTCGCCGCCGCGCACCTTGCGCATCGCCCGCTCCGGCAAGGACAGCAGGTCGCGGCCGGCGAGCATGATCTTGCCGGACGCCACCTGCAAGGATGCTTTCGGGAGCAAGCCCATGACGGCGAGCGAGGTTACCGACTTGCCGGAACCCGATTCGCCGGCAAGGCAGAGGGTCTCGCCGGTCATGAGATCGAAATCGATGTCGTCGAGTACCCGCCGCCGGCCTTCCGGCGTGCGGGCATCGACACACAGGTTTCTCACCGAAAGCGCGGCGGGCGACGAGGCTGTTTCCGTCACGCGAACACGATCCTCGGGAAGTAGAACGACACCACCCAGTTCGGCATGTCGACGATCTCGCTGATCCGGAGGTCGCCGCAGACAGAGCACAGCATGTAGGCATCGACCGGGCTCATGCCATGCTCTTCGCCGAGCAGGTCGATCATCCGCATCAGGGCTTCCCGCGCACCGGTCATCAGGTCCGGCCCGATGCCTGTCGTCACCTCATAGCCAGCGCCGTCGAGATGGCGGGTGACCGGCTCGGTTGTCGTAAAGCGCGGGCTCTTCAGGCGCGCATCCTTGACCAGCTCGATCGTCGCCTCGACATTCATCTGGCTTTCGATAGCCGTGCCACAGACCTCGCCGTCGCCCTGCGCGGCATGGGTATCGCCGATCGAGAACAGCGCACCCTCCACTTCGATCGGCAGGTACAGCGTTACGCCGGCGCTGAGATCCCGGATATCGAGATTGCCGCCGACATTGCGTGGCGGCACGACGGAGTGCAAACCTGGGGCGGCAGGGGCGACACCGATAGTTCCGGCAAAAGGCTTCAGCGGTACGCGACCGCCGGGGCCATAAAGGGCGGGCGTCATGGCGTTGGCATCATAGGACCACATGTGCAAAGCAGGGTCGGGAAACTGGTCGGCCAGAAGTCCAAACCCTGGAATATTGGCGGTCCAGCCGAGGCCCGACGGCACGAAGCGGCGGAGCGTGACCTTCAATGCGTCCCCCGGCATCGCGCCCTCCACATAGACAGGGCCGGAGACCGGATTGATCTTGCCGAAATCGAGTTCCTTCAGCGATGCCAGGGTCGCGTCGGCGCCCAGCTGTCCGCCGGACGAATCCATGCATTCGAAATGGATCGTTTCACCGGGTTTGGCGACGACAGCGGGTTCGAAATCCCGGTTCCAGCCGAAATTATGCTGGGCGCGGTGAATGGTGTGGGTGCAGACGATGCACATGCTTGCCTCCGAAGATTGAGCCTCCCCGGGGCAGTGCCCAGGGAGGTATTGAACCGATCGGCTTACTTCTTGACGAAGATCGCTTCGTAATCGATGACGCGGGTCGGATCGATGTAGATCTCATCCGGTCCGCCCATCCGCTTCGACTTGGCAACAACCCGGCGCTCGTTGAACACGGGGATCCACGGCGCATCCTTTTCCTGGATCTCGGTGAAGATCTTTTTCCAGGCTTCGTTGCGCTCCGCAGCCTTGGCAGGCAGCGGCATGGCGTCGGCCGCCTGGGCGCGCGGTTCGATTTCCTTGTTGCAGTACCACGACCAGTTCCAGCCACCGGCGACGGCACTGCCGCAGCCGAGGATCGGTCCGTAGAAGTCGGAAGGATCCGGGAAGTCGGCGATCCAGCCGAGACCGCCCGACCATGCCATCGGCGCCTGGCCCTGCGTACCGCCGGCAGCGATGACGTTCGGATTGGCAAGCGCCTTGATCTCGACCTTGACGCCGACGGCGGCGAGATCCTGCTGGATCGCCTGGGCGATGCGCGGCTGCGGATCGGTGTTGGAGGTGTAGAGCTGGGTCGTGAAGCCATCCTTCAGGCCGGCCTCGGCCAGCAGTGCCTTGGCTTTCTCGACGCTGTAGGCATAGCCCTTGTAATCCTTGTCGTAGCCCGGCATCAGCGGCGGCAGTACCTGGTTTGCCGGCACGGCGCGACCGTTGATGATGCGAACGATGCGCTCCTTGTTGACAGCCATGTTCAGCGCCTGGCGGACCTTGACGTTGTCGAGCGGCTTTACCTGCGTGTTGAGCGTCACATAGCTCGTTTCCAGCTGCTGACGATCCACGATCATGCCTTCGAAATCCTTCGAGTTCTTCATCTCGAGGTATTTGGCAGGCGGGATACCGTCGCCGGCAACATCGACTTCGCCCTTCTGCAGACGCAGCAGCGCCACGAGCGGCTCCTGGCCGATTTCGACCGTGTAGCCATCGATATGCGGGCGGTCCTTGACGAAGTAGTCAGGGTTCTTCTCGAACACGAGGCGCTGGCCGACCGTCCATTCCTTCAGGATGAAAGCGCCGGAGCCGACCGGCTTCTTGCCGAAGTCGCCGTTCGCCGCCTCGACTGCTTCCTTCGGAACGACGGAAGAGAAGTTGAGGGCGAGCACATTGAGGAACGTCGCGTCCGGCTGCACCAGCGTGAACTTGACGGTGTGGTCGTCAACGACAGTGATGCCATCGAGCGTCTGTGAGGTGCCGGCGGTCATCGCGTCGGAGCCGACAATCGAGTGGAAGAAGCCGGCGCCAGGGCCCTGCGTCTTCGGATTGACGGCGCGCTCGATCGAATATTTGACGTCCGCGGCGGTCACTTCGCGGCCGTTGGTGAATTTAACGCCAGCGCGCAGCTTGAAGGTGTATGTCTTGCCGTCCTCGGACACCGTGTAGCTTTCGGCCAGCGAAGGCTTCAACTCGGTCGTGCCGGGCGTGTAGTCGACAAGGCGCGAGAACATCGCGTTGATCATCGACCAGTTCTGCCAGTCATAGCCAATGGCCGGATCGAGCGTTGCGATGTCGTCCTTGTAGGTGACGACTATCTTTCCGCCGTCGACAGGCTTGTCGGCAGCCTGGACGGCGAGCGCCGGCACCAGGGAGGTGGTCGCGAGCATGGCAGCCAGAGCTGCACGTCGCAGGAAGGTTTTTGTCATTGGTGAACTCCTCTGTTGGTTTTTGCTTGGTTATTGCGCGCGGATACGCGGGTCGATGAACGGAGCGACGATATCGGCGATCAGGTTGCCGATGACGATGGCGAGGGCCGAGACGATGGTGACGCCCATGATGATCGGGATATCGACCTGCTGGATGGCCTGCCATGCGAGCTGGCCGATGCCTGGCCAGCCGTAGACGGCCTCGACCACGACGACACCGCTCATGAACTGGCCGATATCGATGCCGATCATGGCGATGATCGGCAGGATGGCGTTGGGCAGGGCATGACGAAAGATGATCCGCGACGACGACAGGCCCTTAGCGCGCGCCGTGCGCACATAATCCTGGTTGAGCACGTCGATCATCGCCGAGCGCACCATGCGCGCATACCAGCCGGCACCGAGGATGCCGAGCGTGACGGCCGGCAGCACCACATGATTGGGCGTGCCGTAGCCGCTCATTGGGAACCAGCCGAGCGTCGCCGCAAAGACGTAGAGGAGCAGCAGTGCAACGACGAATTGCGGGGCGGACACCCCGACGAAGGACGCCATCATCACCAGCCGGTCGACAAAGCCACCGCGGCGCACGGCGGCAATGGTCCCGAGCGTGATACCGAGGACAACTTCGACCAGGATGCCGGCCGCCATGAGGATCAGCGTCGCCGGTAGGCGGGCGAGGATCAGCGGCAGCACGGATGTCTTCTGCGTATAGGAGCGACCGAGATCGCCATGCAGGATGCCACTGAGATAATGCAGGAACTGCAGCACCAACGGCTGGTCCAGCCCCAGTTCATGGCGAATGGCGGCGACGGTTGCCGGTGTAGCGCTGCGGCCGGCGATCAGTACGGCAGGATCGGCCGGCAGTGCGTAGAGCAGCAGGAAGGTGATGGCGCCGACGCCGAGCAGGATGAGTGCCGCCTGAACAAGTCGGCGGAGAATGAGAAGGGCCATCAGCCGCGCCCTCTCTGGGTCGGATCGAGAATGTCGCGCAGCGCATCGCCGACGAGGTTGAACGACAAAGCGGTCAGCAGGATCACGGCGCCCGGAATGAACACCAACCAGGGGGCGGATTCGAAGTAGCTCTGGCTCTCGAAGATGATATTTCCCCAGGAGGGCTGCGGCGGCTGTACGCCGATGCCGAGGAAGGACAGCGTCGCCTCGAGCAGCACCGTCGTTGCGATACCGAGCGTGCCCCAGACGATCGCCGTCGGCATCAGATGCGGCAGGATGTGCAGAAGCAGGATACGGCCGTGGCCGGCGCCCAGCGAGCGCTCCGCCATCATGAAGTCGCGCTCCACCAATCCGCGCGTCTCGGTATAGACGATGCGCGCGACCTGCACCCAGTTGACGAGCGCGATGACCATCGCCACGATCCACAGGCTAGGGTGCAGCAGGGCCGCCAGCACAATGGCAAGCAGCAGGGCCGGAAATGCCATCATCAGGTCGGTGAAGCGCATCAGCAGATTGCCGAAGAAGCCCCCCACATAACCAGCGACAATACCAATGAAGAGGCCGATGGCGACCGCAATGCCATTAGCAACAAGGCCGATGACCAGCGAGGTGCGAGCGCCGAACAGCAGCCGGGAGAACAGGTCGCGGCCGAGCGTATCGGTGCCGAGCAGATAGGGGCCGCCGGGCGGCAACGGCGCGCCATCCAGCGACAGGCCATCGAACATCTGGTCATCGGGGCTGAAGGGCGCCAGCAGCGGCGCCGCGATCGCCATAACGACAACGGCGATGACGATGATCAACCCGAACAGCGCCGAGGGCTGGCGAAACATCGATTTCAGGACACGCATCAGACGGCCTCCGGCAAGGGTTCGGAGCCGCCGAGAATGAAGGCCGCCAGTTGTTCCATTGGCAATCTACGCTGCATGGCCGAGCCGCGCAGGATCGTATAGGCCTGCTCTTCCCCGACGCCCCGCGCCTCCATGATCTTTTGCACGGCGGCATGAACGAGCGGTCGCATGCGTACGCGCTCCTCCAGACGATCCATCTTCGAGCGCGTCGCCATTCGCTCCTGGTGGATGGAGACCGCCATGACCAGCGCCGGATAGACGGCCGAGCTTGCAACCGGCTTGGCAATGATCGCGCCGGCACCCTGTTCGAGCGCCCAGGCAATGCGGCCCGGTGCTTCCGAACCCAGCAGCGCAATCACAGGCACCGCCGGATGCGCGGGTGCCGAGGCGAGCAGCCCGTCCCAGCCCTGATCGGCATCGACGATCACGAGGTCCGGACGTTCCATGGCAGAGAGCGGCTCCCAGCGCAGCGATGTGCTGAGGCCGAGAAGTGTCAGCTGGCGGATCAAGCGCTCGGTGTTGCTGTCTTCCCTGTGCAGGATCGCGGCGTGCCAGCCAGTGAAATTCGGTGTTTCCCTCATGAAACCACCCGCAACTTCGGCTCCGCAATCGTGTGACGCGCAGTCAGATATGGGTCGGCAGGGATGGCCGAACGCGAGGCGATGACATCGAAACCATTGCCGGCATTGATCCGTCCGAGATGAAATGGGAGGGCCGCGTGGTTGGTCTGCCGGTCGATCGCGAGCGGACCGAACAGGCTCGGCCAAGACGCGCCATGAAGCGCCCGTCGCACTGCCTGCGGCTCGTCGCTACTGGCTGCGATTATGGCCTCGACGCAAAGTTTGACAGCAGTATAGGCGCTGGCAAAAACGCTGGACACGCCGCGCTCCGGCCCGAAAGCCGCCGCCACGCGGCTCTTGAACTCAGCATTTTCGGGCGACACGATGCTGGCGAAATAGGAGGCGGCGCAAAGCTGCCCGACGGCCGCACCTGCGGCGATATCGGCAAGTTCGCACTCCATCAGATCGCAGCTGACGACCGGGCAGTTCTCCGGCAGGAAGGCCGGGTCCCGGTCTGAAAGCCCGCGGATGGCCGCCAGAAATGCATAGCTGGAGGGGCCAATCAAATTGTTGAGGATGAAGCTCGGCCGGCGCTCGGCAATATCCGCGACGATGCGCTCAACCGCAGTCTCCTCGAGCGGCAGATAGCGCTCGCCCAGCACCTCGCCGCCAGCCGTGGAAATCAACTCGCGGGCCAGCCGGTTCATTTCCCAGCCCCACACATAGTTGGCGCCGACGAGGTAGGGGCGCTTGCCGTACCGGGGGATGAGATGCTGGAAGAGCGGCAGCAGGTGCTGGTTCGGGCAGCCGCCGATATAAATGACGTTCTCGTTGGCCTCGAAACCCTCGTAGGGGCACATGTACCAGAGTAGGCCGTCATGCTTTTCGACCAGCGGAATGATTTCCTTGCGCGCCGCCGAGGTGATCGTGCCGACGATATGGCGGCAACCTTCGTTGCGCAGCATATGGCGGGCGCCATCCAGATAGGCGGAAAGATCAGCGCGAGGATCGGCGAAGACGGGCTCTAAGCGCAGCCCGCCGGTGGCAGCAAATTCCTCGATGGCACATTCGGCACCGTCGCGCGCATCCCGACCCATCGACGCATAGGGCCCGGTCGTCGAAAAGAGGATGCCGATCTTTAGTGCGTCGATCATTGTTCAATACCCAAACGCGAAAAACCCCACGACGCGGATCCCATCTTGGATGGGGCATCATGGGGGCGAAACTGCCCGGCGACATCGAAGTCATGTGTTAAGATTTGCCTATTCGGCAGGCCTGAGTAAAATACAGGCATGCCGTCTTTGTCAAGCGTCCTGGCGCGCGTTTAAAAGCAAAGATGCGCGCAACCCCTAAACGTTGCGCTCTATGATGATCTTCAGGGCATTGCGGTTGCCGTCCCAATAGGGAAGGGCCGTTTCAGCGTCGTCGAAGGCTACCACCTTGCTGATCAACGCATCGGCGCTTTCGCCGATTTTTTCGAGATGCGTGGCGACGGCCAGGAAGTCCTGCATCATGGCATTGCGAGACCCCATGATGTCAAGTTCCTTGAGATTGAAGAACTGCGTCTGGTAAGTGACCGGCGCCTTGGAATAACCGACATAGACGACCCGACCACCAAAGCAGGCGATATCGACAGCCTGGGTGAAGGTAGCGGGCAGGCCGACCGCCTCGAACGCGACATCGACGCCATCCTCGTTTGTCCACGCCATGACGCGCGCCACCACGTCCTCGCTGCCGGCATCGATCGTCTCGACGGCGCCGAACTGCATGGCGAGAGCACGTTTCTCCGGGCTGAGGTCGACCGCGATAACTTCAGCACCACGGGCGACGGCGGCGATCAGTACGCCCATGCCGATCATGCCGCAGCCGAGCACTGCGACGCGGTCGCCACGGGCAACGCGGCCGCGCTCGACGGCGTGGAAGCCGACGGACAATGGCTCGACCAAGGCGAGATGGCGGGGCGGCAGCACGTCGTTGAGGATGAGCTTTTCAGCCGGCAGGACGATTTCCTCGGCGAGGCCGCCATCCTGCTGGACTCCCAGCGTCTTGTTGTAACGGCAGGCATTCACCCGGCCTTTTCGGCAAGAGGTACACTTGCCGCAACTGGTATAGGGCATGACAATAACGCGCCGGCCTGCCGCATAGTCGGCGGAGACGCCTTCGCCTACTTCCATGATCACACCGCCAATTTCATGGCCCGGGATGCGCGGAAGCTGGACCAGCGGGTTCAGACCCTTGAAGGTGTTGAGATCGCTGCCGCAAAGGCCGATATGGCGGACGCTGACGCGCACTTGGCCGGGCCCGAGAGGCGCGGCCTCGATCTCCTGAAAACGCGTTACGTTTTCCGCTTCGATACGCAGTGCCTTGATCATGATCCCTCCCTGTCCCGTCACGTCTCCCGAACGGGCATGTCCTCTGAAGCTGTCATAGCGACTTCCTCCCGGAATCGCTACAGCCCGGGAGCGGTCTTTTGACGGCTCCCGGGCTGTGCTTTCAGTCTCGTTTTAGTGGGTCGCTTCCGGCTTCACGTCCGGTGCTGCGACATCCTCTTCAGGCTTCTTGCCCTTGAAGATCCGCCGTGTCGTGACGAACAGCAACGGAATGAAGAATACGCCGAGGATGGTGGCCGCAAGCATGCCGCCCATGACGCCGATACCGATCGAATTCTGGCTGCCGGAACCTGCGCCACTGGCGATGGCAAGCGGCATCACACCGAGGATAAACGCGAGAGACGTCATCAGGATCGGCCGCAAGCGTTGCCGCGAGGCTTCGAGCGTTCCGTCGATCAGGCTCTTGCCATTTTTCTGCTGCTCCAGCGCGAACTCGACGATCAGAATGGCGTTTTTGGCGGCCAGGCCGATCGTCGTCAGCAGGCCGACCTTGAAGTACACGTCATTCGACTGACCGAAGAGGGTCGCCGCCAAAAGGGCCCCGAAGATGCCGACCGGCACCGACAGCATGACAGCGAGCGGGATCGACCAGCTCTCGTACAAGGCTGCAAGCGCCAGGAAGACCACAAGGATCGAGATGGCGTAAAGCTTGCTCGCCTGGCTGCCTGACAACTCTTCCTGCTCGGACAATCCTGTCCATTCCAGGCGGAAGCCAGGTGGCAACTGCGACACCAGCTTGTTGACTTCGTTCATCGCATCACCGGAGCTGACCCCCGGCGCTGCAGCACCTTGGATCTCGACTGCGGAAGAGCCGTTATATCGCTCGAGACGAGGAGAACCGAAGCTCCAGCTTCCCGTGGCAAAAGCTGAGAACGGCACCATGGAGCCTTCGGAATTTCGAACATACCAGCGATCGAAATCCTCAGGCTGCATCCGGAAATCCGCATCGGCCTGAACATAGACCTGTTTGACGCGGCCCCTGTCGATGAAGTCGTTGACGTAGCTGCCGCCCCAGGCGGTTGCCAGCGTGGTGTCGATGTCGGCTAGCGAGATATCCAGTGCGCTCGCCTTTTCCTGGTCGATCTCCACCTGATACTGCGGCTGATCCTCCTGGCCGTTCGGTCGGGTACCGACCAAGAGCGGGCTTTTGGACGCCATGCCGAGCAGCTGGTTGCGGGCTGCCATCAACTTCTCATGGCCTTGGCCGTTGACGTCTTGGAGGTAGAAGTCAAACCCGCTGGAAGAGCCGAAACCGGGAATAGCCGGTGGCGCCAACGCGAAGACGCTACCGTCCTTGATTTTCGAAAACGCCCCCATGGCGCGACCAGCAATTGCCTGGGCCTTGGATTGCGGAGTCGTGCGGGACGCGAAATCCTTCAGCTTGATGAAGGCGAGACCGATGTTCTGCCCCTGGCCACCGAAGCCAAAGCCGGCAACGGCAAAGACGCCGTCCACATAGTCTTTCTCGGTATTCAGATAATAATCGCGCACCTGTCCCAGCACTTCCTTAGCGCGGGCATCGGTGGCTCCCGGTGGCAAGGTGACGCTGGTGATCAGGATGCCCTGGTCTTCGTCCGGCAGGAACGAGCTCGGCAGACGCGTGAACAGAAAGCCGACACCGACGACGATCAGCACGAATACGACGAGGCCGACCCAGCTGCGCCGGATAATGCCGCCGACGCCGCGCTGATAGGCATGGCTGCCGCGATCGAAATTGCGGTTGAACCAGCCAAATACGCCCTTGGTCTTCGAACCGTGCTTCGGCTTGCGCAACAGAGTGGCGCAAAGTGCCGGCGTCAGGATAAGCGCGACGATGACCGAGAGGATCATGGCCGACACGATGGTCACGGAGAACTGGCGGTAGATGACGCCGACGGAGCCCGCGAAGAACGCCATCGGGATGAACACAGCCGATAGCACAGTCGCGATACCGACAAGCGCGCCGGTGATTTCGCCCATCGACTTGATCGTCGCATCGCGTGGGGAAAGGTCTTCCTCTTCCATCACGCGCTCGACGTTTTCAACCACGACGATGGCATCGTCGACGAGCAGGCCGATCGCCAGCACCATCCCGAACATGGTCAAGTTGTTGATCGAGTAGCCGAACAGCGACAGGATGCCGAAGGTTCCGAGCAGCACCACCGGTACAGCAAGCGTCGGGATCAAGGTTGCCCGCAGGTTCTGCAGGAAGACGAACATCACGATGAACACGAGGACGATGGCCTCGATCAGCGTCTTGACCACGTCTTCGATCGACAGCCGCACGAAAGGCGTCGTGTCGTAGGGATAGACGACCTCGACATTGGCCGGCAGCGTCTGCTTCAGGGCGTTGATGGTCGACTCGACCGCTTCAGCGGTGCTGATAGCATTCGCACCGGCTGCAAGCTGGATGGCAAGACCGGCAGACGGATGGCCGTTATATGTGCTCGAGCTTGCGTAGCTCTTTGCGCCGAGTTCGACGCGCGCCACGTCGTTGATGCGGACAAGCGAACCGTTCGGAAGGCTTTTCAGAATGATGTTTTCGAACTGCTGCGGTGTCTGCAGGCGGCTCTTGGCCGTTACAGTTGCGTTCAGTTCCTGGCCCTTGCGCTGCGGCAACGCACCCAGCTGGCCGGCTGCGACCTGGCTGTTCTGGGCTTCGATGGCGGTTGAGACGTCGCTGACCATCAGCTGGTACTTGGCCAGCTTGTCCGGATCGACCCAGATGCGCATGGCGTAGTTAGAACCGAACAGCGTCGTGTCGCCAACGCCCTCTACACGCTTGATCGTATCGTTCAGGGTGCTGTCGACATAGTCGGCCAGATCGTTGGCATTAAGCTTGTCGTCCATCGACACGAAGCCGATAACCATCAGGAAGTTGGAGGTGGATTTCGAGACGGTAATACCGGTGCTGGTAACGGAATTGGGCAGCTGCGACTGGACGAGCGACAGCTTGTTTTGCACCTGAACCTGTGCGGTATCAGGATCGGCGGCATTGGTGAACGTCAGCGAAATCGAGGTCTGACCGGTCGAGGTCGACGTCGAGGTCATGTAGTCCAGGTTATCGATACCTGTCATGCCCTGCTCGATGACCTTGGTCACCGAGTTTTCGACCGTCGACGCATCGGCACCGGTGTAGTTGGCCGTGATGCGCACTGTCGTCGGAGCGATCTGCGGATACTGCGAAATCGACAGTGTCGTGATCGCAAGTGCGCCCGCGAGCATGACGACGATGGCGATGACCCACGCGAAGATGGGGCGGTCGATGAAGAAACGTGACATCGTGCAGCTTACTCCGCGATGCCGCTGGCGGCACCCTTGTCGGTATTTACGAGGCTAGCCTGATCCGTCGACTTTTTCGGGTCAGCCGAAGCCTGCTTGATGTTGCCGGTCGCGTCGTCGATGGTCACCATCGAAACGTTGACGTCCTGCCCATCCTTGACGCGCTGGCCGCCTTCGATGATCACCCGATCGCCGTCCTTCAGGCCTTCGCTGACAAGCCAGCTGTTGCCATAGCTGCGCTGGACGACCAGCGTCCGGGCCTGGACCTTGCCTTCGGGCGTCACGAACATTGCTGTCGGTTCGCCTTTGGTGTTGCGAGCCACGGCGCGCTGCGGAACGAGGAAGCTGTTCGGAGCCACACCCTCTTCGATATTCGCCCGCACGTACATGCCGGGCAGAAGAGTGCGGTCCGGGTTGGGGAAGATAACCCGGACGCTGATCGTGCCGACGGTTTCAGCCACAGTTGCGTTGGCAAACTGGAACTTGCCCGTTTCCTTGTAGGTCGAGCCGTCTTCCAGCGTCAGGTGCACGGCAACATTGTCGCCGCTGGTCTTCAGGCGGCCTTCGTCGACAGCCCGGCGGAATTTCAACAGGTTGGTGCTTGACTGCGTCACATCGACATTCATCGGATCGAGCTTGTTGATCGTCGTCAGCGCTGTCGTCTGGTCGGCAGTCACGAGCGCGCCGACGGTAACGGTGGATGCATCGACGCGACCGTCGATCGGAGCGCGGATCTTCGTATAGTCGAGATTGATGCGGGCGGTTTCAAGTGAGGCCTGGGCCGACGCGACGTCTGCCTTCGCCTGCAACAGTGTCGAGTTGGCGTCGTCGAAATCCTGCTGGCTGACAGCATTCTGCTGGCTCAAACCCTTGTAGCGATCGACCTTCGCCTGCGCGCTGGGAAGTGCACCCTGCGCCTTCTGAAGCGCCGCCACGGCGCTGTCGTAGGATGCCTGATAAGGCCTGGGGTCGATCTCGTACAGGATATCGCCCTGCTTGACTTCGCTGCCTTCCTTGAAGTTTCGGCTGCGAATGATGCCGCCGACCTGCGGGCGCACGTCTGCCGTCAGGTAGGCGGAGGTTCTTCCCGGCAGTTCCGCCGTAATCGCGACGGATTGCGGGTGCAGCACTATCGCGGAAACCTCGGGCTTAACCGCCGGCGCGTTGTTCTGTCCGGATTTCTGCTCGTTGCAACCGGCAACCAACAGGGCCATACCAAGGCCAGCCGCAGCGAGCGCAACTACCCTGCCAATCGACGCGCTCCGGCCCCGGGCCGTCGGAGCAGACGAGCGTTGCGACACATGCGAAGAGGAGGCGGAGTTTTGCACGTTGCGGTTTCCAGTCCTGTTATTTACAGTACGACACGGTATGGCAAATATATCTGTAGCCGTTAATGTCAATTGCTCCCGGAGTTTGTCAATGAAAAATCAGACTCAAGGAACGGTTGCTGCAGAAGCTGTCCGTCGCCCGCGTGGCCGTCCGCAGACTGCAAGCGACGACACACGGCGCAGGATGATCATTGCCGAGGCTCGCAGCACCTTCCACCAGATGGGTTACGCCGGTACGACAATGGATCTGGTCGCAATGCGCTGCAAAGTCTCCAAGCAGACACTCTACAAGCTTTTTTCCAGCAAGACAGAGCTTTTCATGGCGATGATCGACCTTCATCGCGCATCGATGGTGGCACTTCCGCGCGACGAGACAGAGACACTGCCGCTGATGGAAACGCTTGAGCAAATCTTCATGATCGACATCGATGAGGAGGTCGACAGGGATCGCCAGGCGTTCATTCACTTTATCGTGGGAGAGGCGGAGAGGTTTCCGGAAATCGGCGGGCTGCTGCACAAACACGGCCTGCAGCAATCGCGAACCCTCCTTGCGGAATGGCTGCGGATACAAAACGAACGCGGGCGAATCAGCATCCGGAATACCGAAAGCGGTGCCCGTATGCTGCTCAGCATGGTGATGGGAGCGCTGGCTCCCATGCCGGGCAATCTAGACCACTGGCCAAGCCGCGAGGCGAGAAACGAACATCTACGCTGTTGTTTCGAAGTCTTCCTCAAGGGCGCGCTGCCGCGCCCTTGAGGAAGCTATGCGGACGGATCAGTGGCGCTGCGCCATGGCGCAGACCTCGTCGTCCATTTCGCCCATCAGAGACTTTGGATCACGGGCCGCATACATTTCCTGCAGCACGGCGCCAAGCGCCAGATCCAGGCACCAGACTGGAAACTCGGCATTCATTCCCTTGGCGCTCTCGCGGGCATAGGTGATGAGCCGCGCAATCGATGCCAGTTCCTTTAGGGTGTCGGAATCGATCTCTCTGTTTTCATTAGGAAGTATCGTTGTCATTGCTGCCCCACATGCGCTGCCGAAGTTGTTCGCATTCCGCGGTTTCTATAGCGCAGACACTGGACATTGGCGCGTGACAACAGCCGTGACACAGCGTTTGGGTGCGGCTCATTTTTAGTTACAACTTTAAAAGGAATTTATAGATGAGAGACTCGCCAATACGCCTGTAAAGGCATGTGGTGTTATCAAAAAAAACGCACGCCCTGATTTCATAGGGCGCGCGTTCTGGATCAGCTCAGCGGTCAAACGACCGTGCGTTCAATGGTGCAGTGTAATGGGAGCTTCTGTCGTCACAGCGACTGCTGCCGGTGCGGCTTCGGATGCGTCGGCAAGGGATGTCACGAGCGTCAGGATTGACTGGCGAATGCCGGCGTCACCGATTTTCATAAAAGCCTTGTTCAATCCCAGCCCCTCTTTCGAGGTCAGGAATTCGGAGAGGTCGTCGAGGCCGTTCAAGTGCCCGATGCCATCCGTCGTGATGGACTGGGAATTGTCCTGCTGGAAGAAAAAGCTGACCTGGATCGCCAAAACGCCGGCAATTGTCTGCAGCCTGCTGGCACCAATGCGGTTGGTGCCTTTTTCGTATTTCTGGACCTGCTGGAATGTAACGCCGATCTGGTCGGCAAGCCTCTCCTGGCTCATACCCAGCATCAGGCGTCGCATACGAACTCGTGAGCCGACGTAAATGTCGATTGGGTTTGGTACTTTTGCAGTCACTGCACAGTCTCCTGGATCAAAAGGATGACAACCCTAACATTCAGCCACTTGGAATGCTCAGGAAAACGCTGCGGTACGATATATGCCAAATTTGTTCGAAAAACGACACCTGTTGCGTAAAAAACGCGCTCTGTATGCAAATTTCACAAACCGCATATATTTTGATCAGCGAGCGCAGCGCCTATCGGGGCTGGATAGCCGAGGATGAGCGGCAGTTTCGAACCGGGCAGCTGGGATTGTCGCTGGTCGGAACATAGGCGCTGGCGGCATAGGATCCGAAGTCGCATTTGGCGCTGTCTGTTACGTAACGATCATAGACCTGTATGTTGCTGCGGCGCGAAGAATAGCGCAGCAGGACTGCCTTTTCCCTGGCAATAATCTGCTGCACGTCGCCGCATGTACGGTCCGTGGAGATGTAGCGCGATATCGCCAGCGCGGGGGAGGCGAGGCAAAGCAGGGCCAAGGCTGCAAGCGCAATTTTCATGTTTGTCCCTCTTCGGTCGTCAGCAATATATTCGGTCTAGCGCTTTCGCGCAGGCATCGCGAGTAAAGATTACGGGATGTGTCGCGTAAGTTTTCCACTGAAAGCGGAATGAAAGGTTGGAGCGCTAAGTTGCAGACGCATCGTGGAGGAGCCCATGCCCGACAAGGGCTGAGAACGGTGCCAACAACAGGAGGAGATATTCCATGCGTTCCAACGCATTTTTTCATTGCGTCGCCCTTTCCGCCATCATGGCCGCTGCATCGCTCGGCGCAACCACCGCTGCAAAGGCTGCTGACAAGATCACCATCATGGTCGGCGGTTTCGAAAAGCAGATCTACCTGCCGGCCAAGCTGACGGAAGCACTCGGCTACTTCAAGGACGAAGGCCTCGATGTGGAGCTGCTGAACGAAGCGGCCGGCGTCGACGCCGAGAACCAGCTGCTGGCCGGCGCCGTTCAGGGCGTGGTCGGTTTCTACGACCATTGCGTCGACCTGCAGGCGAAGGGCAAGTTCGTGGAATCCCTCGTGCAGTTCAGCCAGGCGCCCGGCGAAGTCGAGCTCGTGTCGACCAAGCATCCCGAAATCAAGTCGCCAGCCGATTTCAAGGGCAAGAACCTCGGCGTCACCGGCCTCGGCTCGTCGACCAATTTCCTGACGCTGTACATGGCATCCAAGGCAGGCCTGAAGCCGGGCGACGTTGTCACCATTCCTGTCGGCGCCGGCGGCACGTTTATCGCCGCGATGCAGCAGGACCAGATCCAGGCCGGCATGACCACCGAGCCGACAATTTCGCGCATGCTTAAGACAGACGAGGCGAAGATCCTTGTCGACATGCGTACCGTCGAATCGACTCGCGCCGCCCTAGGCGGCACCTATCCGGCAGCCTCGTTTTATATGGAGAATGCGTGGATCGACAGCCACAAGGAAGAGGCCCAGAAGCTGGCCAACGCCTTCGTCAAGACGCTGCGTTTCATCAACACCCATTCTGCAGCCGAGATCGCCGACAAGATGCCGAAGGATTTCTACGTCGGCGACAAGGACGGCTACATCAAGGCGCTCGAGGCCGGCAAGGGCATGTTCACGCCTGATGGCGTGATGCCGGAAGATGGTCCGAAGACAGTCCTGACCGTGCTCTCGGAGTTCTCGAAGAACGTCAAGGGCAAGCAGATCGACCTGTCGAAGACGTACACGACGGAATACGTCAAGAACGTCAAGTAAACGCTTTTGCCCGCTTCCGGCAGACATCGGAAGCGGTCCATCGATCGTCCGGGGCAAGGCGTGCACGCCCCTAGACAGGCACGCACCAGGTATGAAAATGCAACAGGATAACGCCCAGGGACCGGCGATCGAGCTGATCAATGTCAGCCGGCGCTTCGTCTCGCCGACCGGCAAGTCGCTGACGGCACTTCGCGATTTCAACATGACCGTGGAACGCGGCGAATTCGTCGCCGTCGTCGGCCCGACAGGCTGCGGAAAGTCAACGACCCTCAATCTCGTAACCGGCCTTAACAAGCCGAGCGCCGGCGAAGTCCGCCTGATGGGCGGTCCGGTCGACGGCATCGATCCGCGCGTCGGCTTCGTCTTCCAGACGGATGCGCTGTTTCCGTGGAAGAACGTCATAGACAACGTCATGGCCGGGCCGCTGTTTCGCGGCAAGTCGAAGGCGGAAGCCGAGCGCCTCGCCAAGGACTGGCTGGCACGCGTCGGTCTCACCCGCTTCCTGCACCATTATCCCCACCAGCTTTCAGGCGGCATGCGCAAGCGCGTCTCGCTGGCCCAGACCTTCATCAACGAGCCGGAAATCCTGTTGATGGACGAGCCCTTCTCGGCGCTCGACGTGCAGACACGCACCGTCATGCATGAAGAACTGCTGAAGCTTTGGGCCGAACGCAAGGCGTCCGTCGTCTTCGTCACCCACGATCTCGAGGAGGCCGTGGCGCTGGCCGACAAGGTCTACGTGCTGACAGCAGGACCGGCGACGGTCAAGTCGGTCTACAAGATCGATCTGCCGCGTCCCCGCGTCGTCTCGGAAATCCGCTACGAGCAGACCTTCATCGATTATTGCAAGACCATCTGGGAGGATCTCCGCCAGGAGGTCGAGACCAGCTATAGCCGCGCCAGCGAAGCAGCCTGAGGGAGGATCGGATCATGTCAATCACCACACTCGAAACCGGCATCGCGCCGATTTTCCGCGCCGGCACCTCGGATGCCGAGATCGAAGCAGCAGCGCTGAAGCTAATCGCCCGGCGCAAGCAGCTTGTCCTCTTCTGGCAGATCGCCATTCTCGTCATAACGATCGCGCTCTGGGAACTGACGTCACGTTTCAACATAATTGACCCGTTCTTCTATTCCAGTCCGAGCTCCATCGCCTCGCGCCTCTACGAATGGGCGACCGAGGGCACGACCGAAGGTTCGCTCTGGTACAATCTCTGGGTCACCATGGAAGAAGCCCTTATCGGCTTCTTCGCAGGCTCGATCACCGGCGTCCTCGTCGGCGTCGGCCTTGGCCGCAACCGGTTCTTGGCCGACATCTTCTCGGTCTATATCAAGGCGATCAACTCGATCCCACGCGTCGTGCTTGCCCCGATCTTCATCATGATCATGGGCCTCGGCCTTGCGTCGAAGGTAGCGCTCGCATTCATCATGGTGTTTTTCGTAGTTTTCGCCAACGCCTTCCAGGGCGTGCGTGAAGCCGACCGCAACATGATTGCCAATGCCCGCATCCTCGGCGCCTCCGACTGGCAGGTAACACGGGAAGTGATCGTGCCATCGGCGATGAGCTGGATCTTCGCCAGCCTGCATGTGTCCTTCGGCTTCGCGATCATCGGCGCCATCGTCGGCGAATTCGTCGGTGCGCGCTACGGCATCGGCCAGTTGATCTCGATTGCCAAGGGCACCTTCGATGCCGCCGGCATGTTTGCTGCAATCATCCTCGTTATGTTCGTCACACTGATTGCCGAGTTCATCATGACGATGGTCGAGAACCGACTGGCCAAGTGGCGGCCACAGCAACATATGGATGCCCAATAGGCATCAGATCTTCCTATCTATCCAGAAAGGGCCGGGCTCCAACCCGGCCTTTTCTATGGCAGGACGACTGCCAGCGGCAGGCGAATGGTGACCAGCAGACCACCCGCCGAAGCCTCGCTGAGTTCGACCGTGCCGCCAGCGCCGTCAACGACCTCGCGCACGATGGCCAGGCCGAGACCGCTTCCTTCCGATTCAGTGCCCATCACCCTGTAAAACCTTTCGAACACCGGTCCACGCTCCGATTCCGCGATGCCTGGACCGTCGTCCTCGACCGTCAGGATCGCCGTCGCACCATCGCGCTGCACGCAAACGGTGACGACGCCGCCCTCGCGACAGCCGTAACGCAACGCATTTTCGACCAGATTGACCAGCATCTCGCGCAGCATCGTGCCGTCGCCCTCGACATGCACTGGCCCTTCGGCCTCCAGGCCCAGATCGATGTGACGGCGCAGCGCTTCCTCCGCCTGGCTTTCCAGCACCTGACGAGCAGTGGCGGCGAGATCGATGACATCGCTGCGT
The DNA here is from genome assembly GCF_007000305.1 of Rhizobium sp. rho-13.1. Classification (NCBI taxonomy): domain Bacteria; kingdom Pseudomonadati; phylum Pseudomonadota; class Alphaproteobacteria; order Hyphomicrobiales; family Rhizobiaceae; genus Rhizobium; species Rhizobium sp. rho-13.1. The sequence goes on along the minus strand of NZ_SCFL01000004.1, from coordinate 232,123 downwards.
GGGCGTCGACTGCCGGGCTCGGCGCGCGACAGCGTCAGCAGCTGGCTGGCAAGGCGCGTTACCTGTCGGGTGCTCAAACGCAACGCCTGCAGCGCCTCGTCGCGCTTCGTCTGGTCGCCTTCACGCGCGGCGACGCTTGCCTGCGTCGAAATCAGCGCCAACGGCGTGCGCAGCTGGTGCGCGGCATTGGAGACAAACCGGCGCTGGGCCGCCATCTGGTTCTGTACCCGCTCCATATGGTCGTTGAGCGCATGGACGAGGGGTTGCAGCTCGCTCTGCACCATATCGGGCGACAGCGGATCTAGCCGATTGCGACCGCGTTCCCTGACTGCATCGCGCAGCCTGAGCACCGGCGCCAGCCCCCGCTGCAGGCCGATGATCGTTACCAGGCTGGCGATCACCACCAGCGCCAGCTGCTTGGTGAAATCCGAAAGCCAAAGGCGGCGGCGCATGGCGTATTGGCTGTTATGGGTGACGGCCACCGTCACCGAAATGGTCCCGTCCTCGCCGAGACCGACGATCGGGTGGATCAAGGTCATGGCCCGCACCGGATCGCCGCGGAAGACGCCGTCCTCGGCCAGCTGCGGGGCCTTCGGCTGCGGCAGGTCCGGCAGGCCGGCCACAAGGCCGCCCCAGGCGGTGATGACCTGATAGAACACCCGGTCGCCGAAACCGGTATCGAACATCTCGAGTGCTGCCGGCGGGATGTTGGCCTCGACCGTGCCTGATGCATCGACCCGCATCGCCTCGGCGATCACCCGCGTCGCGGCAAGCAGCGTGTGATCGGTGACGAGATCGGCCGTGGCCTCCGCCGACTTGTAGCTTAGATAGAGATTGACGCAGATAACGCCGGCGAGCGTCAGCAACACCCATGTCAGCAGCTGGACGCGCAGACTGTCGCGCAATCTTGCGAATACTCGGGTTGGCCTTGCAAAGAAGCCGGTGTCGCCCTCACTCCGCATGGCGCAACATATAGCCGAGGCCGCGCAGGGTGGCGATCTGGACGCTGCTGCCCTCCAGCTTCTTGCGGACGCGATGCACATAGATCTCGATGGCGCTCGGATCGGCAGCGTCATCAAACCCGAAGACGCTTTCCGACAAGCGGTCCTTGCTGACTGTCACGCCGACCCGCATCACAAGATGCTCCAGAACGGAGTGTTCGCGCGGCGTCAGTGCAAGGAGATCGCCCGCCAGCTTGAACTGGCGCGTCCCGCCGTCGAAGAACAGATCTCCGACGACAATCTCGGGTGCTGCCCGGTCGTGACCGCGGCGCACCAGCGCGCGGATGCGGGCTTCGAGCTCCGGCATCTCAAAGGGCTTTGCGAGGTAGTCGTCAGCGCCGCTATCCAATCCGGCAACGCGACCGTCGAGGCTTGCGTTCGCCGTCAGGATAATGACGGGCACCTTGTTGCCGCCCTGCCGCAGGCGCTTGAGCAGCGTCAAACCATCGAGCTTCGGCAATGAAAGATCGAGAACGACGGCGGCATAAAAGGCAACTTTCAGCGAATGCTCGGCATCTTCGCCATCATGGACGATGTCGACGGCATAATGCGCCTGTCTCAGCGCCTTGCCGAGCCAGGATGCGAGTTCGCGATTGTCTTCGACCAGGAGAATCCTCATCCGGCGACTATAAGGCCAAGCTCGCCATATGACGAGAGCCGGCACCGCTGGCCTGCCTGCCGTCCGAGTTCTAGGACGACACGGCGGGCAGGCTGTCGGCACCGTTGTGAAGCCGGAGCGCCAGCCGCAGCATGAAGGGCATGGGCGTCCACCATCCCGTGGTGAGACCCGCGCGCCGCAGCATGGCCGCAGTCCATGTATTGCAGCCCGCAATCACATTGAAATACCCGTTGGCCTCGTAAAACGCGTCGTAGGGACCGTAGGCGAAGCCATTCAAAACGGAAGGGGCGCCGGCGCTTTCAGCAAAGCTCCGACGTACCGCCTTGCGCAGCTCTGCCATGCCGGCGTCATCGAGATTGACCGTCATGGCATAGGGGCTGCCCACCGGAATTTCTCCGCCGAGTTCCACATGCATGACGGAGCGATCAAGGGTCAGGCTTTTCAGCACTGGAATGGTCTTCAGCTCCGACCATGTCGGCGTCTCCGTGTAGAACGCCCGCCCGCCCCATCCGAAGATGACATAGCGGACACCATCGAGTTTAAAATCGAGACCGGCGGATGGCAGGAAGTCGAACTCGCTGCGAAGTTCGTCATCGACTGGAATGGCGATATCGGTGTGGATAGGGTTGCTGAGGATCAGTATGCGATGGTTTCTGGATGCGTCGGCGACATCTCGGGCAGGCGGGTGGGGTACGAGCACGCCGAGTATGCCGCAAGCAACGACCACACCGGCCAGGATTGCGACGACCCGCAAAAATTTCAAAAGCAAACGCATGACCGTCTCTATCCAGCCCACTCGTCCCGTCAGCGAAACGCTTGTTGCACAGGCGCTCGATAACCTCCAGCACCCTTGGCAGGAGCGCCTTCACCGCAATGAAAAGCCCCGCTCGTGAAAGCGGGGCTGAAGCGGTTGGTATATTTTTCGATCAGGTTTCCGGGCAACCGGGGCGATTGGCGAAGGTGATGCGGTCGAGACCCTCTTCCGTCATGCCTTCGACCACCACGCGGCGATCGGTGACGCGAACGATGCGCGGATGACGGTATCCTTCGTCGCGCGCAGCGGCCATGGCTTCGCGGGGGCTGCACTCGCCGCGTGGGCCGTGGTCGCGGTCCTGGTCACGGATGACCGGACGTATGCCGTTCGGGCCAACCTGGATGTCGAGGTTCTGGGCGCTTGCAATGGTCGCCGAGCCGACGAGAATGCTGCCGGCGAGAGCCAGGCCGAGGCCGGCGATAGAAAGCATCTTGGACATGTTTGAACTCCCTATGCGTATATCGAGCCGATTTCGGCTGAGTATCACAGGGTCTGTAACCCGCCGTTGGAACAAAGGTTCCGATGCAAGGTCACACTTGTTCACTAATTCGTGACTGCAAGGGAGCCTTATTAAATGTCGAAAAGTCGTTCGCGGCCGAGTGGCAGGTCTGCGTCAAGAAATCCGCCCAATCGCTTGCCCTAGCGACGCTGTCGTTGACAACAAGGCGCGCTGCTGCACTGTAGACAGAGGATGATTCAAGGAGACGCTCGTGACCTATAAAGCCAATTCCGTCGAGGCGCGCGATGCCGCCTACCACATGCATTCCTATACGAACGCGCGGAAGAACGAGGCCGAAGGGCCACTGGTCATCGAGCGCGGCGAAGGCATCTATGTCTACGACAACGAGGGCAAGAAATACATCGAAGGCATGTCCGGCCTCTGGTGCGTCGGCGTCGGCTTTGGCGAAAAGCGACTTGTCGAGGCTGCGGCCCGGCAGATGGAGAAGCTGCCCTACTATCACACCTTCACGCAGAAGAGCCACGCACCCTCCGTCGACCTGGCCGAAAAGCTGATCAGCATGGCGCCTGTGCCGATGTCGAAGGCGTACTTCACGAATTCAGGCTCTGAAGCCAACGATACCGTCGTCAAGATGATCCGCTATCGCGCCAATGCGCTGGGCCTTCCCGCCAAGAAGAAGATCATCTCCCGCGTCAAAGGCTATCACGGCGTAACGCTTGCGAGCGCCAGCCTGACGGGACTGCCGAACAACCATCGCTCGTTCGACCTGCCGATGCCGGGTATCCTGCATACGGGCTGCCCGCACTACCGCGTCTTTGCCAAGCCCGGCGAAAGCGAGCTGGCCTTTTCGGCGCGGCTGGCCGCAGAGCTCGAAGAAATCATCATGGCCGAAGGGCCGGAAACGATCGCAGCCTTCATCGGCGAACCGCTGATGGGCGCCGGTGGCGTCATCGTGCCGCCGGAAGGCTACTGGAGCGCCATTCAGGCAGTGCTTGCCAAGCATGACATCCTGCTGATCGCCGACGAGGTGATCTGCGGTTTCGGACGTACCGGCAACATGTTCGGATCGATCACATACGATATGCGCCCCGACATCATGACCCTGTCGAAGCAGCTTTCCTCATCTTACCTGCCGATCTCGGCATTGCTGATCAACGACCGGGTCTACCAGCCGATAGCCGACGAATCCAAAGTCATCGGCACCTTCGGTCATGGCGTGACGGCCGCCGGCCATCCCGTTGCTGCGGCGGTGGCGCTGGAGAACCTGGCGATCATCGAGGAGCGCGATCTGGTTGGCAACGTCCGCGATCTCAGCGGCAACTTCCTGTCGCGCCTCAAGGGCCTGGCCGAACACCCACTGGCAATCGAAGCCCGTGGCGCCGGCCTGATCGGTGCGCTGGAGCTTGCGCCCCGCGAAGGCTTTGCACCCGGCATGCTCGGACCGAAACTGTTTGCCATCCTGCAGAACAACGGACTGATTGCCAGGGCCATCGGCGATTCGCTGGCGCTGTGCCCGCCGATGATCACCACGCAGAGCCAGATCAACGATATCTTCGACATCTTCGAGCGCTCGATCGAAGAGTTCCAGACGGAACTGTCGACCCACTGATTTAGCCTCCGTACCCTCTCTTTCTGTCGACGATCGCCCTGATGGTCGACAGAAGGGCGAGCGCGTGCGCACGGACAGCAGCCAAGACCAGGATGGAATGATGAAACGCCTACTGATTGCCGAAGGCAGCGAAGAGCTGGCTGCCCTCTTCAAAGCGGCACTTCCCGCCCACGAGATCCTCATCGACATGCCGCAGCTGGGCGAAGCGCCGATCGACTATCTCGTCGTCGGCCGTCCGAAGGCCGGCCTGATGGTCGCATTGCCGGAGGTGAAGCTTATCCTCAGCCTTAACGCAGGCATCGAGCACCTGCTGCGTTCCGGCGAAATCGCCGAGAAGACGCCGATCGTGCGGATGGTGGACGATGGGCTGGCGGAAGGGATGACGGAATGGGTACTGGCAGAGGCGCTGTCCTGGCACCGCAACATCCGCCTCTACGAACGGTTCCAGCGCGAATTGCGCTGGCAGCCGCAAGCCGAAAAGCTGGCCCATGAGCGCATCGTGACCATCCTCGGCGCCGGTGCATTGGGAACACCCGTTGCGAGGCACTTCGTCGCCTTCGGGTTCAAGACGCGCGTCTGGAGCCGCAGCGGCCGCACTGTCGAGGGTGCGCAATCCTTTGCCGGCAGGGATAGCCTGGTGGCTGCAGTCACCGGCGCCGATGTTCTCGTCAATCTTTTACCCCTGACGTCAGAGACGGAAAACATCGTCGGTTCCGACCTGTTCAACGCCCAGGCCAGAGGTGGCTTTTTCATCAACGGCGCGCGAGGCGGCCATGTCGTCGATGCCGACCTGGTTGCTGCCGTCGACAGCGGCCAGCTCAGCGGCGCCGTCCTCGACGTCTTCCGCATCGAGCCGTTGCCCGAGAGCGATCCATTCTGGCGACATCCCGATATCCGGGTCAGCCCGCATGTGGCGGCGCCCACCCATCCGCGCATCGCCGTACTGGAAATAGCCCGCAACGTCATGCGTTTCGAGCGCGGCGAGGCCATTCCGCACCTGGTCGACAAGACGCGCGGCTACTGACGCGCCGGAGCAATGCGGGCCGGAAATAGCGCTGCAGCATACCCATCCCGTTTATGTGGATGAATGAGCAATATTTTCCAAGTCGCGGCCAGCGATGCCAATCCATACCTCGTATCGCGAGGTGGGTTGGCATAATTTTGCGGCATAGTTCAGAATTTCCCGGGGGTTTTCATGTATCGGTCCTTGATGTTCGGCGCAGCCTTGGCTGCTGCTCTTTCCGGCGCGGCTATGGCCGAAACGCCGGACAAGATCCTCAACGCATCCTACGATGTTTCCCGCGAGCTTTTCGTCGCGGTCAACAAGGCATTCGTCGCCAAATACAAGGCCGACACCGGCCGGGACATCACGGTCAAGCAGTCCCATGCCGGATCTTCCGCACAAGCGCGTGCCGTCATCGAGGGACTGGATGCCGACGTGGTGACGTTCAACCAGGTGACCGATATTGACCACCTCGCCGAAAAGGGCGCTGTATCCGCGGATTGGAAGCAGCAGTTTCCGAACGGCGCCTCGCCCTTCTACTCCTTTCCGTCCTTCCTGGTGCGGGCCGGCAACCCGAAGAACATCAAGAACTGGGACGATCTGGTGCGTGACGACGTCAAGGTCGTCTTTCCCAACCCGAAGACATCGGGCAATGCCCGCTACACCTATCTTGCCGCCGTCGCCTTCGCCAAGCAGGCCTATGGCAACGATGATGCGAAGGTGGCTGCCTTCGCCAAGAAGCTGTTCAGCAACGTACCGGTCTTCGACACCGGCGGTCGCGCTGCAACAACCACCTTCGTCGAACGCGACATCGGCGACGTGCTGGTGACATTCGAGGCGGAGACGCGCGGTATCGCCAAACAGTTCGGCGCCGACAAGGTCGCCGTGGTGACGCCCGCAGTCAGCCTGCTGGCGGAATTCCCGGTCGCCATCGTCAACAAGGTCGTCGACAAGCGTGGCTCCCGCGACGTAGCCAAATCCTACCTCGACTTTCTCTACACAGGCGATGGCCAGCGGATCCTGGCGCAAAACGGCAACCGCGTGAACGATCCCGCCGTCACCGCCGAGTTCAAGGCCGATTTCCCCGACGTCAAGCTGCTGAAGGTCGAAGACGTCTTTGGCTCATGGGACAAGGTTCAGAAAGAATATTTCGCGGACGGCGGCCTGCTCGACCAGTCGTTCGGCAAGCACTGATAGACCTCCAGAACGAACAAACCCGCCGGGCGACCGGCGGGTTTGTCATGACTGCCTGCAGTAGCCGATCAAGGAATGATCTGCATTACCTTGCGGCTTGAGGGCTCAACGATCACCCGCTGGTTGTTGACGATCGCATAGGCGTAATTCGCATTGTCCGGCACCGGCACCAGGATCACATGCGACGAGAGCGCCTGCCCAACGACCACGGGCTCCTCGACAAGTGCTGTCGACACCGGGTTAGGCTGCCCCTCGACAAACGAGACCACCGCACCCGGAGGCGCAGCCATCGTCTCGACACCAGCCGCACCCGCACCGGATGCACTCGCTGCGTAGCCGATAACGGTAAGAGTTGTAAGCGCAAGAGCGCCTGAGACTATCAAGGCCTTAACCATCGTATGCTCTCCAAAATGGAATTGTCATAACGAGAACGGTTGTGGAGCCCTGTACGTTCCACCCCGGACGCTCAGGAGCCATCACGCTTTGCGATGGCTGTTATGGGAGGTGAAGGAGGGGGTGGCGCGGGAGTCTCGGGTGAGCGCGATCGGCCAACAGCGGCCATTAGCCCGTCCCATCAGGGAAATGGACTCCCCGATCCATGTTCGAGAACCGAGATGTGGCTAACCATAGTGCCAATGCCCCAAGGCTAAACGTTGCTCCCAGCGCGCTGACACCTGACCAATCAAAACGGGCATAGATCGCTGTCGTTGCAATTGCCCCGACCGCACTGCCGACTGAGTAGAAGACCATGTAGCCTCCGATCAGACGACCGCTCTTTTGCAAATTCAAGGCTACGATGATGCTCAGGCTGGTGACATGCACCGCCTGAACTGCCAGATCGAGTAAAACCACTCCAATCAGCAGTATTGGAATTGAAACTGGAAGAAAGGCGATCCAGCCCCAGGATATCAGCAGGAGCAACAGGGAAATTCCCGTTGTCCAATGGGCATGTCCTCGGTCGGCCAGCTTGCCCGCATATGTCGAAGCAACCGCGCCTGCCAGCCCGACGAGGCCGAACAGACCGACTTGGGTATGGCTGTAGGAGAAAGGTTGATTTGTAAGGGGAAGAACGAGCGCTGTCCAAAACGTGCTGAACGCAGCAAAAATGAGCAGTGCGAGGATGCCTCGGATAAGCAGTACCGGTTCACGCAGGATCATGATCGGCACCGAGCTGACCGCAGAAATGTAGGTTTCTGACCTCTGTTCAGGATGATGTGAAGGCAAGGCCCGCAAGAGAAGGCAGACCATCAACAGGGTAAGCGTTGCAGACAGCATGTAGACCGCACGCCAACCGCCGAGGTCGGCCACCGAACCAGCAATGGATCGTGCGGCAAGAATGCCCATCACGATGCCACTTGTGACCGTACCGATAACCTTGCCTCGCTGGGCAACCGTTGCCAACGCGGCGGCGTATCCGACAAGAACCTGTGCGACCACAGCCAGAAGCCCCATGGCGGCCATGCCAGAAAACAGGATTGTCTCCGTCCGGGCTGTCGCCACGACCATCAGGACAATTGCTGAAAGGACGCCCTGGCCGACGATAAGGCATCGACGGTCAAAAAGATCGCCAATCGGTACGATGAAGATTAAGCCCAGTCCGTAGCCAATCTGCGTGAGCGTGACGATAGATCCAGTGGCCGCGGATGACATCCCAAAATCAAGTGCCATGATATCGAGCAGTGGCTGGGCATAATAGACATTCGCCACGCTTAGACCCGCGGATGCTGCGACGATCAATGTCTGCGTGGTTGACAAGCCCTTAACCTGTTGTCCGAGTGCCGCGTAGGTCGATCCGTCTTCCATCTTGCAATCCTCTGCATGAATTCAATCCTGTTGTTCATGAGACCCGCTGGATTGCGTTATTTCTAGTTCTAAGTTAGAACCAGAATGATTGCATGGAGTGAGAGCCGATGGTCAAGCGCGTCAGTCTTTGGGATTCAGGGTGCCCGGTAGCGCGTTCCTTGGATGTGATAGGGGATTGGTGGTCTTTGCTCATTATTCGCGACGCATTTGATGGCGCCCGCCGTTTTAGCGAATTCCAGACCGGATTGGGTATCGGCAAGGGCGTATTAGCGAGCAGGTTGCGCGACCTCGTGAAGCGTGGAATCTTTGAAACTGCGCCTGCCTCGGATGGCACAGCCTATCGGGAATACGTGCTGACAACCAAGGGAAGCAGATTGTTCCCCGTCATCGTGGCTCTTCGCCAGTGGGGTGAAGAAAATCTGTTCGCTCCCGAGGAAGAGCGATCTTCACTGGTGGACAAGAAGAACGGTGCTCTTGTTTCCCGCCTCGAAGTGACATCGGTGGATGGTCGAGAACTCATCTGGAGCGACACCCAGGTCCAGAACCCTGTTATTCCAAAGCCTAGCAAGGTTCACTTTTCGAACACGCGATGATCGCCTCTGGTGCAGCACGGCTGCCGAGGCGATGCTGTCTCCTGTGAACGACTGTCTATTCGGCAAGATTCTTGCCCATTGGCAATATCCGGCACCACCTCCCGCCACCAACCTCACCTCACCCGCATATGGTTCCTCTTGGCGAGCTGTGTCGTTACCGCCTCAATCTCGGCTGACACCCGCGTCTCATCCCAGGCGCGCATCACGGCTACGGTGGCTGCGATCCGTTGCAGGTCGTTCAGCGTCAGCGATCCGGTGATGGCGAGCGTCGTGCGGCGCATGACGATGTCGGAGAGGTGCTCTACACCCTCGTTCTGGAGGATGTAGTCGATTTCCGCGAGGCTGTGATCCGTCGAATCCGGCAAGCGGTCACGGTCCGTCCATTTGCCGCGGTGGCGGGCGATCTCCCGGGCCTTGGTGCCGTAGCGCGTCAGGAGCTGGTCGAGGCGAGGGATATCGAGGCCGGTCTCGGCGCTTTCCCGCTTCAACCATTCGGCACGGGCCGCAGCGGTGGTGGGAAAGTCTTTACCGCCGCCTATCGGCATGGCGCGCGTCGTGGTCTTGCGGCTGGCGCCCATGCGCTTGAGGATGGTGTCGGTCACCTCTTCGGCAAAACCACGAAAGGTCGTCCATTTGCCGCCGATCAGCGAGATGATCGGGAAGGGGCGGGCCTTATCGGGTTCGGCGACAGGTGCGGAATGGTCGCGGCTGATCAGACCGGGGATGGATGCGTTCGAGGCCGGCAGCGGGCGAATACCGCTATAGGCGTAGACGATCTGGCTGTGATCGAAGGTCATGCCCGGCAACAGTCCACGGAGGCTGTTGATCATATAGTCGATTTCCTGCGGCTCCGAGACGACACTGTCGGGGTTGTCTGCGGGGATATCGGTCGAACCGACCAGCGCAAGTCCGAGATAGTCGTAGACGAGGCAGATACGCCCGTCATCGGCCTCGAAGTAGATCATCCGGCCGTTCAGCGCCTTCAGCAGTTCGTCGTGCTTCAGGAGGATATGCGATCCCTTGGTGCCGCCGATCATTTTCGACGGCGCGCCGAGGGCGGCGTTAACATGGTCGATCCACGGCCCGGCGGCGTTGACGACGAACTTCGGCCGCATTGAAAAGGCTGGGCCGTTCTCCGGCTGGAAGGTCAGGACACCGTCTTTGGCGGATGTCAGCGTCGTGTAGTTCGCCATGGCGGAACGCGGATTGGCATCGAGGCCATCGGTCACCAGCTCCAGCACCAGCCGTTCCGGGTGGCTGATCTTGGCGTCGTAGTAAGTGCCGGTGGCGACGATTGACTTTGTCATGGCCGGAATGTCGCGCAGGGCCTGCTTGCGGCCGATAAGCTTGTGGCGTGGCATGACCCGGTCGCGCGAGCCGTAATAGTCGTAGATGGAAAGGCCGATCTTGATGAGGATCGCGCCTCGGCTGCGGGGTGCGCTGGTGGAGCCGAACAGGGTGCGCAGCGCCGCGAAGATGCCCTTGGTCCAGGAGAAGATCGGAATGATCGTGGGCAGCGCGGTGACGCAATGGGGAGCGTTCTTCAAAAGCAGATTGCGCTCGAGAGTCGATTGCGCCACCAGGCCGAATTCACCGGTTTCGAGATATTTGAGCCCGCCATGGATCAGCCTCGAAGGTGCGGCGCTGGTGCCTGCGCCGAAATCCGTCTTTTCGACGATCAGGCAGCTGATACCCTGGGCGCAGAGATCGCGGAAGAGACCGGCGCCGTTGATGCCGGCGCCAAGGATGACGACATCGACACTGCCATCGGCGGTCATCGTCGCAAGGCGGCTGGCGAAATCGACCGATGCTGTTTCCGGGGAAGTCATGATGCCATCCTTACGATTTTCAGCCGTACACCGGCCTGTTCAAGCTTTTGCGTTGTTGCGTCGGCGATGCCGTCGGTGACCAGCACGGCGTCGAATGCCGTCAGCTCGTCAAACACGTGCAGCGCCATCCTGTCGAATTTGCCATGGTCGACGAGAAGCAGGCGGCGGCGGGAGGCGGCCATCATCGCCTGCTTGACCCGCACGACCTGCTGGTCCTGGATGAACCCGGTCGTGCCGGTGATGGCCGAGGTGGAGCAGATCAGGATGTCGGCGCGCAGCCGCGAGATGGCATTCTCGGTGACGAGGCCGATAAAGGCGTTGTAGGTGCGGTGATACTGGCCGCCGAGGGAGATGAAATCCATGTCCTCGACATGGATCAGCATTTCGGCCGTCGACACGCTGTTGGTGATGACCGTCAGCGGCTTGATCTCGGCCAGCAGCGGCGCCACGGCGCTGGCCGTGGTGGAATCATCGAGCATCACCACTTGTCCGGCCTCGACATATTCCAGCGCGGCGCGGGCCAGTGCATCCTTCTCGGCCCGCCCGACTGTCATGCGGTAGCGGAACGTGCTTTCATAGATGCCGGAGGGCTGCACGGTGACGGCTCCATGCAGCTTTCGCAACACCCCCTGCTGGGCCAGCTGCTCGATATGTCGGTGAATGGTCATCCGCGACACGCCGAAATGCGTCACGAGATCATCGATGCGCACCTGACCGCACTTTATGACATAGTTGGCGATTTCCTCGCGCCGTTCGTCGGCCTTGATCACGCGACGGTCTCCGTCGGCATGCCCAGCCGCTCGATAGCCGGCCATTCCGATTTCAGGGCTTCGGCGAGGCGCGAGTAAAGGCTAAAGCGCTCGTTGAACACGGCGCTGCGGGCGGCATCCGGCTGATAGGTCCGGCTGGTGGCGCCGACGGTCAGATGCGGTTGCTGCGGAGAGGCGTAGACGCCGATGGCAGTGCCGGCACAAAGCGCGGCGCCGAAGGCCGCCGGCTCGTCCGTCGAGGTGACCGTCACCGGCAGGTTCAGGATATCCGCAAACATCTGGGCGAAGGCGGGGTTGCGCGAGGCCCCTCCGGTCAGCCGCACCTGGGTGAAGGAGAAGCCGTCACGGAGCGCATCCACATGGGTGCGGTGATTGAAGGCGATCCCTTCCAGCACCGCCTTCAGGATGTCGCCCCGGTCGTGCCAGCCGTGCAGGCCGAGGAAGCTGCCGCTGGCAAGATTGCCGTAGGGCGAACCGAACAGATAGGGGTGGAAGAGGATCGTCGAGCGCCGCTGCAGCGCCGCGTCGATCTCGGTTGCCAGCAGCGCATGAATGGAGCCACCCTCAGTGGCGGCGGCGTCCTGCTCCTTCCGGCAGAAGGTGTCGAGAAACCAGTCGTAATTGGCCGTCGAGGCCGGAGAAATCGACATGGCGTTCCACTGGCCCGGCGCAATGGCGTTGCGGCAGAACCAGCGGGGATCGGTGAGCGGTTCCGCCGAGACGACCTCGTTGATCGAATAGGTGCCAGCAACGATGCTGATCACACCTTCGACATGGCCGCCGATGCCGAGCGCAGAAGCAGTGACATCGTGCAGGCCACAGGCAACGGGGGTGCCCTCGACGAGCCCGGTAAGAGCTGCGGCCGCGGCCGTGACATGGCCGACGATATCACTGGAATCTGCGACGGGCGGCAGGGCACTTTCCACCTGCTCCAGCCCGTAGATGCGCAAGGCCTCGGCCGAATAGGCTTGCGTCCTGACATCGGTGAAGGACGTGCTTGCCTCGGTCCGGTCCGTGCCGATCGTGCCGGAGAGGCAGAAGCGCAGCCAGTCCTTGCAGGCGAGAACATGGCCGATGCGGCCGAACCGCTCCGGATCGTTTTCCTTCAACCAGGCAAGCAAGGCCGATGGCGCAGATGCATGCGGCACCTGGCCGGTCAGGGCCAGCGCTTCGTCAAACAGCGATCCTTCCGACCAGCGGTCGACAATACCGCCGGCGCGACTATCAAGCGAAAGGATGCCGGGGCCGAGCGGCTGGAGAGCGTGGTCCAGAAGATATATCCCGTCGCCGTGGGCAGTGGCGGCAACGGCCTTGATGTCGTCGGCCGGCCGGCCGGAAAGGGCTATCGCCTCCGATATCGCCTCTGCTGTCGCCTGCCAGAGGCCTGCCATGTCGCGCTCGACAAAGCGCGCCCGGGGTATCGACTGCGGCACCCGGCGTCGCGCCACCGAAAGCTGCGTCCCGTCGATATCGAAGATGACCGCCTTGGTGACAGTCAGGCCGTTGTCGATCCCTAGCAGGCTGGGCATGGTTTTCGCTCCCTTTTACGACCGGGTGCGGGAGCGTCAAGACGAGCGCTCGTACCACAGCTGCAACATCACTGGATCATATAAACATGGTAAGTTCACGTCAAGTGATGTTACATTTAGCAAAGGGTAAAAAGGTGCTTCAACCGCCTTGTTTCAGTGACGTGACAGAGAGCTATCGGGCCTGGGGATCGTATCGCTTCAGCGCGGATGCATGGCTTGAGCCGCGCGTCGGAGCCACAACAACATTGATGCCCTTGTCGCGCATGCGGGCGATATGGACCGGCGGCGTACCGTCGTCGACGATAACGATGTCGAAATCGGTAAGCGGCGAGAACACGTGCAGGGCACGTCGGTCGAATTTCGTATTGTCGGCGAGAAGGATGCGGGTGGAGGCGGAATCGAACATCGCCCGCTTGGTATCGACCATCTCGAGAAACTGGTGAAAGACGATATCGTCGGTGATCGCAGACATCGACATGAACAACGTGTCGGCCCGCAGCTGCGAGATCTCATGGGTGGTCATGCGGCCCATGAAGGCATTGCACCAGTTGTAGTACTGGCCCCCAAGGCCGAGCAACGTCAGGTCGCGGATACCCTTGAGATCGTTCATCAGCGTCAGCGAGTTGGTGATGACGGTAAGCGGCACGGCGGAGGGCAGGAATTGCGCCATCTGCAGCACAGTGGTGGAATCGTCGAAGAAGATCGCCTGTCCGGGCTCGACGAAGCGCATTGCCGCAAGCGCCAGCGCACGCTTTTCGACCGACTGGCGACTGGAGCGGTAGACATCGCTGGATTCGATCAGGCTTGTCGGCGCCGCCGAGGCAATGCCCCGCGTCTTGCGCAGGATACCACGGCTGACGAGTTCGTCGAGATCCCTGTGGGCAGTCATCAGGCTGATACCGAAGCGTTCGGCCAGATCCTCGATGCGTACCGAGCCTTCCGCCATGACGGTCTCGGTCATCTGCTGGCGGCGGGCCAGCTGGCGCGCCAGCCGCGTGTCGCTCGGAACCTGCTCCTGCATCAGTGGATTGTCCGCAGCTTCGCCGGTATCGTCGTGGTCAGCCATGATCACCGGCCCACGCCTGCCACGCCGTCGGATGCGACCACGAGCAACGTCGCAGAGGCATCATGTACATCACCCGTCGTCTTCAGCAGCTGCGAGGACAGTATCATCACGTTCGGGCCGGCATGCTCGAGTTCACTTGGGCGGTTGTCCCGCCCGGCGTCCATCATCTATGACGCGAACAGGGCGTCGTCACAAACGGTAATGCGTCGCGACTGACATGCCAACGGTCTAGAGTGTGGACAAGTCGGGCTATCCCGGGCTTTCGTCATGAAGAGAGGAGGCGGCCCGAAGGCCGCCCCCAAAGTCGGATTATTCGGACAGAGTAAACGGTGCCGTATACTTGGCAATGTTGTCCTTGTTGATGATCAGGCAATCGAAGAGCTGCTTCTCGGTGTCGACACCGGTCTTGCCCGTCTTCAGGAACGAATCTGCCTGGTCGACAGCCTTTGCCGAGAACACGGCGACAGGCTGCAGAACGGTGTACTGCAGTTCTCCGGCCTTGATGGCAGCCACAGCATCCGGCGAACCGTCGAAGCCGCCGACCTTGATGCCCTTGAGCTTGCCGGCTTCCTTCAGCGCAGCGATAGCGCCCAGTGCCATTTCATCGTTGCCGCTGATGACGCCGGTGATGTCCGGATGGGCCTGCAGCAGGTTCTGCATCTTGTCGTGACCCTGGGTACGATCCCAGTTGCCAACGTCGGAACCGACCTTTTCGAGGTCCGGATACTGGGTCAGCACGGTCTCGTAGCCGTTAGAACGGGTTGCGGCGTTGTTGTCGGAAGGCGCGCCGAGCAGTTCGACGTATTTGCCCTTGTCGCCGACAGACTTGATCCACTCCTGCGCACCGAGGGCAGCGCCCTGGGCGTTGTTCGACACGAGCTGTGCCTTGGCAAGACCGGCCTGGTTGATTTCAGCATTGACCAGAAACACCGGAATGTTAGCGGCAACGGCCTTCTTGACGGCACCGACGGAACCGCTGGCATTGGCCGGATCGAGAATGATCGCGACCGACTTGTTGGTGATCGCGGTGTCGATCAGGTTACTCTCGGTGTTGGTATCACCCTTGTGGGCGCCGACATTCGAGGTATAGCCGAGCTTCTTGGCTTCGGCAGCAGCAACGTTGCCTTCGGTCAGCCAGTAGGGGTTGGCCGGGTCGTTGACGATGATCGAGATCAGGCCGTCGGCAAATGCCGAGGTGGACGATGCGGCCATAAGCGGTCCGGCGAGAACGACAGCCGACAGCATGAGAAGTCTTGTCTTGTTGAACATGGAAACTTTCCTCCTTGGTTGATGGTAGTGCCCGGTTACCCGGTATTCTTCTCGGCTGCGGAACAAGCCTTCACGCTTTACCTCCCAGTTGCGGAGAAGTGGTCTGGCCGCCCGTCGAGACGGGTTTCTTGGCGCGGCGGCTATACTGGATGGCATTGAGCAACACCGCGAGCACGATGACCGCGCCGGTGAAAACCGTCTGCCAGTAGGACGAGATGCCGATGATCACCAGACCGTCGGACAGGAAGCCGATAACGAAGGCGCCGAGCAGCGTGCCGCGGATATTACCGCGTCCACCGGTGAGCGCCGCGCCGCCGATGACGACGGCAGCAATCGCAGTCAATTCGTAGGACGTACCGGCCGTCGGTCCTGCCGACGTCAGCTGCGAGGACAGGATCAGGCCGGCAATCGAGGCGCAGACGCCGGAGAGCACGTAGACCAGGATCTGCACGCGCTTGACCGGAACGCCCGAAAGTTCGGCAGCCCGCTCGTTACCGCCGGAAGCGTAGAGCCAGCGGCCGAAGGCAGAGCGGTTGAGCATGACGCTGACAAGGAACGCGATGACGACGAGCACGACGACGCCGAGCGGCACGCCGGCCAACCGGTTGAAGCCGAGCCAATCGAAGCCGGTATTGCCGAGTTCGGGCTTGCCGCCGAGGTTGTTGTAGGTGAGGCCGTTGGTCATCAGCAATGCGACGCCGCGCACCATGTACATGACGCCGAGCGTCGCCACGAAGGCTGGAACCTTGAAGCGAGCAATCAACACGCCGTTGACCAGCCCGACGAGCGCGCCAAGGCAGCAGGCCAGCACGGCGACAACCCAGACCGGCGGAAACAGGATGACGCCGAACACCTTCAGCGTGATGCCCTGCATCATGAAGCCGGCGATGCAGCCGGACAGGCCGAGCGTCGAGCCCACAGACAGATCGATGCCGCCGTTAAGGATCACCAGCAGCATGCCGACCGCGAGGATGCCGAAGATGGCGACGTGCGAGGCCATCGTCAGGAAGTTGGCGGTCGAGAAGTAGTAGGGCGATAGCATCGAGAAGACGACGATGATGAGGATCAGCGCGAAGAAGGCGCGCCCCTCGAGCAGCAGGCGGCCGAGATCGAAGCCGCCGCTGAAGAGGCTAGGCTTGGTGGTTGTGCGGGATGGACCAGCTTCGCTCATGGTCATGGCTCCGTTCTTCTTCGTCATTGTTCGATCACGGCTTCGCCCGAGGCGGCCATGATCTGCTCTTTTGTTGCGTCGGACCCGAACTGCGCCGAGATCCTGCCCTTGCTCATCACGATGATGCGGTGGGCGATGCTCAGGCATTCCGAGACTTCCGATGTCGAAAACACCACCGCAAGCCCCTGCGCTGCCCGTTCGGCGAGCAACTTGAAGACCTCGGCCTTGGCACCGATATCGATGCCACGGCTGGGCTCATCGAGGAGAATGACGCGGGGATGGGTGGCGAGAATCTTGCCGATGACGACCTTCTGCTGGTTGCCGCCAGACAACGACCCGATTGGCGCGCCGCCGCCCGCCGTCTTGATGTGGACATTGCGGATGGAGTCGTCGATCAGCGCCTTTTCGCGGCTGTGCGACAGCAGCATGCCCTTGACGAAAGTGCCGATGCTGGCGAGCGACAGGTTTGTACCGACCGACATCGTCTGGACGAGCCCGTCCCGCTGGCGATCTTCGGGAACAAGCGCCAGCCCGCGACCGATGCGATCTGCGATGCTGAGCTTCGACACGTCCTGGCCTTCGAGCATCACCTTGCCGCCGGTCGACGGGACACGACCTGCAACGCATTCGAGCAGCTCGGTACGACCGGCGCCCATCAATCCGTAGATGCAAACGATCTCGCCGGCGCGCACGTCCAACGACAGGTTATCGACGACGGAGTAGCCGGTGCCCGTGGCATCGGCGACACTGACGCCGCTGACCGACAACGCGACATCGCCAAACTCGTAGCCCGATGGCGGCGAGCCGAGATCGAAGTTTTCGCCGACCATGTTGCGGACGATCCACTCGAGATCGATGTCCTTGACGTCGGCCTTGGCCGTCATGGCTCCATCGCGCAGGACCACCGCATAGTCGGTGATCTGCAGCGCTTCTTCGAGATGGTGGGAGATATAGACGATGGATACGCCGCGGCTGGTGAGATCGCGGATGACCTTGAACAGCACCTCGACCTCGGTAGCGCTCAGCGCCGATGTCGGCTCGTCCATGATCAGGATGCGGGAATCGACCGAAAGGGCGCGGGCGATCTCGACGATCTGCTGCTGCCCGAGCCTGAGCTCCTCGACGCGGGTCATCGGATCGATGACCTCGTTGAGATCGGCCATCAGCGCCTTGACCTGGCGGGCTTCCTCGGCGAAATCGACGCCCATCGGGCCCCTGATCTCGCGACCCATGAAGATATTGTCACGGATGCTCAGGTTGGGCGCCAGGCTGAGTTCCTGGTGGATGATGGAGATGCCACGATCGCGGGCATCCGTCGATGAATTGAACACCACGCGTTCGCCATCGAGCACGATATCCCCGGAGGTCGGCGTCACCACACCAGACAAAATCTTCATCAGCGTCGACTTGCCGGCGCCGTTTTCACCAAACAGCGTCGTCACCTTGCCGCGCCTGATATCGAAATTGACGCCCTTCAGGGCATGAACGTTGCCGTAGGACTTGGCGACGTTATGAGCCGAAAGAACGATGTCGCCGTTCTGCGGTGCGGGCTTGAGGGCGGCGCTCATTGGACATCCAGCTTGGCCGGCGTGACAAGCCAGCTGTTCGGGTTGATGAGCTGGAAGACGCCTACGACCGACACGGTCTTGCCGGTGAGGTTGGCAGTGTCGATCTTGGAGAGCACCTGCGCCTTCATTTCCTTGTTCAGGGCCGAGCCGGCATTCTGGTATTCGATCTGGTTGGTGAATTGGTCGAAAGTCACGGTGCCGGTCGAATCACGCAGGTCGGTGCCGTTGATCGCCGGCCCAGTCTGGACACGGATCGTCACCGTGCTCGGAACGCCGGGAACTGCTACCGTGTAGATGCCGGACTTGGCCGCACCGACGACGCCGGTGAACTTGACCGAAATTTCGGGCCCTACACCACCGGGTACGCCGTACTGCTTAGCCGCCGCGTCCTTGTTCGCTGCAATCGCCGTTGCCAAGGTGTCCGCGCTGACTGCGCGCTTCTCGATAGCCGCCTGGATCTTCGGAAACTCGGTCGAACCGAATGTTTCGGGCGAGAACGCATTGGGCTGCGCGCCCGCCTCCGAACCGATCTTCACCACCTTGGTATCGAGCGCCATGGCAGCGACCAGCACGACGATGGCGACGGAACCGATGATCAGGCCGAGGCGGGGCTTGGGAGGATTGGGTATCGAGGTACCGACCAGATTGCTCATGGTGTGACCACCTTTGACTTGACGATGCGGGAAGGGGAGAGGCTGCCGCGCCAGAGCGCACTGCCAATGGCGACAGGGGCAGCGAAACGATGAAGACGAACGGGGTGAGGCGCTGAAACTTGCATGGTCGCCCCTCCTCCAAGCGGCGGATTGCGTCAGGCTCCAAATGGAAAACCCTCTGCATTATGAATGTCACTTGAAGCGGAGTTTCCTCAACCCGCCGATACCGGCTGTGGTATATTTATGTTATCAGCCACTTTCAATATGTGATATACCCAGGATGTTGTCAATTACCTCGGAACCCTTACAGAGCACAAAAAACAAAGTTCCGGGCCGAGCGTGCAACACGAGAGCGTGATGCGGAGGCTCAGGATACACTGGACTTATACCGCATTGCGCACGAGATGCGTCTATTCGGTATGCAAAATTCGTCAATCCATGGCAATTTTCCGCTTCAAATGCCCAGTATTTATGCATTTATTGGCAAATTCGGGTTAGTAAGACCTGATTGAGCATTCAGACTACCGCGTGATGGAAGGGAGACTTGCAAGAGCGGGACCGCTCGCAGCCCATCCGAAATTCCCCCAAATACGACATGTGATAATGTTGACTTATGTTATAAAAACGTGCAAAAAATTACGCTAAGCGACAATAATTTCAGTTGAACCCGGAGGCGTCGGAAAGCACATGGCGCGATTTGCCGACAAGCGCGACAATGAAGACAGCCTCGCCGTGCGCGCGGCCTGGCTTCATTACGCTGCCGGCCTGACGCAATCCGAAGTCGCCAACCGCCTCGGCATCACCAGCGTCAAGGCGCACCGCTTGATCGCCCGCGCAAACCAGAATGGCGCCGTGAAGGTGACGATCGAAGGCGACATCGCGGAGTGCGTGACACTCGAGCGCCGGTTGGAGAGCGACTACGGCCTCACCTACGCGGAAGTGGTTCCTGATCTCCATGAACAGGGGTTGCCTCTCAAGGCACTCGGCATGGCCGGGGCCGGCTTTCTGCAGCGCGAGATCGAGAACTTCCACGGCGGCGTGATAGGCATCGGCCATGGCCGGACGCTGGCGGCGGCCGTCAAGGAAATGGCCCGCCTCGATGCCGGCCGGGTACGGTTCGTATCGTTGCTCGGCGGGGTAACACGAAACTATGCGGCAAACCCGCATGATGTGATGCATCGCCTCACCGAGAAGACGGGGGCAGCCGCCTACGTCATGCCGATCCCGCTGTTTGCCAACACCGTGGAGGATCGCGAGGTTCTCCTGTCGCAACGCGGCGTGCGCGAGATTTTCGAACTTGCGGCAGGCGCCGATCCGATGATCGTCGGCATCGGCACCGTCGAGCCGGACGCGCAGCTGGTGGCGTCGCATATGATAGAGGCGGCGGAGATCGCCGAAGTCCGCGAACTTGGAGGCGTCGGCGAAGTGCTCGGGCATTTCTTCGACAAGACCGGCAAGGCAGTCGAGACATCGCTGTCGGCGCGAACATTGTCGCCGGGTCTCGATGCTATGAAAGGCCGGCGCATCGTTGCGATTGCCGGCGGCAAGAACAAGGTCGGGGCGATCGCTGCGGTGATGAAAAGCGGATTGCTGAGCGGACTGATCACTGACGAACGCACCGCGCAAGCGCTGCTGCGAGATGACCTGGCCTGAGGGACGGGCGAGGGGGGAGAGTTCTATGGACGACAGCATGATATCGAGCCGCACCGAAACGGGAACCAAGTTCCATGGCTGATGCCGGACAGGACATCCTCGTCGGCATCGATGCCGGCACCTCGGTGATCAAGGCCGTGGCATTCGATCTTGCCGGACGGCAGATCGCCTCGGCATCGGTGGCAAACCGCTATAATTCGGGACAGGACGGTTCGGCGACGCAACCGCTTGCCCGAACCTGGGATGAATGTGCCGCCGCACTCCGGGGACTTGGCGAAAAGGTGCCGGGGCTTGCCGCGCGGACTGCCGCTGTCGCCGTAACGGCACAGGGTGATGGCACTTGGCTGGTGGGCGCCGGCGATACCCCGGTCGGAGATGCCTGGATCTGGCTCGATGCGCGCGCAGCGCCAACGGTCAGAAAGCTGGTCGGCGCATCCGGCGAGCGCGCGCGCTTCGAGACCACTGGAACCGGCCTCAATACCTGCCAGCAGGGCGCACAGATTGCGCACATGTCTGCCACCGCGCCCGAACTGCTCGACCGCGCCGAAGTGGCGCTGCATTGCAAGGACTGGCTCTATCTCAATCTCACCGGGGTTCGTGCCACGGACCCATCCGAAGCGTGCTGGACCTTCGGCGATTTTCGCAGCCGCGCCTATGACGACGGTGTAATTGCGGCGCTGGGGCTTTCATCACGCCGGCACCTGCTTCCGGAAATCATCGACGGAACCGAGGTAACGCATCCGCTAACGGCAGCCGCCGCTGCCGCAACTGGCCTCAAGCAGGGCACGCCTGTCAGCCTCGGCTATGTCGACATGGTGATGACCGGCATGGGGGCAGGCGTCTGGACCGGTGACCTCAATGCCGCCTGCACCGTCATCGGCTCGACCGGCGTTCACATGCGTCCGGTCGCAACAGCCGATGCGCAACTGAATGCCGAGGGAACGGGCTATATCATGGCTCTGCCGGTGCCAGGCATGGTGACGCAGATGCAGACCAACATGGCAGCGACACTTAATCTCGACTGGATCCTGCACGTGGCCGCCGATCTGATCGGCGAGGGTGGCACTGCACCTTCCCACGCAGAGATGGTCGCCCGCATCGACAACTGGATGGCGGCGAGCCGGCCTGGCGCCGTTCTCTATCACCCCTACATCTCCGAAGCCGGAGAACGAGGCCCGTTCGTCAACGCCAGCGCGCGCGCCGGTTTCATCGGGCTGAATGCCGGCCATCGTTATCCCGATCTCCTGCGCAGCGTTATCGAGGGTCTCGGCATGGCAGCGCGGGATTGCTACGTGGCGATGGGTGCACTGCCGCGCGAACTGCGGCTGACGGGCGGTGCTGCCCGTTCCAAGGCACTGGGCGGCGTGCTTGCTGCGGCTACCGGCGCCAGTGTCCGCGTCTCGGCGCGCGAGGAGGCGGGGGCTGCCGGTGCGGCGATGATGGCGGCAGTGGCCGTCGGCGTCTACCCCGACATGAACGCCTGCATCGCCGAATGGGTCACGCCCTTGCTCGGCGCGGGTACAGCACCGGACCCGTCGCTGGTGCCGGTCTACGACCGGACGTTTCCAGCCTACAGGCAGGCGCGCGAGGCACTCGAGCCCATATGGGACCTGCTCGCGGCTCAGCAGGTGCCGGCTGCATGATCCTCACGAGAATGACCCCGATCGACAATCACATCCGGCAGAACCGGAACAAGACACTGGCACGTGCCGCAGGAGAATGCAGATGAGCGATATTCAAACGGTAGACATGTTCATCATCGGTGGCGGCATCAATGGCGCAGGCATCGCGCGCGATGCTGCAGGCCGTGGATTGTCGGTGATCCTCTGCGAAAAGGACGACCTGGCACAGGGCACGTCGTCGCGCTCCGGCAAGCTGGTGCATGGTGGGTTGCGCTACCTCGAATATTACGAATTCCGACTGGTCCGCGAAGCCCTGATCGAGCGCGAAGTGCTCCTGAATTCGGCGAGCCACATCATCTGGCCGATGCGTTTCGTGCTGCCGCACAGCCCCAATGACCGGCCAGCTTGGCTGGTACGCCTCGGCCTGTTTCTCTACGACCATCTCGGCGGCCGCAAGAAACTGCCGGCAACCCGT
Source organism: Rhizobium sp. rho-13.1 (assembly GCF_007000305.1). NCBI lineage: Bacteria > Pseudomonadati > Pseudomonadota > Alphaproteobacteria > Hyphomicrobiales > Rhizobiaceae > Rhizobium > Rhizobium sp. rho-13.1. Next base: position 209,422 of record NZ_SCFL01000004.1, on the reverse strand, counting down.
ACGCTCGACCTCAGGCGCGATCCGGAAGGCGCGCCGATCAAGGACGAATATACCAGGGGCTTCGAGTATTCCGACTGCTGGGTCGACGATGCCCGACTGGTCGTGCTGAACGCCAAGGACGCCGCCGAACACGGCGCCGAAGTGCTGACGCGCACCGTCTGCAACTCCGCCCGGCGCGAGGGCGATCTGTGGCGGGTTCAGATGACCGACACGCGCACCGGCGCCAAGCGCGTCGTCATGGCACGGGCTCTGGTCAATGCCGGGGGCCCCTGGGTCAACGACATCATCGGCCGCGTCGCCGGCACCAATTCCAGCCGCAACGTTCGCCTGGTCAAGGGCAGCCACATCATCACACCGAAATTCTGGGACGGACCGCAAGCCTATCTGGTGCAGAACCACGACAAGCGCGTGATCTTCATAAACCCCTACGAGGGCGACAAGGCCCTGATCGGCACCACCGACATCCCCTACGAAGGTGCGCCTGAAGCCGTTTCGGCCGACGAGAGCGAGATCGAATACCTGCTCAACGCCGTCAATCGCTACTTCAAGCAGACGCTCCGCCGCGAGGATGTGCTGCAGACGTTCTCCGGCGTCCGGCCGCTCTACGACGACGGCAAGGGTAACCCTTCCGCCGTTACCCGCGACTACGTCTTCGACCTAGACACGACGGGCGGCGCGCCCTTGCTGAATGTCTTCGGCGGCAAGATCACCACGTTCCGCAAGCTCGCCGAGCACGCGATCCAGAAGTTGCAGGCGACCTTCCCAAAGATGGGACCTGACTGGACGGCCAAGGGTATCCTGCCGGGTGGCGACATCGAGGGCGCCGACGTGCCGCGCTTTCTCGAAAAGCTGCAGCGCGATTATGCCTGGCTGCCACGCGGGCTCGCCCGCCACTATGCCCGCCTTTATGGCGCCCGCACATCGAAGCTGATCGGCGGTGCCACATCGGTGGCAGCCCTCGGCCAATGTTTCGGGCCCAACTTCTATGAGGCAGAAGTGCGCTACGTGATCGAGCAGGAATGGGCCGAAACGGCGGAAGATATCCTGACGCGCCGCACCAAGCACGGCCTGCACATGAGTGCCGACGAAAAGGCCGCTTTCGGCGCCTGGTTCGATGGGCAGATGGCGCGCTCGGCCTGAGCGCTTCGATTTTTTACAGGCGTGGTCGACGAGATCGGCCACGCGCCGTTTACAGGAGCTACCGATGGGGCTGACGCTGTCGCTCAACACCAACCCGCTGGTCAACCGCTACGCCGAGCCGGCCGACCTGATCGGCACAATCGCACATGACCTGAAGATCCGCGATGTGCAGTTGACGCATGAGTTCATCAACCCATCCTGGCCAGCTGCCGTCATCAGGCGCCTGACGCGCGACATGCGCGCCGCCCTGACCCGTACCGGCGTATGCATCACCTCCGGCATGACAGGGCCCTATGGCCGCCTCAACCATTTCGGCCATCCGGATGCGGATGTCCGGCGCTACTATGTCGAATGGTTCAAGACCTTCGCCGACATCACCGCAGATCTCGGCGGCAGCTCCGTCGGCACGCAGTTTGCCATTTTCACCTATCGCGATTTCGACGATGCGGCGCGGCGCGAAGAGCTGATTCAGATCGCCATCGATTGCTGGGCCGAAGTGGCCGAGCATGCCAAGGCAGCGGGTCTGAGCTACGTGTTCTGGGAGCCGATGTCGATCGGCCGCGAGTTCGGCGAAACCATCGCCGCCAGCTTTGCCCTTCAGGATCGCCTGACCGCCGCCAACATGGCGGTGCCGATGTGGATGATGGCCGATATCGACCACGGCGATGTCACCAGCAGCAATCCGGACGATATCGACCCCTATGCCTGGGCACGCGCGGCGCCGCCGGTGTCGCCGATCATCCACATCAAGCAATCGCTGATGGACAAGGGCGGCCACCGTCCGTTCACGGCGGAATTCAACGCCAAGGGGCGTGTGCAGCCGGAGCCGCTGCTGGCCGCTTTCGCCGAGGGTGGCGCGAAAGACAATGAAATCTGCCTGGAGCTGTCGTTCAAGGAGCGCGAGCCCAACGACCGGCAGGTAATCGAGCAGATCGCCGAGTCGATCGCCTTCTGGGCACCGCACATCGACACCGGGATTGCCGACCTCAACCTCTAGCCGGTCACCGCCTTGACGGCGCCGGTTGTCACCTTAGCAGCATGAATTTGGGCGCAACCTTTAGCGCCGGGAGAGAAGACCATGACCGAGACGCCTTTCTGGATCGGCACGAGCTGGAAGATGAACAAGACGCTCGCAGAGGCGCGCAGCTTTGCCGAGGGGCTTGCCAGCGCCGAGATCGTCAACGATCCGCGCCTGCAATGTTTCGTCATCCCGCCGTTCACTTCTATCCGCGAAGTCAAGGCGATGCTGAAGGACAGTGCAGTGAAGGTCGGTGCCCAGAACATGCACTGGGCTGAATCCGGCGCCTGGACAGGCGAGATTTCGCCGCTGATGCTGGTCGACTGCGGCATGGATGTCGTCGAACTCGGCCACTCCGAGCGACGCGAATTCTTTGGCGAAACCGACGAGACGGTCGGCCTCAAGGTCGAGGCGACCGTGCGGCACGGGATGATCCCGCTGATCTGCATCGGCGAAACGTTGGCCGACCGCGAGAGCGGCCGCGCCGACGAGGTTCTGGCCGCCGAAGTGCGCGGCGCGCTGGGCAAGCTCAGCGCCGAACAGCGGACAGCACCGCTGCTGCTCGCCTACGAACCCGTCTGGGCCATCGGTGAAAATGGCATCCCCGCGAAAGCCGATTATGCAGACGCCCGCCAGGCCGAGATCATCAAGGTCGCGGAGGGCATCCTCGGGCGCCGCGTGCCGTGCCTCTACGGCGGCTCCGTCAATCCCGGCAACTGCGCCGAACTCGCGGCCTGCGACCATATCGACGGCCTCTTCATCGGCCGCTCGGCCTGGAATGTCACCGGCTATCTCGACATCCTGGTCCGTGTTTGCGCCGTTCTCTGATCAACCCCATATCCAGTTCACACACGAAGGAGAAAACCCATGAAACTCGCAATCGCTGGCGATAGCGCCGGAAACGGGCTCGCCCACGTCCTCGCCGAATACCTGAAGGACCGCCACGAGGTCTCCGAAGTCTCCAAGCCCACCGATGGCTCGGACGAATTCTACGCCAATCTGTCGGCTCGCGTCGCCGCCGATGTGCTGGCCGGCAAATACGACCGCGCCATCCTCGTCTGCGGCACCGGCATCGGCGTGTCGATCTCCGCCAACAAGGTCCCCGGCATCCGCGCCGCCCTTTGCCACGACACCTATTCGGCGGAACGCGCAGCCCTCTCCAACAACGCCCAGATTATCACCATGGGCTCGCGCGTCATCGGCAGCGAAGTCGCAAAATCCATCGCCGATGCCTACCTCGCCCAGACCTTCGACGAAAACGGCCGCAGCGCCTCCAACGTCGCCGCCATCAACGAACTCGACAGCAAGTTCCGCGACTAAAGCACAACCTCCACGGCCTCAGCCAACTGAGGCCGTGGATGCTTGTCCGGGCGTTAGTTGAACCAATTCCTTTCGAATGCGTTAACGAGCGCAATCGTAAGGATTTACAGATGGAACTCCAGGACAGAACGCTCGAGGAGAGCACGTCGGAAACACCGATGGACACAGCGCCGCTGCTGCATGCCGGTCATATCGTCCGCGAGTTTCTCGTCTACCTGAAAGCCAACCCGATTGCCGAGACAAGGCTTGTAGACCTGGAAGAACTGCCCTCACCGAAGGGCACCTTGGTGAACGCCTTCCGGCTGCTGATCGCCAATGAACGCCGGATGCAGCAGCGCTCCCAGTTGCAGAAAATCGGCCTCCTGATCGCCCAGTTCCAGCCGATCGACGACCCTTCCGACCAGGAACAACCACGCGACCCCCTCGCGTCATGGATAGACGATGCTGCGGAAGCAAAGGCTGCCAGCGAGCAAAACTGGCTGTCGGCCTACCGCGAGCATCAGGAACTGACGGAGCTCTTCGATCTCTCCGCGCGCATGGCTGAGCAGGGTACAGCTTCCACGGACGCAACGGCGTCTGCGGAGCAATCGACGGAACTGCGGGCGCACTGATCGCGCCAAGCGTCAGGCTTTATACTTTGATATTGCGCAAGAAGCCTTATCGCGTCGGCCCACAACCTTGACTTGATCACTACCATGCGATTTTCCCCGCATATCGTTCAACCATAAGGCTGGCACAAGCTGCAGCCCCTCCAATGACCTCGACAGCGCGACTCATGGCTTTGCTGTGGCGCGGCCATGCAGCGATAGCATGTGCCGATCGGTGATCTCGGGCAGGGGCGGTAGAATGGGCACGATTGCCAGAAGCAGCATCCTTGCTCATCGCGGCAGCTGGAATGACAACGTCGCGAAAAATTCGCGTACCGCCCTTTGCAGTGCCCTTCTCGCCGGGTTCGGCCTGGAAACCGACATTCGCGATCTCGATGGCGCACTCGTCATCTCCCACGATCCGCCAACCCGTTCCGACGACATCATCACCTTCGACTGGCTACTCGATTTCTACGCCGTCAATGGCTGCACGGGAACGCTGGCGCTGAACATCAAGGCCGACGGTCTTGCCGAAATGACCCACCGCGCATTGCGCGCCCACGGCGTCACTTCCTATTTCGTCTTCGATATGTCGATCCCGGACATGCTGGCGTACATCAGGGCTGGAATGCCGGTCTACACGCGCGTCAGCGAATACGAGCCGACGCCCGCGCTGGCGGCAGAATCGGCCGGTATCTGGCTCGACAATTTTACCGGCGATTTTCCCCAGGTCGACGTGGCAGAGCGACTGTCCACGAATGGCAAGCCGATCGCGCTGGTTTCGCCAGAGCTGCACAAGCGCCCGTACGAAACCTTCTGGTCTTCCCTTCGGGATCGACCAAACCTGGATCTTACCTCCATGCTGCTCTGCACGGATTTTCCCGATGCCGCAGCTGTTTATTTCGGGAGTGAAGCAGCATGATCAAAGCCGTTCTATTCGACATGGATGGTGTCCTGATCGACGCCAAGGACTGGCATTACGAGGCGCTGAACCGCGCGCTCGAGCTGTTCGGCTATACGATCAGCCGCGAATCCCATCTGTCCACCTTCGATGGACTGCCGACACGTCGCAAGCTTGAGATTTTAACGGCGGCTCATGGCCTGCCGCGCGGGCTGCACGATCTGCTGAACGGGCTGAAGCAGAATTACACCATCGAGCTCACCCATCTGCGGTGCAAGCCGGTCTTCCACCACCAGAAGGCGCTCTCACGCCTGCACAAGTCGGGGCGCAAGATTGCCGTCTGCTCAAATTCGATCTGCAATTCCATCGAAGTCATGATGCGCCTCGCAGCGCTGTCGCCGTTCATCGATGCCATCGTCTCCAACGAGGATGTCGCAAAGGCAAAGCCCGATCCGGAAATGTACCTCTCGGCAATGCAGCGCTTCGGCGTCGAGCCGCATGAGTGCCTGATCCTCGAGGACAACGAGCACGGCATCCGGGCGGCGCGCGCAAGCGGCGGTCATGTGCTCGTCGTCGGCACGCCCGCCGACGTGACCTATGAGCGGATCATGCAGCGCATCAATGAAATCGAGCTTGCAGACATGGGCCGCATGCTGGGGCAGGGCGCCGCCGATCTCAACCCAGCAAGGCCTGAAGCGGCAAATGCCGGCACATCCGCAATTTCCCATCGCAAGACAGCGTAACACCGAGCAGGATTCTCCATGCAGATTCTCATGCCGATCGCCAGCCGCTCGCAGTTCTTTCCAGAGCAGGAGTATTTCTTTCCCAAGCCGCTGATCGAGATCGCCGGCAAGCCGATGATCGACTGCGTCGTCTCGGCGCTGCGCACGACGATTGCCGACGCCCGCTTCTGCTTCATCATTTCAGCCGACGATGCACGACGCTTTTCGCTCGATGAGACCCTGATGATTGTCGGCGGGCAGGGGACCAAGGTCATCCAGCGGGTCGGCGAGACCAGGGGCGGCCTCTGCTCTGCGCTGCTGGCCGGCGACGAACTGGATCTGGAGGCGCCTCTCGTCATCTGCAACAGCGACCAGATCATCGATGCGCCGCTGATGGAAATCCTGGAGAAGTTTCGCCAAGACGACGTTGCCTCTGGCGTCGTCACCTTCCGCTCCGTCCATCCGCGCTGGTGTTATATCGTGCCCGAAGGCGACGGACGTGTTGCCCAGGCGGCAGAAAAGCGCGTCGTCTCCGATATCGCCGTTGCCGGCTTCTATTACTTTCGGAGGGCAGGTGACTTCTTCGCAGCGGCACGCCGCGCGATCCTCAACGGCGATGACGTCGAGGGCCAATATTACTTCTCCGCCGCCCTTAACCAGATCATCCTCAGCGACGAACAGGTCGCCTATGTGAAGATCGAGGCCTCCAGATATTACAGCTTCTATTCGCCGGAAAAGATTGCCGAATTCGCCGCCACCGAGCTCGCCGCAAGCCTGCGCGACCAGTCACGGGATGACCGGCCGATCAACGTGCTCATCCCGGCGGCCGGCGAGGGCAGCCGCTTTGCCCGGCAGAACTGGCGCAAGCCTAAACCGTTCATCGATGTCGATGGAAGGATGATGCTCGAACATGTCATCGGCAATGTATGCCCGCCGAACGCCACCCCCACCGTGCTTCTGCGTGCCGAGCACATGAAGGCATGCGATGGAGACGTCCAGCTCTTGCGGGCAATGGGCACCACGATCAGGCCCGTAGACCGCCTGACGGAGGGCACCGCCTGCACGGTGCTGCTTGCCCGCAGCAGCTTCGACAACGACCGGCCGCTGCTGATTGCCAACTCGGATCAGTGGGTCGATTTCGATTGCAGCGCCTTCATCAAGGATTGCCTGCAGCGCAAGCTCGACGGCTCGATCCTGGTTTTTCGCGATGCGCAGATGGACCCGAAATGGTCCTTCGCCAAGGTTGACGACCGGGGCCTGGTCACCGAGGTGGCAGAGAAAAAGCCGATCTCCGATCTCGCCACCGTCGGCATCTATCTCTTCCGTCGGGGCTCCGATTTCGTCCGCGCCGCCGTCGACATGATCGCTTGTAACGACCGGGTGAACAACGAGTTCTACACCTGCCCGGCCTACAACTACATGATCCGCAACGGCGCCAGGATCGGCGTCTACGAGGTCAGCCCGGATGCCATGAAGGGCCTCGGCACCCCGGAGGATCTCAACGCATACCTCGCCGCAAGCGGCTTGCCGTCTTCGGCCGATGCGCCCCTCGCCATGGCCTCGTAACGCCGATGAACATCTCCGGCCTCAATATCGTCGTGCCCCTGGCCGGTCCGGACTTCGTATCCGCCGACGGCAGTCTCAAGGCACTCATGGATATCGGGCAAGCCGACCCCTTCCTCCTCGCGACGTTGAAGCAGCGGCCGTGGGCGAGGGGCACCGCCCCCTCCAGCTACGCATTCGTGCTCCATGATCGGGCGGAAACACGGGCCTTTGCAAGCGACTACCTCCAAGCCTGGTTTCCCGGTTGCCGCGTCGTCTTCCTGTCGCACTTCACGACCGGCGCAGCCTTCAGCAGCCTTGCCGGTGCAGCCCTGCAACTCGGCGCCCACAACAATCCTGTCGTCATCGATCTCGCCGACATCCTCTACTCGACCGCCCTCGATCCAGCACTCCACTTTGCCCGGCACGCTGACGTTGGCGGCCTCGCGCTGACCTTCCAGAGCCAAAATCCGCTCTACAGCTATCTCCGCAAAAACGACGACGGCAACGTTGTCGAGGCGGCCGAGAAAAAGGTCATCTCCAGCGAAGCCTCGGCTGGAACCTACGCGTTCCGTTCCGGATCCGTCCTCCTGAAAGCGCTCGCCCACGCCCTCGAAAACGCCCCAACCCAAACCCACCGCGACCTCTTCTTCGTCTGCCCCCTATTCAACGGCATCCTCGCCCAATCCCTCGCCGTAACAACCACCAAGGTCGAAAACGTGAAGGATATGAAGTAGATGGGCATTTGAAGGTTTACGGGCGAGGCGGCGGCAAGTCGCACTTCATCCTTGAACCCACCCGGTGGAGAAGCTAACCCAAGTGCATCATGCCTGCTTTGCAGGATAGGGGATCACCTGTCTTCGTGCAAATGCGCCATAAACACCTCGGTCGGCGTCCGGTATCCGAGACATTTGCGCGGTTGATTGTTGATATGGCGTGCAAGGTAGAGAAGGTCGCGTTGTGAAACTTCTGCCAGATCTGTGGTACCAGGCAGATAGCGTCGAATGCGCTTATTGGTGTTCTCGACTGTGCCTTTTTGCCAAGGTGCACTTGGGTCGCAAAACCAACTGCACGCACCGATCCCATCTTCCAAAGCCCTGAATCCGGCAAACTCGGTACCACGATCAAATGTGAAGCTTTGACGCGCGAATGCCGGTAAAGGCGAAAACGCTCTGATGATCTTGTCCATGATCGGGCGCGAGTGTCGGCTCGGGTTCTTGATGAGAACGGTATAGCGGCTCCTGCGCTCCACGAGAGTAGTGACATTCGCATGGCCGAGTGGGCGTTCGAAGATGAGCAGGTCGCCCTCCCAATGCCCAAACTGTGATCTATCTCCAACGAAATCAGGTCGTTGGGATATGCGGTGCGTGGCCGGAAACGCACCGTCGCGTGGCTTTCTTGATCGCATAGGACGACGTTTGCGGCGTGCCTCTGGTAGATATTGATAGAGACCGAGCCCATAATCTTCTTTGCTGTAGATGAAGCGATAGATCGTCTCCTTACAAACGCGAATGAGACTGAGGCCGTCCGACAGCAGGCGTCCGGCAATTTGTTCCGGCGACCAGCGAGCCTCCAGCTGGCTGACAATCTCTGTGCGCAAAGTCGGGTGGCGCTGCAGCTTTCTCAACCGGCGGCGCCGCTCCTTGGCAATACCGTCGGCAACCGTACTGTAGTAGCCGTCGTAGTCCGGCAGTTCGCGATCGTGAAACGTATTGCGCCTGATCTCGCGGTATATGGTCGAGCGATGACGCCCGAGCTGACGGGCCATCTCGTTGATGGGAACGCTTGACGCCACCAGGTGATGCAGGCGTCGGCGATCGGCGAGGGTGATCTGCGTGTAGCATCGAGACATACCAAAATCTCCAAAGTGAAACCCTTGAAATCATTGGCATGTCGCACTTGAAAATAGAATGTACCCGGCTACACCACAAAAATGCGTAATCAATCTTATGGAACTTCTATATTGTAACGATGCCGGTTCTGGCTGAAACATATCAAAGCAGCCCCGACAGTCCTTTGACAAGCGACAATCTCAGCCACCTGTCAGAACTGGACGCTTGCCGACAATACCGCGCTGAAAGGCTCGCCGATCTGGTTTCCCAATGCTGTCGTGCCGATCGATGAAGTGTAATAGGTTTTGTTGAATATATTCTTGAGGTTGAGCTGGAGCGTCAACGGGCGGTCGTTCTTCCAGGTGTAGGCTGCAAATGCGTCAGCCACCATATAGCCCGGCAGGTAATAGGCGTTCGTGTTGATCCCGGCACGCCGTCCAACAGCACGAACACCGCCTCCAAGCTTCAGTGAATCACCACGGCTGTCGATCTCGCCAAAATCGTAGGTGAGGTAGAGCGAGCCTGTATGATGCGGTACATTGACCGGCTCGTTTCCGGCGTAGTCGGGGTCCTCGAGGATCCGCGCGTGCGTGTAGCCGTAGCTTGCAATGAAACTCATCTCATCGGTGATTTCGCCCGCCATATCGGCTTCGATGCCGCTTGCCCGCACGAGGCCTGCCGTCTTCACGACCGTATCGCCCGTCACCGGATCGAGGCTGGAATAAGCGACATTCTTCTTGTCGCTGGTGTAGAGCGCGACGTTCGCGGTAATGCCGTCAAGCACGTCGAATTTGGCACCGACCTCGTAGGCCACGCCTTCTTCAGGATCGAGATTGCCGTAGTAGCTGGCGATGGAAGACTGCGGACGGAACGTCTTGGCAGCGTTCGCATAGAGCGAGAAGTCCGGGGTCACTTTGTAGACAATACCACCGCGTGGGACGAAAGCAGTGCCAAAGCTGTCGGTATTCTCGTTGAAAGGGCGCCCTTTGCCGGCCATCAGGTCATAATATTGATAGCGAAAACCGCCGACCAGTATCCATTGATCGTTGAGATGCAAAGCGTCCTGAGCGTAGAAGGAAGCTGTCGAGATCTGCTCTGTCTGGTCACTGTCGGCAGCCGATACGGTGGTGCACTCCGGTAGCGTGCCGTAAGTCGGGTTATTGATATTGAACCCGGTGCGATTGGCGCAGCGGATCAGTTTGGTCCGGAGCGTATCCGCATAGTCGTAGGACGTCCCGAACAGCAGCTCATTTCGGAAACCGGCAATATCGACGTCACCGGACAGATCGGTGCGAACGGCGTGATTGTAGATCGTCGAGCCCTGCGTGGCATCCGCCCGTCGCGTCAGGATCCCCGTCGCTGCGTTATAGGAGATGAGGCGTGCCTGGTTATCCGAATAGGTATTGATGCTGTAGGTGTAATCGAATGTCAGCTTCCAGTCGTCGCCAAGGTCGCGCTTGACGTGGACAGACGCAAGGTTCGATTGCCCCTTGCTGATGTTATAGGGTTCGTCGAAGCGGATCTTCGGGTCGACATCGACGGCATGGCCGGTGGCGAGATCAAAGATCGTCCCGCGGTCGAAGGGGACACTATAGTCTTCATGCGTGTAGGAGACCGTCACTTCGGTATCTTCACCGGACCATGTCAGCGATGGCGAGAGTACCCAATCCTTGTTGACGCCGAAATTGCGCCAGTAGTCGACGTGTTTGTAGTCTCCGACGACACGATAGCTCAAATCTGTACCTTCGATCGGGCCTGTGAAATCAAACCCTGCAGATCCACCGCCGAAGCTTGAAACGCTGGTATAGGTCTTGCCGCTGAAAGTCTGCTCCGGCTTCTTCGTCACCACGTTGATCATGCCGCCGGGATCGAGGATGCCGTAAAGTGTCGACGCCGGGCCTTTCAGAACTTCGACACGATCGGTCGTCGCATTGAAGCTGCGAGACATCGCGGTTTTCATGCCATCGATGAGGATCGAACCGTCCCTGTTGTCCCCGAAACCGCGCCGGATGATGGATTCTTGCGTGCCGCCAAGCGTATTCGACTGCGCAACACCGCTGATATTCGCAAGTGCGTCGTCCAGCGACCGCGCATTCTGGTCTCTCAGGACGTCCTGGCTGACAACGTTCACGGCCTGCGGGATATCGAGCAGAGGTGTATCCGTACGCGTCGCGGTTACGGTGGAGATCGGTTGATAGCCCTGCGTCGCGGCATTGCTGCCTTTACCGACGACGATCGGCTTCAGCACGGTGTCGTCCTTTATCCGGCTTTCCTTGGGAAACACATCGGTCGCCGCCGTTGCAGCCGGTTGAGCGTCTTCGCCGAATGCCGGATAGGCGGCGCAGGCAGCCAGCGCCAAGGCAGTAGCCCTCAGGATATTGGGACCGTAGCGCCCTGCGGCTCGCCGTTCAATCATGTCGTACCCCCATATCCTTGCGGATATCTTCGTCAGAAATTACCCCTTGCCCGCCTGCGAGCCGATGGCAGGTATGATTTCATGAATGTAGTAGTCAACTTTAATTGGTGGAATATCCGCAATTTTATGCCCGGCGTGCTCGCCTGCGTTCCCGTTGCCGTCAAGCTCTCGACCCTGAGATACCCCTAATATATAAATAGAAGCAATGTGTTGAGCGTGCGCCTACGGGAGAGGTGAGCCGCGATATGGCTGTCACGCAGGCACAACCAACAACGGCAATCGCATCTTTTCGAATTTAAAATTGACTACTACACTCAAGAATTCTCTTTCTCGTGCGGTTTCCAGACGGTAGGAGAGGTCGGATTTTTAAAACAGGACTGCCGCGGGCATGACGGACAGATTGAACTCGAAAGCTCGAGGAGCCGAGCGAGGGCATCCCCTCTCCGCACGCGACGTCTCTGCCGGCTACGGACGGCAGACAGTCTTATCCGGAATATCGCTCGACATCGGTGCAGGCAAGTTGACCGCGCTGGTTGGCCCCAATGGCTGTGGCAAATCGACGATGCTGGCGACCATCGCCCGCCTGATGAAGCCCAGCGCTGGCAATGTGCTTCTGGAAGGACACGACATTCACGTTTTGCCGACGCGGTCGGTGGCGAGGAAGCTGGGCCTTCTGCCGCAAAGCCCCGTGGTTCCGGAAGGTTTGACGGTCTATGACCTCGTGTCGCGCGGCCGCCATCCGCACCAGGGTTTCCTGAAACAGTGGACCGACAAGGACGAGCAAGCGGTCAGGCAAGCACTCGAGGTTACAGACCTTTCCGATCTCCTCCACCGGCCGGTGGACAGTCTTTCCGGCGGTCAGCGGCAGCGGTGCTGGATCGCCATGGCTCTCGCGCAGCAAACCCCGGTTATCCTGCTGGATGAACCGACGACCTATCTGGACCTCCACTATCAGGTGGAGGTCATGGAACTGCTGAGGGATCTGGCCCGGGATCACGACCGGACGATCGTCGTCGTGCTGCACGACCTGAATTTCGCCGTCCAGTATGCCGATTGCGTCGTCTTCCTGAAAAACGGGTCCATTCGGCACATTGCGGAGGAGCCGGGCACCTGCACGGCCGAACTCATAGAGGACGTCTTCAGCGTGCAGGTCATTCGACTAACCCATCCGCAGACTGACAAACCGGTTTTCGTTCCTGCCCATGGCGCGGGGCCGATCACGTGAATTATGTCATGTCCTCGGATACCAGGCGCCAGCCCTCGAGCGGGATTCGCGTTGGCCTTGTAACGGGCGCGCTTCTCCTGGCGATCCTCACACTGGCCTGCATCCATATCAGCATCGGTGCCAGAGCGGTTTCACCGCTGACCCTTTTTCAAGCGGTCTTCCATTTCGATCCCGCTAATTTCGATCATCAACTGCTGGTCAAGTTGCGATTTGCGCGCCTGGCAGCCGCCCTCCTCGTCGGTGCGGCACTCGGCGTCTCCGGGCTTCTCCTGCAGGGGCTGCTGCACAATCCGCTGGGCGAGCCTCATATTCTCGGCCTCAATGCCGGTGCCGCATTGGCGGTCACGGCGACAAGCAGCGTGCCTTTCCTGTCTGGTGGTCTCAGTCGCCCACTGATCGCGTCCGTTGGCGCAGCCACCCTGTTTATTCTTGTGCTGGCAGTGTCTTCCGCTGGTCGGTCCGGCCCGACGATGCTCAAGGTTACCTTCTGCGGCATCGCGCTGTCTTCGCTGGCCTCGTCCATCACCTCGGCCATACTGCTTTTCGACGAGGAGACGCTGCAATCCTTGCGCTTCTGGCTCGCGGGCGATCTGGCCGGCGTCAGCTACGGCACTATTGCCGCAGCGCTCGGGCCGATAGCTGTTGGCCTCCTGCTTGCGTTTTTCATTGGCCCACGACTCAACGCGCTGGCACTCGGCGATACCGTGGCGACGGCGCTCGGCGTTCCGATCTGGACAACGCGGTTCGTTGGCCTCTGCGCAACGGCAATTCTCGCGGGAACTGCTGTCTCCATCGCAGGACCGATCGGGTTTGTCGGCCTGATCGTGCCTGCAATCGCACGATGGTCTGCCGGCGGAGATGCCCGCATCGCCCTGCCGCTTGCCGCACTCCTGGGTGCCGCCTTGCTCGTCGCCGCCGACATAGGCGCACGCACGCTGTTTACGCCGTACGAGTTGGCAACCGGCATCATGACCGCCATGCTGGGAGCGCCTCTCTTCGTCGCCATCGCCTCGCGGGCTCTCAAATGACCGGTTACGACACTCCGAAGCCGCACCTAGTCGTCAGCGGTCCGTTTTTCTCGAGACGCATTCATGTGGCCACCTCGATCACTATTCTGGGCCTGGCATTCGGCACACTTTGCCTGACCCTGTTTGCCATCCTCGCCGGAAGCCAACCGATAAACCTCAGGGATGCCTTCAATCTCGTCGTGGATCCGGGGCGCCTCAGCAATCAGACCATGCGCATCTTGTGGGATCTGCGCCTGCCACGTGTCTTCCTGGCACTTATGGTCGGCGCCATGCTCGGGCTTGCCGGCACGGCAATGCAGACGCTGACGCGCAACGGACTTGCTGATCCGAGCCTGCTTGGCGTCAAGGAAGGTGCCAGCGCCGCAGCGATCGTCTTTTCGCTTTACGCCCCTTTTGCCGGGCTTTACGGGCGGACTGCTGCCGGCATGGCGGGCGGGCTTGCCATTGCGCTCATTGTTGTTCTCATCGCCCGCGGCGTGACCCGCATGCGCTTCGTGATGGTCGGCATCGGCACGTCCTGGCTTGCAGCCGCAGTCGTCTCCGTCATCGTCACGACTGCCGATATCCGCGATGTCCAGGCGGCCCTGGTATGGCTTGCCGGAAGCCTGAACGGCGCTTCATGGGAAGCTGTGCCGATCGCCTTTGCCGCGATGTTCATGGGTGCGTGCCTGCTCTTCCTGACTGCAGGCGCAGCCGATGCCGCGATGCTCGGCCCTCAGGCAGCAGCGGGCCTCGGCGTGTCGCTGAAAACACTCGCAATAATAAGATTCACGGCACCTGTGCTGCTGACGTCTGCCTGCGTTGCGCTGGTTGGAAGTCTTGGCTTCGTGGGTTTGATCGCCCCCCACCTCGCCCGGCTTTCGGTTCGTGGCAGCCAGGGCGCGTTGCTGGGCGCAAGCGCGCTCTGTGGCGCGGCACTGGTTCTGGCCGCAGACACGATCGGGCGCGCCGCATTTGCTCCACACCAGTTGCCGGCCGGCATCGTCATGTCGATCGTCGGCGTCCCCGTTCTCTTGACGCTTCTCTGGAAACGCCGCGATCAGCTTTAGGATGACAGAATGAAAAGATCTACCGCATTTGCCGCCGCCATCATCGCTCTGTCGATGGCCTCGTTTACTGCAGCCCACGCGGCAGAGATGCGCTCCTTTACCGACGACGCCGGCAGGGTCGTCGAAGTGCCGAAGCGCCCGCTTCGGATCGTCTCGATGCACGACCTCGATATCACCATACCGCTGATTGAACTCGGCGCACCCCCTGTCGCCAGCCATGGCCGCGCCGGCGTCGACGGCAAGCCATATCTGCGCTCGAGCCCGATCCTGACAGGTGTGGATTTCGACAATTCCGGCATTCAGTACATTGGCGCTGTCACCGCCGACATGGAGGCTGTGGTCGCGGCAGGACCAGACCTTATCATCACCGAACCGGGGCGCACGACGCCCGTCGAACAACTCGCTAAAATAGCCCCGACAGTCGTCATCGACGATACCTCGGGCGGGGCGCCGCACATATACGAGAAACTTGCCGACCTGACGGGAACTCAAGGCCGCCTTGCGGTGCTCGACCGGCGCTACAAGGTCCAGATAGAGCAACTGAAAAAGCTGGTGGATACCTCCAAGGTCACCGTCTCCGTAATGCAGGCGCAGAATGGCAAGGTGAGCATCTACCACACCTATCGTTCGCTTGGTCGTGTCCTTCGAGATGCCGGTTTCAGGTTCCCCGAGATCATCGACAGCATTCCGGAGGGCGGCCGCGTGGAAGTCAGTGCCGAACGACTGCCGGAGCTCGATGCCGACTATATCTTCGATACATATCGGTCGGATATCGGCGGCACGCCTGCAGACGAGATCGCTGCCATGAACAAGATACTGCCGGACTATTGCCGCTTCCTCGCAGCCTGCCGCGAAGGCCGTTATATTGTCCTGCCCAGGGAGGAAGCGATCTCCAATTCATACGCGGCACTTTCGCTGATGGTCTCCGTCGTCCAGTCTCAAATTTCAGGCCGGCAGCCACCGATGCCGTCGAAATAGAACCGTGTGGGGCAAGACGACGCTTTGGCCTTAAAACTTTGGGAATAGACGATGCCAAAAGAACCAGATGGCGCGCCTGGCGGGACACGGCGGCCCCGACGCATCGATCGCTTTGGCGAGAGACTGAAGAGCCGCCGGGGGTCTCTTTCGCCAAGCCTGATCAGCGTTGTGGACTACATCGATCAGCACCGGCATGCGGTCCTTGGAAAATCTGCGCTCGAAATTGCCGCTGACACCGTGACCTCGGATGCAACCGTCATTCGCGCGATTCAGGCGCTCGGCTTCGAAGGCCTCATCGACCTCAAGGATACGCTCGAGGCTCATATCGGCGAAACGGACTCGCCTTCCGAAAAGATGGCCGCGACGACGGAGGCACTCGACAGCGGCGCGGATGCCGCGATCGATTTTGTCATCGACGATCATCGAAAGGCGATGGCGGCACTAGCGGAACCTTCCAGTCGCGACGCCCTGAAATTGGCGGTGCCCCTGCTTCTCGAGGCACGATCCATCGGGGTCTTCGGGATAGGCGCTTCCGGCATCATCGCAAGCTACGCTTCCCGTCTTTTCCAGAGAAACGGCTACCGGTCCTATACGCTGAACGCTACAGGGATCGCTCTTGCCGAGCAGTTGCTGTCGATGGAAAGCGGTGACGCGCTCATTATGATGGCATATGGCCGACCACATCGCGAGGCCATGGCCACGATCGGCGAAGCCAAGCGTCTCGGCATCCCCATCGTCATGCTGGTAGGACAGCCCGACACCGTGTTGCGCCGGTATGCGGACGCATCGATCGTCATTCCCCGGGCGAAGACGGAACACGTCGCTCTGCACGGCTCCACCATGGTTTGCATCGAAGCGCTGATGCTGGCGCTGGCCACAGTTGCGCGCGACAGGACACTGCAATCGCTTGATCGCCTCATCGAGTTGCGCAGCGCCGTCAGGCCGAGCAAGAAATAACGCCGCGATACGATCGGCTCCGGAAGCTTGCGGTTTGCGCTCAATGGACTAACCGCTTCACCACTCCTACCACTGGGCATGGAAATGGTGCACCGGACCCCGGCCCTTTCCGATCCGCAGATCCTGTGAAGCGGCCAGGGCTGCGTGCACGTATTCCTTTGCCATTCCAACAGCAGTCGGCAGATCGTGGCCGTGTGCGAGTTGGGCGGCAATGGCTGCTGACAGGGTGCAGCCGGTTCCGTGACCGTTGAGTGTTTCCAGACGAGGGGATCTGAAGGTATGGACCGCTCCGTCGATGGTCAAAAGGGTGTCGACGCATTCGCTACCCTTGCCATGACCCCCTTTGATCAGCACCGCACGTGCGCCCTCGTTGCGTAACTGCAGTGCCTGCCGTGCAACGTCTTCAGGCGTGTCCGCGACAGGCAGGCCTGTCAGGATTGCCGCCTCGAAGAGGTTCGGCGTTATGATATCGGCTCGCGGCATCAGTGCTCGTTTCAACGCAGCCACCGCATCGTCGCGGAGCAACCTGTCTCCGGATGTTGCCACCATGACGGGATCGAGCACGACAGGTCCGTCGAAGCCCCGCAAGCCCTCGGCAACGGTCCGGATCGTGTCCTCGCGCGACAGCATGCCTATCTTGATCGCGTTGACGACGAGATCAGCGAGCACCGCCTGCATCTGGGCTGCAACCATGGAAACAGAGATATCCTCTATGGCCGAAACGCCCAACGTGTTCTGCGCAGTGACGGCGGTCAGCACGCTTGCGCCGTAAACGCCGAGGGCGGAGAATGTCTTGAGGTCCGCCTGGATACCGGCGCCGCCGCCGCTGTCCGATCCGGCGATGGTAAGGGCTATCAGCGTCATTTCTCGATTTCCCCAAGTCTCCACGGTGCCGTTGCTGCAAGCCATTGCCGTGTCCGGCCTTCCGGGTCTTCATGAAGGGTGATGTCGGTAACGACAGCTGCGCACGCAGCCCCATGCTCCAACACCAGCGGTGCCCGCTCGGCAGTGATGCCGCCGATGGCAACGAGGGGAAGATCGCCGATACGACGCTTCCACTCGGCAACCCGTTCGATCCCCTGTGGTTGCCATTTCATCTTTTTGAGGATGGTCGGCCAGACCGGCCCAAGCGCGACGTAATCCGGTCGAGCGTCAAGCGCCGTGTCGAGTTCGGCGACATCATGGGTGGAAAGCCCGAGCTTCAATCCGGCCGCGCGAATGGCGGCAAGGTCTGCCCCGGCAAGGTCCTCCTGTCCGAGATGGACGAAGTCACATCCTTCGTCGATCGCCAGTTGCCAGTAGTCGTTGACGATAAGCTGGCATCCGTGAGCCAGGCACACGGCACTGGCGCGCCGGATTTCCCGCCGCAACTCGGTCTCAGACTTGTCCTTGACGCGCAACTGCACGAGTTTCACGCCGAGCGGCACCAGGCGCTCGATCCAGTCGGCACTGTCGACGATGAGGTAGAAGGGATCGAACTTCATTGAAACACCGCCTTGCCGATGACGGGCGTCGAGGGAACGGCCATGTCACGCGGCTCCAGCATACCGGACAGATAGGCAAGCCGCCCCGCATCGACTGCTTTCGCAAACGCCTCGGCCATGACAGGCGGATCGCCGGCCATGGCGACAGCGGTGTTGAGCAGAACGGCGTCGTAACCCAGTTCCATGACCGCGGCCGCATGCGACGGCCGCCCGAGGCCGGCATCGACGATCAGCGGGATCGCGGGGAAGGCCGCCCTGAAGGCAACGAGCGCCGACGCATTGCGCGGACCCGCCGCCGAACCGATCGGCGCGCACCAGGGCATCAGCACCTGACAACCAGCGGCCAGCAGTTTTTCCGCAACGACGAGATCGTCCGTCGTGTAGGGAAAGACGCAAAACCCTTCGCCTGCGAGGATCCGCGCTGCTTCGACAAGCTCGAACACATCCGGCTGCAGACTGTCGTGATTGCCGATGACTTCCAGCTTGATCCAGTCTGTCGCGAAGATCTCCCTTGCCATCCTGGCAGTCAGAATGGCCTCCGAGGCACTATGGCATCCGGCCGTGTTGGGCAGGACACGCACCCCGAGTTGGCGGATGAGTTCGAAAAATGCACCGCCTGCCCTGCCGCCGGAGGTTTCGCGGCGAAGCGACACGGTGACGATCTCGGCACCCGACCGCCTGACCGCCTCGCCAAGCACCGCCGGAGACGGGTAACGCGCCGTTCCGAGCAGCAGGCGCGACGACAGTTCGGTATCGTAAAGTTTCAGCATTGATCAGCCCCCCTGCATGGGCGACAGGATTTCGATCCGATCGCCGTCTTCGAGGCGCCTGTCCGCCCTATCCTCGCGGTGCACGAGATCGCCATTGACTGCTGTGGCCAGCCACTCGCCTTCGTATTCCAGCACGGCAAGTAGCTCCGCCAGCGTTGCCGCCTGCAGAGCCTGGGTTTCACCATTGACGATGAGTTGTTTCATCGGGAAAACTCCTTCCTGGTGGACGTTCCATTGGAGAGGTGTGTTGCGGCCTTCACGGCCATGGCGGGCGCCAGCAGAAAGCCGTGGCGGTGCATGCCGGCAATCGCCAGCCCCTCCCCGGTTTCAACCACGCGCGGGACATTATCCGAGAAGGCCGGACGGATGCCGACACCAGTTTCCACCAGCCGCGCCTCGCCGAAGGCCGGGTGAAGCGCATAGGCCGCATTGAGCAGCTCCATCAGCGAACGTGCCGAAATCGGCCCGTCATCCTCCGTCTCGATCATCGTCGCGCCAACCATAAAACGGTGGTTGGCGCGCGGCACGACATAGATGGGATGGCGCGGATGCAGCATCCGCACCGGACGCGACAAACTGATCTCATCGGTTTCCAGATGCAGCATCTCGCCCCGTACGCCACGCAGCCCGGTAATGTGGGGGATAGCCGCCGGTCCGGTGCAATCGATTGTGGAAGTGTAGTGCCGTTCCGGCGGTTGGCTGGCACCGAAGTGAAACCGGCTGCCACCCCGGACGAGAGCTTCGGCCAGGCAGGTCAGCGCCCGCCGCGGATCGAGATGGGCTTCAGACGAAGAGAACAGCGCCCTTTCGAAGCGACCGCCAAGCGATGGCTCGAGTTCGGCTATACCATCCCGGTCGAGCCAGACGTGGCCTGTCGTGCGGGAGGCGAACCGGACGAGATCCGGCAGGTCGCGCGGCTGCGCCACCACCAGCGTGCCGTTGCGCACGACCTCGCCCGGAACGGCGTCGCTCCACCAATCGGCCGCCCCGCGACCCAGTGTCAGAACGCTCTCGTCCGCCGCCTCGCTTTCGCAATAGGGCGCGAGCATTCCGCCGGCGAAGGACGATGCCCCGAGCCCTGCCGCATCCCGGCAATCGACAATATCGACCTCATGGCCGCGCTTGCGCAGCTCATAGGCGACAGCCAGTCCGGCGACACCGGCGCCCCTGACGAGCACCCCTGCCATCAGGCTTCACCTACCACGTGTTCGGCCGCGTTTTCCACGGGCATGTAGAGATCGCCGCCATCGCGATAACGGGCGGCCATCGCCTCCAGCCCCTCCTTCTGCGCTTCGGCTCGGATATCGTGCGAAATCCGCATCGAACAGAATTTGGGTCCGCACATGGAGCAGAAATGCGCCACCTTATGCGCCTCCTTAGGCAGCGTCTGGTCGTGGAAGCTGCGCGCCGTATCCGGGTCGAGCGAAAGATTGAACTGGTCCTCCCAGCGGAATTCGAACCGGGCGCGAGACAGGGCATCGTCGCGCAGGCGTGCGCCCGGATGTCCCTTGGCGAGATCGGCGGCGTGGGCGGCGATCTTGTAGGTGATGACGCCGGTCTTGACGTCGTCGCGGTCGGGCAGGCCCAGATGTTCCTTCGGTGTCACGTAGCAGAGCATAGCGGTGCCGAACCAGCCGATCATCGCGGCGCCGATTGCCGACGTGATGTGGTCGTAGCCGGGGGCGATATCGGTGGTCAGCGGTCCAAGCGTGTAGAACGGCGCCTCTCCACAGGTCTCCAGCTGCTTGTCCATGTTCTCCTTGATCTTGTGCATCGGAACATGGCCCGGTCCTTCGATCATCACCTGGCAATCCTTTGCCCAGGCGATTTTCGTCAGTTCGCCCAGCGTCTCCAGCTCCGCGAACTGGGCGGCATCGTTGGCGTCGGCAATCGAGCCCGGACGAAGTCCGTCGCCCAGCGAAAACGTCACGTCGTAGGCGCGGGCGATATCGCAGATCTCGTCGAAGTGCTCGTAGAGAAAGCTTTCGCGGTGGTGGTGCAGACACCACTTGGCCATGATGGACCCGCCGCGCGACACGATGCCGGTCACGCGGTTCACGGTGAGGTGGATATAGGCGAGACGGACGCCGGCATGGATGGTGAAATAATCGACGCCCTGTTCGGCCTGCTCGATGAGTGTGTCGCGATAGACCTCCCAGGAAAGATCCTCGGCAATGCCACCCACCTTTTCCAAAGCCTGATAGAGCGGCACGGTGCCGATCGGCACGGGCGAATTGCGGACGATCCAGTCGCGGATATTGTGGATGTTGCGGCCGGTCGACAGGTCCATCACCGTATCGGCGCCCCAGCGGATCGCCCAGACCATCTTCTCGACCTCCTCCTCCATGGACGAGGTGACAGCAGAGTTGCCGATGTTGGCGTTGATCTTCACCAGAAAATTACGGCCGATGATCATCGGCTCGCTTTCGGGATGGTTGATATTGGCCGGAATGACGGCGCGGCCCTCGGCCACCTCGCGGCGCACGAATTCCGGCGTTACGAAATCCGGGATGTGAGCGCCAAAACTTTCGCCATCCCGCAACGAGGCTTCACGGACAGCCTGGCGTCCGAGATTTTCGCGGATGGCAATGAATTCCATCTCGGGCGTGATGATGCCGGCGCGAGCATAGGCAAGCTGGGTGACGGCCCGGCCGGGAGCGGCCTTCAGAGGCGCATTGCGAACGGGAAATTCCGGCGTCAATCGCTCGCCGGTGGCAAAGCCGTTATCCTCCGGCATGACGTGGCGGCCTTCGTAACGCTCAACATCGCCGCGCGCCAGGATCCAGTTTTCCCGCAGGCGCGAAAGACCGCGATCGATCGCAACGATATGGCCTGGATCGGTATACGGGCCCGAGCTGTCATACACGATAACAGGCGGCTCCCCCGCAGTCGGATGCAGGGAGATTTCGCGCATCGGCACGCGAATGTGGGGATATCGCTGGCCTTCGACATGGATTTTGCGGGAGGCCGGGAATGCGCCCGAGGTGACCGTCGGGCTCTGGTTTTTAGCGGCAATATTCATCGTGAGGCTCCAAGTTTGCGTTTGGAGACCCAGTCCTAGAGCCGGAATGATGGAAGAACGCCGACACGGAATCCGGGATGCGGATCTGTAACTGCAGCAGCGCTTTGCACCGTCCCTACGCCAGTATGAACTGGATCAGGTTCAACGGGTCACTGCGCGCGATAGCAGAATCTCAGCCCCTTGACGGGACACCCCTGGTGAATACGACAAAGCCTATGGCAGCCCGACGAAGGCGTCAAGGGGATGAAAGATGATGTCATTGCCACAGTGCGAAACACAGCCGCGGGGCTTGATGAGAGCTGAACCGGTGGAAGTTGGAACTCCTGATGCGGGCAGAGATATGCGCTGGCCGGGCGCTGCGTTTTAGGTGCGCGCGCATCAAGGCCCATTGCGACCAAACGGCCACTACACCCGCACACGCATCCTGGCGTGGTTGCGAAGTGTCATACAAGTGAACCGGAAGGCACTATTTCTGCGACGAAGGGCGTACAATATTGCCCTGACATAGGATATAATCTGACGAAATGCCTCGGCTCGGCCGGGCGTTCTTCAGATAGAGGCTGTGCCATGCTTTCTACCATTCGACGGGACCTGAAAGACAATATCGGTGACCAGTTTCGGGGCTTCCGGCATCTCATCCACACGTTGAGCTCCGAGGCACCCGCCATCAGCGTCGCCAACCAGCCATTGCCACCCCTTCCGGCAGAGCTAAGCCGTCTTGTCGGCGGCACTTTGCAGACGGTGGATGGGGTGATGACAACGTTGCAATCGCTCGTCACGCCTTTGCGGGATCTGCGGGCGCCGGAGGCAGGGTTCCGGGAGTTCTCCTTCTACTTCGGTGCAGCGGGCGGAGCAATCTCTGGCGACGAGGACGAACTCACCGACGACCTTTACGCGGCGCTCAAGCTCATCACCAAGGGCGTCGGCCCGGCCCGGCTCATCCTGAAAGCGCGTGTCACGGCAGCGGCAAGGCAAGTCATGACGATGTCCAGAAGCGAGCGATGGACCGTGGACGACCTCGGCACCTGCTGCGCAACAGTTTTCATCGCGTTCGTAAAGCACGAGCCAATCGCGAGCGTCGGTAATGCCCATGACAGCGAAACCTGGAAACTCTACGCGGCCCTGTCGCTTGCGTTCGCACTTTCGATTTCAGATCGCCTCACGGGAAGCGAGTTTCAGTCGTTTACGCCGGATGCGATCACGGTTTGCAATCTCCGCAGCGAGGTCTTTCAGGAAGCCATCAGGTCCGGCTCGCGAACCGAAGCGCTGATTAAAACCTGCACGAGCCTTCTCAGACACCTTCCCTGAAGCTGTGCGCTGAACATTTGACAGTTTCTTATGCATATTGTACAAATTAAGCGCAACATTCGGGATAATTTGTCCTGCCGGAGTTACGCGCTTGGATCTGCTCACCCAGAATGAGATTGCAGCAGAGCCTGATTTCGGACATCGGCTCCGCCAACTCAGATGGTTTCGAAAGTCATTTCGCAGCAGTGCGCAGACGCTATCTGCGCGTTACGGACTGTCTGTCACCATCGACGAGGACAAGCTTGCAAAGGTATTCATCGACTGGGTCGAGGTGCTGGATGCGAAGAAGAGCCTGGCGACTGTGAACCGTGCGGATTTCATCGTTTTTGCCGGCGGTCTCGCATTGAAAGAACTGATCAAGGCGCGGCCTGCGAAAGTCGATCTGGTAGAGGCAAAAAGTGCCGTTCCGGTCCCCGGGATTGTGGCCTTCTGGCCCGAGGGTTTTCTTTATACCAACTATTGCATCAGTGCGGTCATAGCGGTGCATCAGCAGGAATTCCAGTCGACATTACCCCTGTCGGGCGGTGTGGATGATCTGCGGACCTGGTGGTCGTTCAAGGAGAACACCAGCGAGATGCCTGCCTATGCGGTCGCATTTCTCGATAAGTTTTTTGGCGGCGAGCCCAACTGGGCGACACCTGATCTGCCAGAGATGCGCGTCGGCATGCTCGCCCGGCAAAATGCGGAAAACAAGCTCGATCGGGCCCCGAGCACAGAACGGCTGGTAGCGCCGACAATTTGAGCGCCGCGGCGATCGGCCTTCATGATCGCTCAGGCATGGAAGTTAGACTTTTCCTCCAGGCTATCTTCGCAAAGAGACTTTGGGGCATCCGGGTGAATCTGATCCACCCGGACTTGCACTATATGATCATCGCCATCGGCGTTTCGATGTATGTCCTGAAAGCTCCGATCAACTCTGCCGCGAGCGCGCCATCCACTGCACGGTGATCGGTCGATAGCGTCACGGTCATCAGCGTCGCGGGTACCACGGCCTCCCCGGAGATCACGGCGCGTCTTTCTCCGGCGCCGACGGCAAGGATGGTGGCGTGCGGCGGATTGACGATGGCTGCGAATTCGCGAATGCCGAACATGCCAAGATTGGAGATCGCGGCGGTCCCCCCCTGGTACTCCTCGGGCTTCAGCTTGCCTTCCTTGGCGCGGGCACCGAGGTCCTTCATCTCGGTCGAAATGACAGACAAGGTCTTTGTCTCGGCATTTCGCACGATCGGCGTGATAAGCCCGCCGGGTACGGATACGGCAACGCCGATATCTACATGCCGATGGACGATCAGGCTGTCGTCAGTCCATGACACGTTGGCATCAGGAACTGCGGCGAGTGCCATTGCGTAGGCCTTGATGACCATGTCGTTGACGGAAAGCTTGTTGGCTGGCTTGCCGCCGATCGGAAGCGTCGAGGAATTCACCTCGGCCCGCAGTTTCAAAAGAGCGTCGATGTTGCAATCGATCGTCAGATAGAAATGCGGTACGGTGCTCTTTGCCTCGACGAGCCTGCGCGCAATCGTCCGGCGCATGTTGCTATGGGCGACCTGATCGTAGCTTCCCTCGGCAAAGAGCTTGCGGGTCTGCTCGCTCGACGGTCCGGCAACCACAGGCTTCGGAGCAGCGGTAGGCGCGGCAACGGGTTCTTCCTGCTGAACAGGCGGTGTGTAGCCTTCCACGTCGGCGCGTGTCACCCGGCCATTTGGTCCGGATCCGGTTATGCGGCTGATGTCTATCCCGGCATTGCGCGCCAATCGCCGGGCAAGCGGGGTGGCCCGGATGCCCTCGCCCGTTTCCACGGTGCTTGCAGGGGCTTCAACGGATGCCGGCTGCTCCGGAACGGCCTCAGTTTTTGTTGCCTGGGGCGCGGCGGGTGCAGCGCTGGAGCCCGGCGAATAAGCCTCGCCGTCTTCGTAGATCCACGCCACCGGCGCTCCGACGGCGATATCGACACCCTCGGCGCCTACCACGTCGCGCAGGATGCCGCTTGCCGGGGCATCGATTTCCATGGCTGCCTTGTCGGTCTCGATCTCGAAAAGCACATCGCCTTTCTTAACCGTGGCGCCGCTTTCAAAAAACCACTTGGATATCCGGCCGGTTGCCATGTCCATGTCAACCTTCGGAAGAATGACTTCGATTGCCATGGCTCAGCGCACTCCCTTCACCAGATCGCGTGCCGCCGCGAGAATGCCGGCGACTTGCGGCACGGCTGCCTTCTCCAGCTCGGGATTGTAAGGAATGGGTGTCTCGGCGCCCCCAAGCCGCACGATGGGTGCATCGAGGTAATCGAAGGCATCGCTTTCAGCGATCATCGCACTGACCTCGGCACCGACACCGAGGGTCTTGACGCCCTCGTAGACACACATCAGCCGGGAAGTCTTCTTGACGCTGGCGATGACGGTTTCCCGGTCCATCGGGCGAATGGTGCGAAGATCCACGACTTCGACATCGATACCCTCGGCCGCCAGCGTATCGGCAGCCTCCAGCGCCTTGTGCACCATGATCGACGTCGCAACGATCGTCAGGTCGCGGCCTTCGCGCGCGATGGCAGCCTTACCGATCGGCACGATATAGTGGCCTTCGGGAACGGGTCCCTTCATCTTGTAAAGCAGCTTGTGCTCGAAGATCATCACCGGGTCCGGGTCTTCGATGGCCGCCAGCAGCATGCCCTTCACATCGTGCGGCGTGGCCGGCTGGATGACCTTCAGGCCGGGAACGTGACCGAGCCATGCCTCGAGGCTCTGGCTGTGCTGTGCTGCCGCACCGGTTCCCGAGCCTGCCGGAAAGCGCATGACCAGCGGTACGGAAACCGCTCCACCCAGCATGTAGCGAATTTTCGCCGCCTGGTTGACGATCTGCTCCATGGCCAGGGCCGCGAAGTCGGAAAACTGGAATTCGAAAATCGGACGCATACCGGTCAGGGCAGCGCCCACCGCCACGCCCGCGCCGCCGAGTTCGGAGATCGGTGTGTCCATGACCCTGTCGGGGCCAAACCGCTCGATCAGATCGCCGGTCACCTGGAAGGCGCCACCGTACACGCCGATATCCTCGCCCATGAGAAACACGCGCTCATCGGCTTCCATGGCAATCGCCATCGCCTCCTGAATAGCCTGGGAATAGCTCAGCTCTCTCACTGCCGCATCCATTACGACTGCTCCGTATATACGTTCTGTCCGAGATCAGCCGTTTCGGGCGATGGGCTGGACTTGGCAAATTCGATGGCTGCTTCAATCTCCTCGCGAACGCTGTCGCGAATGCCTGCCAGCGTCGCCTCGTCCGCTATGCCGAATTCGGCCAGCTGCTTCTCGAACATGTCTATCGGGTCGCGATTGGTCATCCAGTCGTCTATCTCGTCCTTCGTCCGGTAGCGGTTGCGGTCGCTCTTGGAATGGCCACGATGCCGGTAAGTCTTGCACTCGATGAGCGATGGCCCCAGACCGGATCGCGCCCGCTCGACGGCAGCCTGCGAGGCTTCCGCGACATCCGACAGGATGTTGCCGTCTACGATGACACCCGGCATCGAATAGCCGGCCGCGCGATCGGCAATGTTCGGGACGGCGGTCGAGCGCTCGGTCGAAGTCGACATGCCGTATTTGTTGTTCTCGCAGACGAAGACGACCGGCAGCTTCCAGACCGCCGCCATGTTCAGCGCCTCATGGAATGCGCCTTCGTTGTTGGCGCCGTCGCCAAAGAAACAGACGACGACCTTGCCGGTTTTCATCCGCTTCGATGTCAGCGCAGCGCCGACCGCAATCGGAATGCCGCCGCCGACGATGCCGTTGGCACCGAGGTTTCCAGTCGTCACATCGGCGATGTGCATCGATCCACCGCGACCGGCACAATAGCCGGTCGTCTTGCCGAAGAACTCCGCGAACATGCGCTTCACATCCGCACCCTTGGCAATGCAATGGCCATGACCGCGATGCGTCGAGGTGATCTGGTCTTCGTTGGTCAGCGCCAGGCAGATGCCCATGGCGCTCGCTTCCTGACCGATGGAAAGATGCATGGTGCCATGAATCAGACCACGCGTATAACTCTCCTCGGCGCCTTCCTCGAACTTCCGGATCAGATGCATCTTCCGCAAGGCTTCCAAGAGCTGCTCGCGGCTGAAATTCCTGTAGAGAAAAGGCATGTTGCCTGTTTCAGCAACAATTGCCTCGGCTGTCGGACTGTTTGGCATCCTTAAGCTCCTGCCCCGTAAACAAGCTTGTCCTGACGCGCCCGCAGCGCTGCGATCTTCGAGCCCGGCGCCACTGCCGCGTTGGCATAGGTGATCAGCTCACCCTTTTTGATGGCGGCCGTCACAGTGCCGCCCTGCAGCAAGCCGCAGGGAATGGCCGACGCGCTGCGCGCCTCTGGCGCCGTCATAATCCAGGCGCGGTAGCAATATTCGCCGATTGCATCGAGTTTTTCGCCCGGCTTCATATCCTTCTTGGCGACAGCACAGACCTCTGCGACCGGCTTCGACAGGGGCACCATGTCGGCCTTGCCGTAAAGCACGACGCGCGCGCAGGTCAGCGGCACTTCGAGAGACGTCAGGTGGTAGGGCCGATGGAATGTGAAGTACGGGCCCTTGCCCATCTTCAGGTCTTCCATTCGCTCCGAAATCCGCGGATGCGACATGTCGGCAACGACGAAAACGCCGGGCGCCACACCCTTGCCGATGGAATAATCGACGACTCCGATGCGCGACAGCACGCCACCGTCCTTTTCAGGCACAAGCGTCTTTGCAAGCTGGTCGAGCGTTGCTGCCGGGCCGTGCATGCCGGGTTTGTCAGGAACCAGCCCGGTCGCATTGGCGATTGCCGCCATCTCGACCATCGTCTTCGATCCATCGACGAATTCGACGAGCATACGGACATTCATGTGTCGGCGCGCGGCCTCCTCTGCATAGTCGTCCGGTATGGCATCGATGTTCAGGGGATTGTTCTTTCCCTTGCCGGCCGCAACGATCGGATGCCCCATCGCCGAGACGAATTCGATCAGCTCCATGCAGGAAGACGGTTCATCGCCGGCGCCCAGCGAGTAGGTAACGCCAAGGCGCTCGGCCTCGCTCTTCAGGAAAGCCCCTATCGTCACGTCGGCTTCGACGTTCATCATGACGAGGTGCTTGCCATTTTCCATGGCGGAGAGGCCGATTTCAGCGCCAACGGCGGGCACGCCGGTCGCATCGATCACGACGTCGATCAGGCCATTCTGCAGGATGAGATTGGCATCGCTGGTGACGGCGATCTTGCCGCTTTCCATCGCCGCCGTCAGCGCGCTTGCGCTGTCGGCTTCGCGTGCATGTCCGGTTTCCTGGTAGGCAATGTCGACCGCGCGTGACGCGGCGGGAAGATTGAGATCGCAGATTGCACCGATCTCGATGCCCGTCATGTGGGCTACGCGAGTAACGATGTCGGTTCCCATTTCGCCTGAGCCGATCAAGCCGATACGAACCGGACGTCCTGTTTCAGCGCGTGCAATGAGGTCACGCGCCAAGCCCGTTGGCGCGACGTTGATAGCCATAGAAACTCCTCCCAAGTTAATTAATGACCGTGTCTTTCAGTACGACTGTATTCGTACATTTGTCTTTCTGTCAACGCGAATGTTCATTTCGAGACCTCAAAGATGCGCTGCTCCGATCAGGCAACAGCGTACGCATGCCACCGATGTGGGATCGGCCGGCTCTCGAATTTCACGGATAAATGGGTAGTTCAGGCGAGGTTTATGGCGCTTCTGCTGCCAGGAAATCATCTGCGCCCTGCAACAGGCGCCGTGCACTTTCCTCATCGGTGATGAGGACCGTTGGCTGGACAAGGCGCATGGCGCCGAGCATCGATTCGCGCTTGTCTATTCCGCCCGAAGCGAGGATCCGCAAGGGAGTTCGGCGGATACGATCGACCTCGACCGACATGATGAGATTGTTGATCGGATGATTCAGCACATCGCCATTTCGATCGTAAAAATGGAATAGCAGGTCGCCAACCGCGCCCAGCTTTTCCAGTTCGCTTCTCTGCTTCTCGGTAAGAAAGCCGCCGCGATAAAAGGTTGTTGCAGAATCGATGCCGCCGACACTGACAACCACCGCATCCATATTGTCGGCCATGTCCAAAATATCCTGGAGACCGCATCGCTTGATCAGCGCTTCCTTCGTTTCCAGGCTGTCGACCATCGCTGGCGCCGGAATGAGGTAGCCGTCGCCTTGGAACACCTGGGCAAAGCGCCAGGCAAATTCGGCAGGATTGAATCGGCGCGCCTGGCTGACACCGCCCAGAAGCGAAATCACCTTGAAATCCTGAAGATTACGGGCATTGATCGACGAAAGACAGGCAAACAACGTCCTGCCCCAGCCGACACCGACCGTCATTCCCGGCTTCATCGCGTTAGACAGAAACGCACCGGTTGCTGCACTGATCGTCGGGATGGGGTCCGCTTCCGGATCGGACAAAGGTGCCACGACCACCTGCTCTATTCCGAAGGCGATCTCGAGCGATCGCTCGAGCCCGACGATTTCCGCAAGCTCTCCCTCAATGGCGATTTTTACTTCGTTGCGAATTCGCGCCTCCGCCAGCATGCGAACGACGGTGACGCGCCCGACGCCCAGAATATCCGCGATGTCGTTCTGGGTCATTTGCTCGACGAAATACATCCAGGCAGCCCGAATGCGCATTCTGTCAGCCCGGTTGCCCGAAGTCTGGCCGGCCGATGGGGCCTGATCTTCTGCGCCTTCGGATTTTGAGATGTCTTTCTTCGAACGTGCCAAGTTGGCTCCCGCGTCTTAGGAAGTAAAAAACTACCCTTAACAACAGTAGGCGCAATTGGAAATCGTCATTACGGTTTCGATATCCGGCTCCGGCAGATCAACCGGCGCTTGCGGAGCCGAGTTCCGAAATGCATTTCTTCGCGCGCGGAATGGAGGCGGAGCTCATGCTGAGTTCGGTCAAACCGAATTTCAGGAACAACGGGATCAGGTCCGGGCGGGCAGCGGCCTCCCCGCACATGCCGACCATGATACCAGCCTCCTTGCCGGCCCTCGCTGCCATCTCGATTGCCGTCAGGACTGCCGCATTGCCGACGTCATTGAGTGCCGCCACCTGCGGGTTCATCCGGTCGGCCGCCATGATGTATTGCGTCAGATCGTTTGTGCCGATCGAGAAGAAATCGACCTCTCTTGCCAGCGACGGCGCAATCATCACCGCTGCGGGCGTCTCGATCATCACGCCGAGAGCGAAGCTCGCAAAAGGCTTTCCTTCCGCGGCAAGTTCGCGCGTGCATTCGCCGATCAGATCCCGCGTGCGCTTGACCTCTTCGATGGTGGATACCATCGGCAACATCACCTTGATATTGCCTTGCGTTGCGGCGCGCAGCAGTGCCCGCAGTTGCGGCTTGAAGATATCCGGCCTGTCGAGACACATGCGCACACCACGCCAACCCAGGAACGGGTTCTGCTCCTCGGGAAACACGATGCCCGACACTGGCTTGTCGCCACCGATGTCGAGCGTCCGGATGATGACCGGATCGGGTGCCATTCCCCGCGCTGCCTGAGAATAGATATCGAACTGCATGTCCTCGCTCGGCAATCCGCCGTGCTTCATGAACAGGAGTTCGGTACGGAACAGGCCGATGCCCATCGCACCGGCTTCCTTGGCGGCTTCGAGTTCCTCGATGGAGCCTATGTTTGCGGCAACCTCGATCGGCGTGCCGTCCGCGAGATGCGGCCGCACATCCTTGAATGCACGCAGACGAACTTCCTCATTCGCCGCCGCGTCAAGACGCCGGGCGAACGTCTCGCGTAACGCCGCATCCGGATCGGGATAGATAAGTCCCTTGCCGCCATCGATGGCAACGTCCGTGGCCGCGACGAGGGCGTCGATACCATTGCCGAGACCGAGGACAGCCGGAATGCCGTGCGCCCTTGCAATGATGGCGATATGCGACGTGGCGCCACCGTGGGCGCAGATAACGCCCTTGATCAGTTTAACCGGTGCGCGCGCCAGGTCCCAGGCGCCGATGTCTTCCGCCAGCACAATGGATGGCTCCGTGATTTCATCGAGACCGATATCTCGCTCGCCGGCAAGCGCCAGACAGATCTGTCGCGCAATGGCTTTTACGTCGTCGGCTCTTGCATTCAGATAGGCATCGGAAACGCGACCGAAGGAGGCTGCCGTTTCGTCCGTAACCTTCAAGACGGCATCGGTCGCATCGAGGCCCTCGCCGATCGCAACCACGACGCCGTCGATGATCTCAGGATCGCCGGCAATCTCGACAAGCGCGGAAATGATGCTGCTGTCCGTTTCAGACAATCCCTTGGCAGCGAGGGCTGCCTCCATCTGCTGTCTGACAGACGAGATCGCCTTCTCGAATCGCTCGATTTCGAAGAGGATTTCATCGTCCCGCAACCGGCGTTGCATAGGTTTGAATTTCTTCGGAAAATAGCGAAATATCTTCGCCAGGCCGACGCCCTCGCTGGCGGCGATCCCCTGAAGCACGCCGGCGCGCTCAGGCGCTGCATTGCCGGTAGCGTCACTTGCAGCTGGGGCCGCAGAGGCATTTGTGACGCCGTCGAGACCCGACTCCGGATTCTCCAGGAACTCCACCAGTGCATCCAGCGCTTCCAGTGCGTCGGCGCCAGTCGCTCGCAGCGCCACAGAGTCATTTTCCTTGACCGCTAGCAGCATCAATTTTACCGAGCTTTTCGCACTGACGACCTTCGCATCCTTGACGATCTCCACTTCGCTCGCAAAGCTCTTCGCCAGCTTGACGAAGCGAGTTGCCGGACGAGCATGAAGACCTTCCTTCACGCGCACAATTGTTGAGCGTTCCATAAAAACATCCATTCACTAGATAATCAGCAACAGTCGAGATCAATCACCGATGGTGATCGTCGTCCCGACGGAAAGCGCGCTTTTCAACACATCCGCGTCGATTGCCGCAGCGCAGATGGCACCCGGGCTGTCGACGGTCGTAGCGTCGTTGAAGTTGATGACGACGTGGCCGATTTCCAGCACCTTGTTCCAGGCAATCGGCCCGATCGCCGTGATCCGACTGCTGGCAGAACCCACCATGATCGGCGAGCCCACGGAAGGCTCCTGTTCGGTGGGCCCGACATCGGGCAGATGGAGGACGGACACTTCGGCCAGTTCGGGCGGAGCGCCGTCGGCAAACAGAATGAGGACCCCGCCATCGGCCAGATCGGCCACGTCGGGACCGACGGCGGTAATCTGCGTCTTGAGGTGCAGTGCCATGGACAAATCCTTCTCTATAGAAATAGCTCGGCCTGGTGTTGTAGCATTGGGCGTGCGGGCAGTCTGCTGGACGTCCGCACGCGTTGGCTTAGAACACGATCAGGCTGGTAACCCAGGCAATGAGCACAGAAACCGGGGCCATGATCTGGCGACTGATGAGGACTGCGGGAACGCCGATCTCGATCGTCTTGGGTTTTGCCTCACCCAGCGCCAGGCCCACAGGCACGAAGTCGCAACCGACCTGCGCATTGTAGGCAAAGAGTGCCGGGAGGGCCATTGCGGGCGCAATGGTGCCGTTTGCGATCTGCGGGCCGATGATCGCCACGCCAATGACCTGGGCGATAACCGCACCTGGGCCGAGAATAGGCGACAGGAACGGCAGGCCGCAGATGGCGGAGATGATCAGAAGGCCGACGATATTGTTGGCAAGCGGCCCCATCGGCTCGGCAAGCACATCGCCAACGCCGGTATACAGAATGAAGCCTATCAGCATGGTCACAAATGCCATGAACGGCAGCACGTTGCGGATGACCTGGTCGATCGTACGGCGTCCGGCATTGAAGAAGATGCCGACGACGCGGCCCATGACGCGACCGATGCCAGCAATCAGGTTGATGAAACCACCACCGCCGGTCTCGACAGGTATCGTCTTGGGGGCGGCGGTTGCCTTCGGAGCCCCTCCGGCCGCTGCCACGGTAACCGGCTGGGAACCGTCGGCCATGGTGATGTTCTGCTCCTTCACCCCGGAGACATAGATGTCTTCGGTAATGAATTGCGCCAGAGGTCCCGACTGTCCGACAGGCGTGATGTTGACGGTGGGGATGCGCTTGCGCGGATAGACCCCGCATCGCGCAGTACCGCCGCAATCGACGACGACAACGGCCATTTCGCCCTCGACCGGTGGCGCCCGGAAACCGTCGACGGCTTCGCCGCCGGTCAGTTCCGCGATCCGCCGCGCGACGGGGTGAATACCGCCGCCGGTGACCGAGACGATCTTGTTGCGCTGCATGGTCGGCTGGATAACCAGCGGGCCACCCCAGCCCTGGGGACCCCTCGAAATATTTACTGCCTTGTATTCAGTTGCCATAATAGCCCCTCCTCCCAAGTGGCAATCAGAGTTCCACGCCTTGACGGCGGGCCATGATCATTGTGATACGTTCCGTCAGCATGCCCTTCAGCAGGATCACCACGAGGCCAACAATGGCGTACCAGATGGCCATCTTGATGTGGTATCCGCCCGGGACGACGCCGCGCTTTTCCAGCTCCTGCAGCGCCACGAGAACGCCGCCCCAGACGAAGTATTCGCCGGGATTGATATGCGGAAACAAGCCGAGCGGCGGATGAACGTAGGACACAGCTGCATCGTAAAAGGCAGGCTTGTGCTTTTCTTCCAGGAACGCGCCGAAGGTATAGGCCATCGGGTTGGTCAGGAAGAACACCGACAGCAGCGGCAGCACGGTATAGCGCGTCAAGGCAATGCGCCCGGCGCCGCGAGCAATGCCGTGCACGCGCTCCTCGCCGACCATTTCGGTCAGGGCATAGAAGGCGGTCATCAGCACGACCAGCGTCGGGATAATTCCTGTCACGAAGCCTGCGAAGACCTCGCCGCCCTTCTGGAAAATGCCGATGAAATACTTGCCGATATTCGCCAGTCCGCCGAGCTGCTCTTCTTTGTTGACGCTGTTCAGCTTTTCCTTGAATTGCTCGACGGAAATGTCGGAATTTGCCTGGGCCAGAACGATAAGCTTATCGGCGGCTCCCTTGGCAACCATCTTTCCGTGCAAGGCAGCATCGGAAAACGTCGACCCTAAATCGTGTATAGTGAGATGGCCATGATCGGCCAGCACTGACGCGAATAACATTCTCTCCTCCTTGAATGCAGTTCGGTTGATCTGAAATAGCTTTGGTTTTTATGCCGAGGCCAGCCTGAGGCGCGGCGCTGCCGGCCCCTTGCCCTCTCGAACGTGCTCGACCTGCTCGATTGCCTTGGAAATGGCCGCGTGCGTGTTGTCCGCAGCAGCGACGGCTTGCGCAGCTTTCAATGCATTGAGCGACTGGCCTTCATATTGCTCGTTTCGCTTGAATTTGGCGAAAACGGAACGTCCGGTCATCGTCATGAGGCGTTGCACCTTCATGTCCTGGCCGACGACCAGCAATGCAATCGTGCCTCTTCTGAGGCGACCGCGCGCGTGTCCGGCACCCACGTATCCGTCATTATATTTGCTGGTTATTCCTTTGAAGACGTCTGTGTAGTGCCGCATCTGCAGCCAGACGCCAATCACTTGCAACATCCACACCGCGCCCAAAGCGAGCAGCGCCCATTGCCATATAGCCATCTTCACCCCTCCCGAAAGTGTCGCTGCCCAGTCATTCATCCTCACGTCATAAATGAACATTTGTATTGTGGTATGTCAATATGTATAAATTCGAAGCGGGGAGCGAGACGAACTTTTCTTTAGCAAAAGGCAGTTAGCAGCATCTCCAATGGAATTCCGCACAGTGTCCGGGGAGGGACAGGGATTGGCAAAAGACCGGCTTTTCATATTCGGTTGCGATGGCGTTCTTGTCGATAGCGAGCCGTTGGCTGCCTCGGCCTATGTTCGGGTGTATGCAAGGCACGGGCTGACAATCACCCCGGACGTGGTCGGCAAATGCTTTGGAATGAAGCAGGCCGATATCTTCGCCCGCATACATGATCTGACAGGACAAGATTACCCTAGGGACCATGTCGAGGACGTCTGGCTGGAAACCAAAGAGGTCTTCACCGAGCAACTCGAAGCCATGAAGGGCGTGGCGGCTTTTCTGTCCGCTCTCGATGCACGATGCTGCGTCGCCTCGTCTTCCTCGCTGGAAAGAATACAGCATAGCCTGTCGCTGACTGGACTGATTTCGTTTTTCGGCGACGACATTTTCAGTTCGTCCATGGTGAAACACGGCAAGCCCGCCCCGGACCTGTTTCTCTTCGCAGCCAGCAAGATGGGGTTCGCTCCGTCTGATTGTCTCGTCATCGAAGATTCGTTGTTTGGCGCGCAGGCGGGACGTGCGGCCGGCATGACGGTTTTCGGCTTTACCGGCGGAGGCCACTCCTATGCTGAGCACGAGACACATTTGCTTGAAGCGGGCGCCGACAAGGTATTCAGTTCATTCGAGGGGCTTTCAAGGGAAGCCATGATTTGGGCGAACTTGCCGAAAGGACGGTAAATATCCGAGCGCGAAAGCTGTGCGCCGATAGGCAATTGACACAAATTTCTTTTTGAATCATAAACTTTCGTATTGTTGGAGGAACAAATGTTCTGATGCGGCAGAGGAGCCGCCTGGAGCATGGGAGGGGAGAATTCGCATATGGACACTTTTCTGAGTGGCTTGAAGTCGGCCGTCGATACGCTTGGTCCGACTGTTCTTTTGCCTATCGTTATTTTCATCATTGCCGTCATTCTCGGAGCGAAGGTCGGCAAGGCATTTCGCGCGGCGGTGACAATCGGCGTCGCCTTTATCGGGATCAACCTTGTTCTCGGGCTGATGTTCAACTCGATTGGCGCAGTTGCCCAGGCGATCGTCACCAACACCGGCATAAAGCGGGACATCGTCGACGTTGGCTGGCCATCTGCTGCCGCCATCGCGTTTGGTTCGTCGGTCGGCTTGTGGGTCATTCCAGTCGGCATTCTCGTCAACGTCGTCCTGCTGCTGCTGCGCTGGACCCGCACACTGAACGTCGATGTCTGGAATTTCTGGCACTTCGCCTTCATCGGTTCGCTGGTCGTGGCGGCAACCGACAGCCTTGCCTATGGCATCGCCATAGCAGCCCTGGCGGCTGCCCTGTCCTTGCTGTTTGCCGACTGGTCCGCCCGCGCAGTCCAGCAGTTCTATGGCGTCCCCGGCATCTCGGTGCCGCATATTGCCTCGGCACAAATTCTGCCGATCGCAATCGTCCTCAACTGGATCATGGATCGCATCCCGGGCATCAACAAGATCAACATCAGCACCGAAACCATCGAGCGTCGATTTGGCGTTTTCGGCGAGCCGGTCGTGCTGGGCCTCATCATCGGCCTCATACTCGGAACCATCGCCTTCTACAACGCTGGCGATCTCGGGACCGTTCTTTCAAAAATCCTCAGCACGGGCATGACGCTCGCCGCAGTCATGCTGCTCCTGCCACGCATGGTGAAAGTGCTGATGGAAGGCCTGCTTCCGGTTTCAGACGCTGCACAGGCGTTCGTGCGAAAGAGAACCGGAGACCGCGAACTTCTCGTCGGCCTGGACTCCGCCATCCTGATTGGTCATCCGGCGGCGATCTCGTCGTCGCTCATCCTGGTTCCGATTGCGATCATCCTCTCGGTTATCCTGCCGGGTAATCGCGTCATTCTGTTTGCCGATCTCGCGGTCATCCCTTTCATCGTCGCCCTGACGGCACCGCTGCTCAAGGGCAACGTGTTCCGCATGGTCGTGGTTGGAACCGTGACGCTTGCCATCGGCTTCTATGTGGCGAATGCGCTTGCACCGTTGTTTACCAGCGCTGCCGTCTCATCCGGCTTCAAGCTGCCGGCGAACGCTTTGCAAGTCACCTCCGTTGTCGACGGCTTCCTCTGGATCCCCTATGTCATCATCAACGCGATCCAGGGGCTCGGCGTCTTCGGCATCGTCCTGCTCGCGGCCATCATCGCGGCACTCTTCGCCCTTTATCGGCGCAATAGTCTTGCCTGGGAACGGGCCGCCGGGGCGGAAGACGAGCCGGTGGAAGCTTCTGCGGCCTGAGAGAAGGCGTTGGTAAACCAGACCGGCAAAGACGACACTCGCACTCTAAAGTCCTTGTGCGGGTGTGACAGAAACTGGAGAGACGACATGCCTACCCTGTTGGACATACTGGAACCGGAAGCCATCCTGCTCGATGTTCGGGCTACCACGGCGGAAGAGGTAATCCGGCTACTCGCAGCCCGGCTGCAGACGCTCGGATATGTCAAGGCTACCTACGCGGACGCCGTTGTCAGCCGCGAAAAGAATCTGCCGACAGGACTGCCGCTGGAGCGGGACGAAAATGTCGCCGTGCCGCACACCGACCCGGAGCACGTAATCAAGGCAGGCGTTGCCATGGCGACCCTGTCGACGCCGGTTGTGTTCGCCAATATGGAGGAACCGGAAGAACTGCTCCCTGTCGGTACCGTTTTCCTGCTTGCCATCAACGACAAGGACAAGCAGATCGAAACCCTTCAACAAATTATCGAAGCCATTCAAAGCCCGACGACGCTCGATGGATTGAAGCGCGCCAAAACGCTTTATGACGTCAGGGTGCTTCTCGGCTCACCAAAGGAATCCTGAACATGGCCAAGCAGAAAACGATCCTTTTCGCATGCGGTACCGGAATTGCCACGTCGACGGCCGTGAACGCTGCAGTGACCGAAGAAATGAAGAAGCGTGGCCTGTTTTTCAACGCCATGCAGGCGAAGGCGACCGAGGTCCCGTCGCTTGCCGACGGCGTCGACTTTATCGTCTCCACCACGCCCATTTCCGCATCCGTCACGAAACCGGTGATCAAGGGCCTGGCCTTTCTGACCGGGATCGGCAAGGACAAGGTTCTCGACGAGATAGAAATGGCTCTCAGAAAATAATCCCTATGGCATCTGCCCAGACGTAAAATACCGCCAGCTCCATCACGTCGAATGCGGCAGGCGATCGGCACTATCGACGTCCTGACGCGGCAACAAGCCTAGCCCAGCGTATTGGTCGCCCAATCTGCGGCGATGTGCGGATGGGTGGGGGTGGGTTCGAGATCGTTGATCAGGCGCAGGACGCGCGGCGGCGTTAGCGGCAGGCTGGAGACCGGCTTGCCGATTGCGCGCGCAACCGCACAGGCGATGGCCGAGCCGACGGCAAGGATCGGGACTTCACCTGCTCCCTTTGTCCCGAGCGGGCCCATCGACGGCGCGCCCTCATAGAGATCCGCGACGACAGGCACGACATCCCCGGCCAGGGGCACGCGGTAGGTCTCGAAGCCGTCTTCCGCGATCCGGCCGTCAGCGGTGATCGTCACTTCCTCGTGCAGCGCATAGCCGAGGCCCTGGACGACGCCGCCCTGGATCTGGCCCATGATGGCCCGACGGTTGAGCGCGCGTCCAACATCCTGCACCACCCGATAGGCCAGAACCTCGACATGCCCGGTATCCGGATCGACGGCCACTTCAGCCTCGTGGACCACGAAGACGGGAATATCGAGCGCGTCGATAAAGTGGCCCATCGCGCAGCCTGCCATTGCCGGCGTGTTCTTCGCGGTGAAGCTGCCTGTACCGCTGATCGGCCCCGTGGTCGATTGCGCATGGGCGACCACCGTCGGGATGGAGACCCCGGTCCCGGGTCGCCCGGCAATTTCCACCCGCCCTTCGCGCAACACCAGGTCGCTCGCGGCGGTCTGCAACATCTCACTGGCCGTCCGCAGAAGCTTTTCACGGACTTCGGCCGCCGCACCCACACTCGCCGCACCGATGGAGACGGTCGTCCGCCCGCCACCGACCCCGACATCCAGCCCGGCGGAATCCGTATCCGCCTCGCGCACCACGACCTGCTCCGGTCGCAGCCCAAGCTGGCCGGCAACGATCTGCGGCAGCGCCTGCACCATTGTTCCCGAGCCGATCTCGACGCCGGACGTCACCAGCGTGGCGCTGCCGTCGGCATTCAGATTGATGGTCGCAGCAGACGGCCCGACGAAGATGAACCAGGTTCCCACGGTGGTGGCGCGGCCGTAAAGGCGACCGTCGGCCCGGGCTTCCGCCGTTCCCGTATTTTCCCGTAGCACCTCCATCCGCTCCAGCATCGGACGCAGGACATCACCCTCGAACACCTGCCCGGTCGGCCCGAGATCGCCGTCGCCAAGCACATTACGCTTGCGGAACTCCATGGGATCCATGCCGATTGCGGCGCATATCTCGTCGGTATGGCGCTCCAGCGCAAAGCCGTTATAGACGCCGTTGCAGGCCCGGAAGGCGCCGTTCGGTGGCGTGTTGGTGTAGACGGCGCGGCTGACGAGGCGGGCAGCACCCAGCCGGTAGCTACCTCCGAGGGTATGGGAGGTCATGGTGGTGAGAAAGACCTGCTCGCCACCATAGGCCCCGCAATCCATCAGCACGACGGCCTCGCGCCCGACGATCTCGCCCTCTGCCGAAACGGCCGAGCGAATTTTGATCTCTGCATTCTCCCGGCAGAGGCAGGTTGCCATCTCTTCCTGTCGGGTGTTCTCCAGCATGACGCTTCGGCCCGTCATACGAGCCAGCAGAGCTGTGATGGGCTCGATCGACGCATCGAATTTCAAGCCGAATGCACCGCCGACCGGTGGAACGGTGACGCGAACGCGGCCCGGCGGCAATTGCATGACGCGACCGGTCACATTGCGCACGGTCCATGGCACCTGCGTCGATGTCTGGATATGCGCCCGGCCGTCCTCCCAGCTGCCGATTGCGACACGCGGCTCGAAGGGAACATGGCTCTGCCTGCCGACGACGACATTGCTTTCGACGATCGTCACATCGGGGCGGGCAAAGGCGGCATCGACATCGCCTCGTACCGATTTCGCTTCCCAGGCAATGTTGCCGGATCGTGCACCGCCCTCGGTCAGCACTTCATATGTCCGCCAGTCCTCGTGCAGCAATCGCGCTCCGGGCGCCAGCGCCTCCGCCATCGTCAGCACTGGCGCAAGCGGTTCGATCTCCAGAATGATTGCCGCCAGGGCCGCCCGCGCCTCGGCCTCGCTTTCGGCGGCAATCGCGGCGAGCGGCTCGCCATTGTAGCGGATCACATCGACGGCAAAGAGCGGGTGGTCGGCGATACCGATGCCGTAATTGCCGGGCGCATCCGCTGCGGTCGCAATTCCCAGCACACCGGGGCACTCGAGAGCAGCGGACACATCGAGCCGGGTAATGCGGCCGGCGGGCACGGTGGACCGCAACAGGACAGCGTGCAGCATATCCGGACGGGCCCTGTCATTGGTGTATTTCGTTCGTCCACGCAGCTTGTCGCGGGTGTCTCGGCGGGGAAGATCCATCACGGTCGTCGAAACATCAGTCATGGACGTGCTCCTCGGCCTGCTGTCCGAGGACATCCATCACCGCATCGATGATCCGTTCATAGCCCGTGCAGCGACAGATGTTGCCCACCATCGCCGATTTCACATCGTCCCGGCTGGCCGCGGGGTTGTCGCGAAGGAAAGGCGCAAGGCTCATGACCATGCCGGGAAAACACATTCCGCACTGGACCACATCCGCTGCCTCGAAGGCGGCCTGGAGAGGATGCAGCGGTCCATCGCCGGTCGCCATCGCCTCGATCGACACCACGGTGGCGCCATCGAGCAATCCCACCGGGCTGAGACACGACATGATCGCCTCTCCGTCGACGCTCACCGTGCAGGCGCCGCAAAATCCCTCGCGGCAAACGGCCTTGGTACCTGTCAGGAAACGTTCCCGCCGCAGTATATCGACCAGCGGAGTCATCGGATCGCCGTTGAAACGGTAGCGGGAGCCATTGATGTGAAGGGTGACGGTCATCGGGTGGCCTCCGTCTTCAGAAGTGCTGCCATGCATCGGCGGACAAGCGCCGGCAACACCTGCCGCCGGTACCAGCCATCCGCCTCCATTCCGTCGCGGCCCCGGAAGTCGTTGCAACCGGTAGCAAGGGTATAGGCCGTTTCGGCTTCAGCGGGCGATCCGCCCGGCTCGGCTGCAAACGCCTGTTCAAGCGAAAGCCAGCGCCGCGCCACATGCTCGACCGAGCCGACGGCAACGAGAATTCGGCCATCGAGGCGGCGCGCCATCGAAACGATGGCAACCGGATAGTCGCCTGCCCGGCGCAACGGCAGCCTCACATGCGCGCTGGCGGCGCTGTCGCGGTTGATGATCACCCTGACGAGGATGGCATCGGCGAGCAGCCGTTTCCGATCCGTGAGAAACGACACCATCGGGACACGCATTGTCCCTTGGTCGCCGTACAGCTCAACTTCCGCCTCGATGGCCAACAGCGGGGGCAGAAGATCGGCGGCGGCGAAGTCTTGCGTGCAGAGATTGCCGCCGACAGTCGCCACCCGGCGGATTGCCGGGTTGGCAGCACCGGAGGCAGCTTCAGCCACCGCCTCAAGGCCACCTATGCCCGCAAGTGACCGGGCAAGCGCATCATGGGTTACGGCAGCGCCGATCGTCACGCGCCCGGTCTCGATGTCGACGCTGGTCAGCCCGGCAATCCTGTGGAGCGACACTAATGCATCGGGCAACGCGTGGCCCCGACGGGGATCGCGCATCAGCCACGTTCCGCCGGCGAGGATCGCCGCACCCTGCCGGCGCGCGGCAAGCGCCTCATCGATGCTGCCGGCAACGGTCAGGGACCGCCGCAGATTTTCGGACATTGACGTTTACCCCTTCAATCGCCGTCTTTGCGGCTTTCCAGCATCATTTCAGAGGCAAGCCTTCCCGTGAAATAGTAGTTTCCTGAATCTAGTATCGTAAAAAGAGATACAGCTTCCCGAGCTCAACCGAGGCAATGCCGCTGGCGCTCACTTCCAGTGTGCTACGCTGCGCCTCTCGAAGCTCTCGCGGAATTGCCGGGTCGTGTTCTCGAGAACGTTGCCGCTCTCCCAATCGAGAATGACGGCGAAGCGACGAACCGCATCCATGGAGTCGATCTCGCCCGACTTGTAGCGAGCCGATACCATCGCCGGATCCGACCGCGCCCATTCCTTGCGGTTTTGGCGAATCTCGGTGCGGGCAGTTTCTGTTGCGGGGAGATCGATTTCGTACTCGCAGAGATCGCGATCTATGACCTTCAACACGACGCCGTAGTCGACCTTGGCGCGCTCGATGGAGACATAATCGTCGATCACGTCCTCCAGCACATGAAGCGGATCGCGCTCCAGCGGATCGCCGAAGCCGCCGCCACCAGCTGTCGGCCGGGCGAATTGATCGCCCGTGAACACCGGATAGTCGGAAAAGACCGAACCGAGCCAGGTGTCGACCTCCTCGCCCGCGCGGCGGATCGTCAGCCCGTGCGGCATAGAGGGGAGCCCGCCCTCGACACCCCAGACCACGGCGCGCTCGCGATCGCAGATATAGGACATCACGGCATCTTCGGCCGCCAGCAACACCGAGGTCTTCTGCACGCCGACACCACCGCGCCATTTGCCGGGACCGGCGGAATCCTGCTTGATCTGAAACTCCGTCGTCCGCGTCGGGTTGACGCGCTCGTTGCCTTCGTTCGGCTGCGACATCAGGCCGGTTCCAAAGCAGGCAGTCGTCACGTCGGCGCCGTCCTTGCCGTTGCGCCCGCCCCATCCGCCCGGAAGCCACTCGTAGAACATGAAGATCGGCTTTTCCGGTTTGCGCGCGTCGCGACCGCCCGCCAGCAGATATTCGAGATTGAAAGCGCATGCGATGGCGCGTTCCGGCATGATCTGCGACCACATCTCGAAGATCGAATTCATGATTTTCTCGAACGGCATCAGGAATCCGGTCACTGCCACCGGCCACTCGGCACTGACCACGCTGTTCTTCGGCGCGGTCACCTCGATCATGCGATAAAAGCCGCTGTTGAGGGGCAGATCCGGGAAGAAGGTCTTCATTCCCGCGACCACTGCTGAAAAGGTAGCCCCCGGTGCGGAATTGTACATGGAGCCGATCGTCTTGTGGCTGCCGGTGAAATCGTAATGGATCGTGTCGCCCTTGATTGTCATTTTGATGTGGATGGGGATCATCCCTTCCCCGCCGCCGAGATCGCGGTCGATATAGTCGACACTTTCCCAGGTGCCGTCGGGCAATTCGGCAAGGCGCTTGCGGACGGCCCGCTCGACATAGTCCTGAACCTCCTCCATACCGCGCACGACGGTGTCGCGGCCGTATTTCTTGACGAGACGCAGCAGTTCCCGCTCCGCTACCTGGGTCGCCTGGGCCTGCGAATGGATATCACCAATGATCGATGCCGGATCGCGGGTATTGGCGGCGATCAGATTGGCGACATCGGAGCAGAAGCGGCCGGCACGGAATAGTCTCACCGGCGTGATACGCATGCCCTCCCGGAACATGTCACGGGCGGTGACGTCGAAGGAGCCGGGGACCGACCCTCCGAGGTCCGACCAGTGCCCGTTCGACTGCGAAAACCCGATCAACGTGTCTTCGTCGAAGATCGGACGCACAAGCCGCACATCGCTGAAGTGGGTTCCGCCGGCGTAGGGATCGTTGATTGCGTAGACGTCGCCCGGCGCCATGTCGCCTTCGAATACGCGGATTACTTCCTTGCAGGTATTGTGCAGCGTGCCGACATGGACTGCGATGTCGTAGTTGCCCTGTGCAACCGAGTTGCCGTCAGCATCATGCAACGCATTGGAGAAGTCGCGGTTGTAGATGACGAACGAATAACAGGTGCGCAGCATCTGTTCGGCCATCTGGTCGACCGTGGTGATGAAGGAATTCTTGAGCACCTCGAAGGTGACCGGATCGAGGCTCTTTTCGGTTTCCACGAAGTTGGTCATTTCTCAGCCTTTCGTTCCGATAAGAATATTCAGGAATGCGTCCACCCGGGCGCTCATGCCTGGCGGGACAACCGTGGTCGAATCAAACTGTTCGACGATTGCGGGGCCGGAGATGGTGGCGCCTGCTTCAAGCACCTCACGCTGATAGATCGCCGCATCGTAGGATTTGCCGTCGAACCAGACCGCGCGTCGGCCGAGGGGCGCAGGCGCATGGTCGCGCACCGGGTATTTCGGCAGCTCGGCCTTGGGCACGAGACCGATCGCCTTGATTGCGACGCGAAAGATGGCGACCGGGGCTTCGTCGCGGCGGTAGTTGAACTCGCGCTCGTGCTCCGCGTGGAAAGCATCGATCAGGGACGCAATACTCACGATCGGGGCGGGTGCGCTGACAGCGAGCGAGCGCCACTGGCCCTGATACATCATCTCGACGGTCCGCTGGAGCGCCATATCCTGCGGCGCTATCCCTTCGTGCAGCAAGCGCTCGGACGCTTGCGCCTCCATGCGCTGGAACGCAGCCTCCAGCTCCGCCGGCGCAACGATG
The DNA here is from genome assembly GCF_007000305.1 of Rhizobium sp. rho-13.1. Lineage (NCBI taxonomy): Bacteria > Pseudomonadati > Pseudomonadota > Alphaproteobacteria > Hyphomicrobiales > Rhizobiaceae > Rhizobium > Rhizobium sp. rho-13.1. The sequence goes on along the minus strand of NZ_SCFL01000004.1, from coordinate 164,864 downwards.
GAGGCGTCGGTCATGAAGCTCTCGGAGAAGTCGTGCTGCACATCGACAAGCAGGCAACCGAGGGCCGAGGTGACGCCGGGATTGGGAGGCACGATCACGGTCGGAATGGAAAGCTCCCTTGCGACAGCCGCCCCGTGCAAGGCGCCGGCACCCCCGAAGGCAACGAGCGCGAAGTCGCGCGGATCGTACCCACGGCTGATCGACATCAGGCGCACGGCATTGGCCATGTTTGCATTGGCGACGGCGACGATTGCCTCGGCAGCCGCGTGAAGCTCCATGCCGAATGGTGTCGCCACCGTTTCCTGGACGGCCTCCTCGGCGAGCGCCGGATCGAGGGTGATCTTGCCGCCTGCGAGGCTGCTGCCGAGACGGCCGAGGACGACATTTGCATCTGTGTTCGTGGCAATCCGATTGCCGTTTCGATAGCAGGCCGGGCCGGGATTGGCGCCGGCCGACTGGGGGCCGTTGCGTAGCGATCCGCCCTCGTCCTGCCAGGCCAGCGACCCGCCGCCGGCACCGATCGTCAGCACCTCGATAGAGGGAAAGCGGATGGGATAGCCGAACTCGATATACCAGTCCTTGGTGATACGAGACTGACCGTTCCAGGCGAGCGAAACATCCGTGCTCGTTCCGCCCATGTCGAAGCCGATCGAGTTCTGAAACCCGCAAAGATTGCCGATAAAGCGGCTGGCGATGGCGCCTGCCGCGATCCCCGATCCGGCAAGCCTGGCGGAGAAGTCTATGACACTCGCTGGCGTCATCACGCCGCCGCCGGAATGCAGCAACAGCAGGTCTCGCCGGTAACCGCCGGCAGCCAGCTTTTCGCCGAGCCGGGAGACGTAATCGACAACTACCGGCGCGCAGACGGCGTTTGCCATCGTCGTCGAGAAGCGCTCGTGCTCGAAGATCTCCGGCATGACTTCGGAGGAAATGGACACCGGCACCTCCGGCATCGAGGCCTTGAGGATATCGCGCATGCGCCGTTCATTTGCGCCATTGACGTAGGAATTCATGAAACAGACAGCGATCGATTTGATGCCGCGCCTTTTCAGGATCGCGGCAACACGGTGGGCATCGTCCTCGTTGAGGGCTTCGAGTACCGTGCCCTCGGCGTCGACACGCTCGCCAACCGTCAGCCGGTCGCGGCGTGGAATGTAGGGCTTGGCGACGTCCTTGTAGGTGTCCCAGAGGTCCTCCTTGTTGGCGCGCCGGATTTCGACGACATCGCGAAAGCCCTCGGTGCAGACCATTGCCGTTCGTGGCAAACGCCGTGTGATCAGCGCATTCGTGGCGACCGTGGTCCCGTGCGAGAACATGGTGACCTCGGAAAGCTCGATGCCGCCCTGCTCGATGCCGTTCATGATCGCCTGCATCGGATCATCCGGGGTCGACGCCGTCTTCTCGATACGAATCGCCCCGGTCTCCTCATCCATGATGCAGATGTCGGTGAAGGTCCCTCCCACATCCACCGCAACTCTCGTCTTCGCCATGATCTGTCCTCTGGATGGTTCGACCGGACAGCAGTCTTCTTTCGCCAACCCGTCACGGAATGGCGCTTCGATTGTCCGGTAGTTGCGAAAGTCCGGATCGGTCGCCGGACGGCGTCAAATTTCCCTTGCCGCTAGGCCGAAGTGGCTAGTGCGGCTTTTTCCCTGGGTGGGTCCTGCCTGCCCGAAGCAAGGCCTCGCGGCGCGTCTCGCTCGGCGAACAGCCAAATTTCGATCTGTAGTGACGGCAGAACTGCGACTGGTCGGTAAAGCCCCATCGATAAGCGATTTCGGCAATCGTCGTGGTGACGGTCAGCGACATCAGTTCCTCGGCACAGCGCTCGAGACGGCTGTCGCGGATGAAACCGTTGATCGACTTGTTGCTGTCCTGGAACAGGCCCTGCAGGTAGCGCAACGAAATGCCGCCAGCTTCCGCTACCGATTGCGGACCGAGATCTGCATTCTTGATATTGTCGCGAATGTACTGCTCGGCGCGATGCAGGTGCCCTGCCCGTATCGAGGAGATATTGCTATCGAGCACGCGGTCGTCGCTGACGATCGACAGGCAAAGCATTTCGAGAATGTGTCGGCCGGTCAGTTCACGCGCGACGTCGTCGATGTCGTCGACATGGTTGATCGTGGTCCGAACCGTATCGAGAAAGAGAGCGGCGACGCCGCGGGTCCCGTCAAAACTGAGCGCGCTGAACCGATCCGTCGAGCCGATCCGCGATCGGACGCTCGCAGCCGGGACCTTCAGCACCCAGAGGGCATTCGGGCGGCCGTGCCAGAATTCATAGGGGGCATCGCCACGCTCCAGAATGAAGCCGCCCGGCTTGCAATTGACGCTGCGCGAGCCCTGCGAGAAGTCGACTTCGCTGACTTCCGGAATGGTAATGAGAAGACTGGCATCGCGTTCGTTGAGAAAGTGGCGGCGATGGCGACGATAACTGACGCCGTCGCACTCCATCCTCGACACACCGACGAGGCCTAGAGACCATGTCTCCAGCACGCCCCTGAATTCCCGCCTGTTGCGGTATTCGGTATCGAGTGGAAAGTAGGTTTCGGTCACGGCAGCCTGCCAGGCATCGCCCCCGGCTTGACCGCTGATATCATCGACGACGTATCTCATGCATCGACTTCCCCTTGTAGGCCGGCTTTTCCCGGTTCCTGCTATTGAGGGCAGAGTACATCAATTCGGTGGGTCGTATTGCTAAAAAACGCATAAACTTATGAGCATGGCCGCGCTGCGAGACGGACAGGGACTGCGACCCAAACAGGCAGCCAGCCCGGAAACCTCAGCGGGGGACGGCCACCCTTGCACGCTCGTTGTGAAACCCGAGCTTGTCGGAGATCTCGTTCGCGGCCGTCAACAGGCTCTCCAGATAGGAGTCGCGGTTGCGCAATCCATCTTCCCGAGGCGCGACGAGGCAGAGGGTGGCAATGCAGTTGCCACCGGCCTGGTAAATCGGCACGGCGAAACAATGGGTGAAGTTTTCCACCTCGCTGTTGAAGGTGAAATATCCGTCACGAGCTGCAGTGCGCACCTCGGCCAAAAAGGTTGCAGGATCCAGCTGCCTGCCGTCCGGCAGCGTGAAATCTTCCGGCGGGATCAAATCGATAATCTGCTCGTCGGTCAGGTGTGAGACGAGCAGCCGTCCCGACGCCGTCCAGGGGATCGAAACTGTTTCGCCTACGTTGGAGGAAATACGGAAGGGTCGAATGCCCTCGCGCATCATCGCGACAGTGTACTTGTTTCCTTCGAGCAGACACATCTGGGCAGTTTCGCGCGTTTCCACCGCAAGCCGGGTCAGCATGCGCTCGCATTCCCGCATCAGATCGAAATGCTCGGCATAGGCTGTTCCAAGGAAATACAGACGACGGCCGAGGAACACCCGCCCGTCGTCTCCCTGATAGTCGAGCATGCCGTGGCCGAGAAGCAGGTTGACCAATTCGTATACCGAGGATCGCGGCGCGCCTATTTCTGCCGCGATCTCGTTGGGCCTCATGGGCTGGCGCTTGGCGCGCAGAAACTCCAGGATCTCGAAAGCGCGATCCAGTCCTCTGGTGCGTCGCGATGCGATCTCGACAGCAGCCTCAGCCATGCATTTCTCCAATACTTAGGCGCGATCCGAGCGATAGGCGACGCAATCCACCTCGACCTTGCAATCGACCATCATGCGCGACTGGACACAAGCGCGCGCGGGAGGATTCTCGCTGAAATATTCGGCGTAGACGCCATTGAAACTCCAGAAATCCCGCGGATCGTCGAGCCAGACACCGACGCGCACCACATCCTGAAGCGTGTAGCCGGCCTCATCGAGGATGGCTATCATGTTGTCGATGGCCTTCCGGCTCTGGGTGACGATGCCGCCGGGCACGATCTCGCCATTCTCCATGGGCACCTGGCCGGAAACATAAAGCCAGCCGCCGGCTTCCGTGGCTCTTGCGAACGGAAGGGGTTGACCGCCAGCGCCTTTTTCTCCGGCGCCATAACGTTTGATCGTCATAATATTTCACTTTCCTGCTTAGTTGAAACTCGAGGTCTTTAAAAACTCGGCGAGCCGCTCGGTCTTCGGCTGTACGAACATCTCCCTGGGATCGCCCTCTTCGCAGATGACACCCTGGTTCATGAAGATAACCCGGGACGACACCTCATAGGCAAAACGCATCTCGTGCGTGACCAGCAGCATGGTCATGCCATCTGCCGCCAGCCCCTTGATAACCTGCAGTACTTCGCCCACCAACTCCGGGTCCAGCGCAGAGGTCACCTCATCGAACAGCATCAGGCGCGGGGACATCGCAATCGCTCGGGCAATCGCAACGCGCTGCTGCTGGCCACCCGATAGCTGGCCGGGATAGTGATTGCTGCGCGCCGAGAGGCCGACGCGATCGAGCCAGCGCTCGGCAAGCGTCCGGGCTTCGGCTTTCGGCATCTTCTTCACCTTGATGAGACCGAGCATGACATTTTCGGCCGCTGTCATATGGGGAAAGAGATTGAATTGCTGGAAGGCCATGCCCGTCAGCGCGCGCTGGCGTGCGATTTCCCGTTCGCTTTTGCGGCGGCGCGAGCTGCCTTCGATGTGGTAGCCAATCTCCTCGCCATCGAGGTTGATGGTTCCGCCCTGGAACTCCTCGAGCATGTTGATACAGCGAAGCATCGTCGTCTTGCCGGAACCCGACGAGCCGATGATCGAGATCACCTCGCCTTCCGCGACGGAACAATCGACGCCCTGCAGCACCTCATGGTGGCCGTAGGTTTTCCGCAGGCCTTTGATTTCAAGCATGGTCCTGGCCATTGGCAAGCCTCCTCAGGATGGCAGCATGGTCTTGCGCTCGACGAATTTGCCAAAGCGCTCGATCCCGAAATTGACGACGAAATAGAGAGCGCCTGCGAGGAAATAGAACTGCAGGCTCATGAAGTTGCGCGAGATGATTTCCTGGCTGCGCAGCAACAGCTCGGCAACGCCGATGACCGAAAGCAGCGTCGACGCCTTGACGATTTCCGCAGCCGTGTTGACCCAGGCCGGAAGGCACTGGCGCAAGGCCTGCGGCCAGAGCACGGAGGTGAATGTCTGCGTGAATGTCAGGCCGATCGCCTTGGCAGCTTCCGTCTGGCCCCGGGGGATCGCCTGCAGCGCGCCGCGCACGATCTCGCCGACATGTGACGAGCAGAAGATGGCCAGTGCCAGCACGCCGGCAGAAAAAGGACCGAGGTCAAGACCGACGGCACTCGAGACATAGTAGCTGGCCAGAACAAGCACGAGAACCGGCGTGCCGCGGATGATGTCGGTATAGGCCCGCACGACAAACCGCAGCGCCATGTTGCCATAGGCCAGCGCGAGCCCGACGAACACACCGACGACCGACCCGGCAAGGATGGCCAGCAGCGAGATCGATATCGTCATCATCAGCCCACTGACGATCACATAGCGGGCAATCCAGAGCTGTTCGAGGAAACTGTGGGACATCGGCTTACCTCGGCAGCGCCAGCCGGCGCTCGAAGAAGCGCATGACGGCAGCAATGAGAAGACAGGTGGCGACATAGAGAGCGGAGGTGACCATCCATGTCTCGATGACACGGAAGCTTTCGACATTGATCTTGCGGGCGGCGAAGGTCAGTTCCGGCACGGCAATGGTCGCTGCAAGCGATGTGTCCTTGAACAGGGATATGATCGTCGAGGACAGCGACGGCAGCACGTTCCGGAACATCAGCGGCGCGATAATCGAGGTGCGGATCTGGCTTGAGGTCAGGCCGATGGCGAGGCCGGCTTCGGTCAGGCCCTTCGGAATAGACAGCAGCCCGGCGCGAAATACTTCTGCCAGATAGGCGCCCGAATAGAGGGAAAGCACCAGGATGAAGCTTTTCACCTTGTCCAGCCTGAACCCCATCTGCGGCAGCGCGAAATAGGCAAACAGGACCAGCACGAGGATAGGCAGGTTGCGTATCAGCGTCACATAGCAGCGCGCCGGGATCGCCACGAACCGCTGTTTCGACAGCAAGGCAAATGCAACCACCAGGCCAATTACGGCGCCAATCACGATCGAGATGACCGCCAGGCCGAGGCTCAACGCCAAACCGCTCCAGAGAAAATCAAAATTGCGCCAGACCGCAGAGAAATTCAGCGTGTAACCCATGGTCGTCCTCGCAGAAACAGGGAGCGAGAGATGCCTCGCTCCCCTGAGCCAATTACTTGAATTCGACCGGGAAGCCGATCTGCGGCGGCGTCAGGTCCTTGCCGAACCAGGTCTTGTAGGACTTCGCATAGGTATCGAACTCGACGCCGGTCATCGCTTCATGCAGCGCCGTGTTAACGAAGTTCAGCCAGTCCTGGTCACCGCGCTTGACGCCGCAAGCATAGGTCTGCGGGTTCCAGCCATAGCCGGCGTCCTTATACCTGCCGGCGTTCTGGGTCATGTACCAGGCGAGCGATGACTGGTCGGTGGCGACAGCATCGGCCCGGCCGGATTCCAGGGCCTGGTAGATGAGATCGACGGAGTCGTACTGGTCGACCTTGGCGTCCGGAAGCGCCGCGTGGACCATGGCTTCGGCATAGACATTCTGCAGCACAGATACGGTGACCGACGAGCCTGCCGCTTTCAGCGCGGCATAATCAGCATACTGGCCGTCAGCCTTCAGCATGAGGCCGACGCCTTCGCGGTAATAGGGAATGGTGAAGGCAATCTGCTGGGCGCGCTCGCCGGTGACAGTCATGAACTGGCAGGTGATGTCGACCTTGTTCGTGGTAATGTTCGGAATACGGGCGTCGGACGACTGGTTGACGTATTCGATCTTGTCCGGGTCGCCGAACAAAGCCTTGGCGATGATGTGGCCCATGTCGACATCGAAGCCCTGCAGCTTGTCGTCCGCACTTTTGAAGTGCCACGGCGCATTGGTGCTGCCGGTACCCATTACCAGGTGGCCGCGTGCCAGCACTTCATCGAGCTTGCTGCCGTCGGCAAGAACAGGGCTGGAAAGAGCTGCTGCTGCGGCCAGGGCGATCAGGCCGGCACGAATAGAAAAGGTCATGACGTTCCCCTTAAGAAGATGATTTATTGACTGTCCAATATACCGGACATGCGTCTGTTTTACTGGATTTTGATAAAGAGCTTTATCAGCCATGAATTGTCAAGCGGACGACGCTAAAAAATTCGCACCGTTTTTCAGTGGCTAAATTTGTGGCAGTGCAGCAATTTGGGGGAACCGGAGGCCAGTCGGGAAGTGTCGGCAAAGGGCGTGACGTTGCCCTGAAATCTGCGGCTGAGGGTGGCAAGCGCAACACCGGGCATTTTCAAAATATGCCGAACAGCGCTAACCGACCAATTAGCCTGTATTCTAGAAATACTTGCGTTTCAGCGGCCGGAAGCATGTCGCGTGCCGTCGGGCATGCCAGCGCTCAACAGTCTCTCTCCAAGCTCTGGCTTGGGACGGCTGCGTCAGCCCTAGGGCTTGCAACCGATGCACGCCCGGTCCTTGCAAGGTAGACTTCAATACCGGCACGGGTCAGGAAGGATGCGAGACCGACGAGGATGGCGACCACGCGGATAAGCATCTCGTCCCGATCCACCTTTGTCTGTCGGGCGGCAAGAAGTGATTTTTCGGTTTCGGTCACATCCCCAATGACCCGCCGGATGCTGTCCATCGTGGCTTTCTGCATCATTTCGAGTTCCATCGTCCTCGCCGCCTCGAAACCCTTGACGTCGTGCGTGGTTATCGATTGCTGCAAGTCCGCGAGCTTCTCGTCGATAAGACCGTTCAGCCTGCGCACCCGTTCCACCTGAACTGTGTTGTCGGAGATCGATACCGCCAAGGTCGCGCGCAGTTGCGTCAGTCTCGTCAAGGCCTTTTCGTACGGATCCAGATAGCGGCTATCTCCGCTCAACAGGTATCCCCGCTGTCCCGTCTCGGCATCGTCGAGGCCGATCAGTACGTCTTTGGTGGTGTCTATGACCTGATAGGCGTGGACGACGAGTTGTTGATGGTTGCTCAGCAAACTATGCGTCCAGCTGGTGGCAACGACGCCGCATGCGATGACCATACCGACCGGAATAGACCGCAGCAGCACAGGCGTCGTCAGATATGAGCGCCTCAGCCCTTGCCACGACCAGTCCATCATTCACCTCCCGTCACGATCCTGAAACACGCAATACCTCAGGCTCGAATCCGCCCTTACTTAATGGTCATCGTGCAGATAGCGTGCCTGGCGGGGGAGTCTTAGGGCGACGAGGAAGGCGATTATCATCATGATGGTGACATACCAGTAGAACAGCTGCTCGTTTCCGGCGTTCTTCATCGATAGCGCCACGAATTCTGCGGAGCCGCCGAATATAGCGTTGCCCACGGCATAAGCGAGACCCACGCCGAGGGCGCGCACTTCGGCCGGAAACATCTCGGCTTTCACGATGCCGCTGATCGAAGTGTAGAAGCTGACGATGGCGAGTGCGACCACGATCAGGACGCCTGCTATGACGGGGTCGGTGACGTGCTGCAGCGTGACGAGGATCGGCAACGTGCAAAGAGTGCCGAGCCCGCCGAACAGCAGCATGTTGTTGCGGCGGCCGATCCGGTCGGACAAGGCACCGAATATCGGCTGCATGCACATGTAGAGGAACAGCGCCACGGTCATCACGTAGCTCGCCGTTTTCACCGGCATGTGGACCGTATTGACGAGATATTTCTGCATGTACGTGGTGAAGGTGTAAAAGATCAGCGACCCGCCGGCGGTGTAGCCGAGGACCGTCAGGAAAGCGGGGGTATGATTGCGGAAAAGTGCCGAGAGCGAGCCTGCTTCCTTGCTGTTGCGGGTTTCAGCATTCTGGGTCTCCGTCAGGGTGCGACGCAGGAAGATCGATACGACGGCAGCGACGGCACCGATTGCAAAGGGAATGCGCCAGCCCCACTCGGTGATCTGTTCGCTGGTCATCAGCGCCTCGATGATGACGATCACCAGCACCGCCAGCAGTTGCCCGCCGATCAGCGTGACATACTGGAAAGACGAGAAGAAGCCGCGCCGGCCGCGCAATGCGACTTCGGACATGTAGGTTGCGGTCGTGCCGTATTCGCCGCCCACCGACAGACCCTGGATCAACCGTGCGACCAGCAGCAGGAAGGGCGCGAGGACCCCGACCTGCGCATAGGTCGGCAGGACCGCGATCATCAGCGAGCCGCCGCACATCATCGATACCGAGATCAGCATCGAGGTCTTGCGCCCGAGACGATCGGCGACGCGGCCGAAGAGCCAACCGCCGATCGGCCGCATCAGGAAGCCCGCAGCGAAAACCCCGGCCGTCTGAAGCAGCTGGACCGTCGGATCCTGGTTGGGGAAAAACGAGCTTTTGAAATAGAGCGCGGTGAAGGCGTAGACGTAGAAATCGAACCATTCCACAAGGTTGCCCGAAGATGCAGCCATGATCGCAACGATGCGGTGGCGGGTTTCCTCGGCCGTGTAAGGCACCGTGGTCGTGGTGGCTGGGTCTGACAAGATTTCCTCCTCCCGGATCATGCGGATCAACATGCAAAGCGCGTTGCGGAAGAGATCTAGAACCGCCAGCGGGAGATGCAACCTAAAAACGTAATGTTTGCGGGATGAGCCTGCCTTTTACCCAAGGTTATGAGAGCCCACGCCGGAGCACCCCGCACTGCGCACAATTGCTCTGCGGCGTCTTCCGGCGATGCGAGAATGCTCAGGAGTTTGACTGCGGCAGGCACCCCTGCATGAGGTCCACAAACGGCGACCTGCATCGCCGTTCGGAGAAACCAGGAGACCTGCAGCTATCCGCCGATCATCAGCTTGACGATCTCGTCATGAGTGGTTTCGGCAATCTTTCTTTCGCCGGCAACGATGCCGCGACGCAGGACGACGATCCGGTCGGAGACGGCAAAAATATCCTGCAGGTTATGGGAAATGAAAACCACGCCTCGCCCTTGCGCTTTCAGGGATTTGATGAGCGCCACGACCTTGCGCTGCTCGGGCACGCCGAGGGCTGCCGTCGGCTCGTCCATGATCAGGATGCGGGCATTCCAGTAGACGGCACGGCCGATTGCCACCGCCTGCCGCTGGCCGCCGGAAAAGTTGCTAACCGGCGCATCGAGACGTTTTACATGGAAATCCAGTGTCGCCATCGTCTTGCGGGCAGCCTCGGCCATAGCCTGGCGATCGATGACCGGCAGGAAGCCGAAGGCCTTTTTCATCGGCTCGCGGCCGAGGAAGATGTTGGCACCGATGGTCAGGTTATCGGCAAGCGCCAGGTCCTGATAGATCGTCTCGATGCCTTTTTCCCGCGCGTCCTGCGGCGAGGAAAACGACACAGGCTTGCCCTCGATGAGGATGTCTCCGGAGGTCGGCGGATAGACGCCGGAAATCGTCTTGATCATTGTCGTCTTGCCGGCGCCATTGTCTCCAGCCAGCGCTACCACTTCGCCGGGATGGACGACCAGCGAGCAGTTTTCCAGCGCTTTGACCGCGCCGAAGCTGCGGGACAGGTTGCGGACTTCGAGCAGAGGGGTCTGGCTATTCATCTTGCTTTGCTCCGGTGAACCGGCGCTGGGCCTGGTCAATGAGAACCGAAATGATGATGACGACGCCCACGGCGATGAACTGCCAGAAGGGTTCGACATTGAGGAAGACGAGACCGTACTGGATGACGGCGATGACCAGCGCGCCGGCAACGGTTCCGAGGATCGATCCGGATCCGCCAAAGAGGCTGGCACCACCGATGACCACGGCCGCAACGCAATCGAGTAACAGCGGTTCGCCCGCCTGGGCAGCACCTGCCGTGAAGCGCGCGGCATAGAGCGCACCGCCAAGGCCAGCGCAGGCCGCCGACAGCATGTAAAGCCGCATCAGATGGCGCTTGATATCGATCCCGGCGCGACGGGCAGCCTGTGCGTTGGCGCCGATCGCGTAGTTATGCTGGCCGAAGCGGGTCTGGCTGAGCAGGTAATGCATGAGCAGCACAAACACCGCCGTGACGATGACCAGGTAGGGAATGCCGAAGATGCGGCCGTTGCCCAGGATGGCGAAATAGTCGTTGTTGACAGGCACCGTCGTTCCACCGGCGAGCAGGAAAGCCGCGCCGCGTGCGACGCCGAACATACCGAGCGTGCCGATGAAGGGCGGAACTTTCAGCCGCGATATCAGCAGCCCGTTGACGACGCCCGGAATGGTGGCGACCAGGATGGCGACGAGAATGCCGAAGATCATGGCAGCCGGCAGCGGCATGTAGAGGCCGGCTATGTTGGTCATGTGCGCAGCCACCACGGCGGCAAGCCCCATGATAAAGCCCATCGACAAATCGATGCCGCCCGAAATGATGACGAAGGTCTGGCCGATGGCAAGAAGCAGCGGCGCAACGGCAAAGATCGCGATCGACTGCCAATTGAAAGGCGAGAACACGAATGTTCCGCCGAACGAAAGGCGTGACCAGATCTCGAACACGAGGATCAGCGCGGCGAGAAACAACCAGGCACGCAATTGGGCGATCCGCGTGATCAGGCTTTTGGTCTGGTCGGCATGGTCCGCCTGAGGCGCGACATGCAGGTCCGCCTTCGGCGGGGTTTCGACAGTGCTTGTCATTTTTTCATCCAGGAGCAGGGCCTGCGGCCTAAGGCTGCATGCGTTACAAATTGACGCTGGAAACCGCCCGCGGAGGATAGAGACCGACCGCGGGCGCCCTTTGGATTAGTCAGAGTAGATGTACTTCGCGACCTTTGGGTCGGACACATTGGCCTTGTTGATGATGGTAAAGCCCGTGCCGATTGCGGTCGGGATGGAATTGCCGGTCAGGTGCGCATAGGCGGCCATGACACCGAAATAGCCGATCTCGGCCGGATGCTGGGCGATGGCAACATCGACCAGGCCGGACTTGAGATTGTCGACCATGCTGGTCGGTGCATCGAAGGCGACGACCTTGACCGCGCCCGTCTTGCCCGCCTGCTTGACGCCTGTGGCCGATCCGAGAGCCGAAAACAGGTTGGCGCCGAACACACCGACGAGATCCGGGTTGCGGGCAAAGACTGCCTGAACCTGGGACGCTGCCTTGTTGGCATCGTTGTCGTTGAACTGCGTGTCGAGCACTTGGATATTCGGATGGTTGGCGGCCATTTCCTTCTTGAAGCCCTGCTCGCGCTGGTCGGTCGTCGAGACGCCCGGCTTGACGTTGGAGACATAGACCTTGCCCTTGTCGCCAACGGCAGTTGCCAGCGCGCGGGCAGCGATTTCACCGCCGAGCACATTGTCGGATGCGATGTAGGAGAGCGGGAAATCGGCATTGCCGGCGCCGGTTTGATACACGCCCGTGCCGATGAACGTATCGACGGTGATAACCGGAATACCGGCGTCGCTCGCCTTTTTCAGCGGCTGGACCAGCTGGTCCTTGTCGGTCGGGGCGATCAGGATGGCATCAGGCTTCTTGGCAATGACCGCGTCAAGCACCGGCACCTGCGTGACCGGATTGAAATCGGGTGCACCCTGGAACACCAGTTGAGCGCCAACAGCCTTGGCAGCAGCCTCGGCACCCTTGCGCATGGTGATGTAGAAAGCGTCTGTGGTCAGGCCGGGTACGAGTGCGATTGTATATTTCTTGTCCGCAGCGCCGGCGTGACCTGCGGTCAGGGCTGTGGATGTTACAATTGCCGCAGCAGCGGCAACCTTGAAGAATGAACGACGCTTCATAGTCTCCTCCATTATGAGCTAGTGTTCTATGCTAGACGGCGTCCCCTCCTGGAAACCGGCCAACACGATCCTCATGCCGAGATGCACCTCTCGTCAAGTGAAATTTCTTCCTGAAACGAATTTCCTTATTTTTGAATGAATGCGAATGGACTTTCCGAGATGCTCAGCGTGTCGCTTCCGCGCGCAGAATGTCGAGGATGGCCTGCGCGGTGGCGGTGTCCGTAACGAGCGCATTGATCATGCCCGCGCGCACTGCGCCGATGACGCCGGCCGCCTTCTCGACGGTGGCAACGACGCCGATCGCCAATCCGGTACGACGCAATTGCTCGGGCGAAGCTGCAATCATCCGCTCCTCGCCTACCCAGGTCAGCATCCGGCCATCGATGTCGACATAGTGGCGGATGACATCGCCGACGGCACTCAGCGCCTGCTCGTTCAGCGTGGCGGCACTCGCTTCGGGTGGATTTATGGCGTGGGGAAGTCCTATTCCGACGATGCAGCAATCCATGCGGTCCCAAAGACCAGTGGTCTCGCGCACGAAGGGGTCGCTGAGAAATGCCTCGCGCAGATCCGTCGAAGAGAGATACGGCGCGTGCAGGAAACGGGGCGTGCCGCCGACATGTTCGGCAGCCAGGCGGACAAACTCATTGATCTGGAAGTGCTGCGCCGCCTGCTGCATGCCGCCGTTCAACGGCACCACCAGCATACCGGGAATACGGGGCAGGCCAACCATCAGCACTTCGCGAATAGCCCTCCCCCAGCCTATGCCGAGCACCGAGCCGGTTCCGAGGCCCTCATCTTTCAGCAGGTTTCCCAAGGGGGCAGCGAGAGACCCCAGAACCCCCGAGGCCGGCGTATCGATCACCGCAGCGCGCTTCAGCTTGAGCGCCTCGATCAGTTCGAGCCTGATCTCGTCCGGTGAGGCGAGGTCTAGAACTTCGATCCTGACAATCCCGACTGCACGGGCCTTCTGCAGCAGGCGGGACACCGTCGCCGTCGAGACACCCACCTTCTTGGCAATGTCAACCTGCGACATGTCTGCCTCATAGTGCAGCTTTGCAACCATGTGCAGCATGGCGCGCGATGCCGGAGTTTCTTGCGAAGGCTGCGGAGGCACTCTTGCAATTCCTTTCTGAAACGTGTTACATGAACGAGACTTGGAGGAGTTATCGCTGAAAAGCGGCTAAACCGCAATCCTGCCGAAATGCCTAAAAATCAAGGCTATCCCATCGCCAACCGCACCCGGTGGCGCATCGCAGAATTGTGACCGTTTTCAGAGGCTCCGTCGAGCAATTGATCAGCAACCGCCCATAATTCAGCGGACAGGGAGTAGATGTGATGACAGCCATGACGACAGCGGAACAGCGCGCGTATCAGCAAATCTGCGGAGCCAACGGCGCAATGATGGTGATCGCGTGCGACCAGCGTGGCGGAATGCGGTCGCTTCTCGCCTCGACGCCCGAGGAGCAGGCGAAGATCGGCAACGACATGCTCGGCGATACCAAGGCCGATATTACCCGCCACCTCGCCGCCCACGCCGGCTGCGTGCTGGTCGATCCGATCTGCGCCGTACCGCATCTCGTTGATCGCGGCATTCTTCCGCGCGACACCGGGCTTCTGATCGGCCTCGACGCATCCGGTTGGGACACATCGCCGGAAGGCTACCGCATTTCCAAGATGGTGGAAGGCATCGATGCCCGGCGCGTTCGCCAACTCGGCGGCACCGGCGGCAAGATCATGGTCTATCTGCGCATGGATGTTCCGGAGGCCAACACGCAGAACCTTGCAACATTGAAGCACTTCATCGAGGATTTCGGTCGCGAGGATCTGCTGCTCGTCGTCGAGTTCCTGACCTACCGGCTCGAAGGTGAAAGCCCTGCGGAATACGAAGCGAAAGTGCCGGCCCTGATCTTCGAAGGCTCGCGCGCATGCCTGGAATTGGGTTCCAAGGTGCTGAAGATCCCTTACCCTGGCTCGGAAGAAGCCTGCGCCAACATCACCAAGCTTGCCGGCAACGTTCCATGGGCCGTGCTGTCGGCCGGTGTCGATCACGAGACCTTTCTCGTCCAGGTCGAAGCAGCCATGAAGAACGGCGCTTCGGGCGTCATTGCAGGCCGTTCGCTTTGGAAGGACTGCATTTCGATAGACCGGGAAATCTCGGAAAAGAAGCTTTCGACGATCGCGGTTTCGAGATTGAAGGATATCCAGGCGATCATTGCGCGCTATTACAATACGCGCACCAGCAAGGCAGCATAAGGTCCGGTCGCAGACATGAAAACGCAGCAATGTGCAATCGGCGTCGATATCGGCGGTACGAATATTCGCGCTGCACTGATCTCCGCGACCGGAGAGATCCTGAGCAAGAAGATCGTTCCCGGGAGCCGCGACCGGGAAACGGCCATCGACATCATCTCAGGCCTCATCCGCGAGATCGATGGTCCACAGGTCGTGGCCATCGGCATCGGCGTTCCCGGGCGCGTCGATGCCCATGCGGGGGCCGTGCTGTCCGGCGGTTATCTCGATCTGTCGAGCTGCGATTTCAGGACGCTGATCGAAAGCGCGTTCGGCAAGCCGGTGGCCATTGCAAATGACTGCAGCATGGCGCTGCTCGGCGAGACCGGCGTCGGCGCATCACGCGGCGCCCGCAGCGCCGTGATGCTGACGATCGGCACTGGAATCGGCGGTGCGGCGATGGAAAACGGGCGTATCGTCAACGGCAAGCAAAGTGCCGGGCAGCTTGGCCATATCGTCGTCAACCACGGCGGCCGGCAATGCATCTGCGGACAGGTCGGATGCGTCGAAACCGAATCTTCGGGAACCGCGCTTGGGCGCCACCTTGACGAAGCCGGATATCCGGCCGGAACGCGGTTCGAGGATATCCTCAGCCAGGCACGGGACGGAGACGACCGCGCCCTCGGCGTCATCAGGAACTGGGCGGGACCGCTTCGCGCGGCGCTCGGAACACTATCGGCAGCCTTCGATCCAGCCATGCTGCTGCTCGGTGGAGGCATGGGACAGGCGGCAGTCGAGGCGCTGGCGTTTCTTCCGGCCGTGTCAGGCTGGAACTGCACGCCGGTCAGAGCCGCAGCACTCGGTGACGATGCGGGCATAGTAGGCGCAGGGCTCGCAGCCCACGAACTCGCCAGGCAGCGGCAAGGCTGGCCTTCGCGCCAGGCCAGCGGCAAACGCGTGCTCATGGTCAACGGCATACCCGCATCGGGCAAGAGCCGCCTCTCGCATGCGGTGTCCGAGGCAACGGGATGGCCGATCCTTGCCCTCGACACGGTCAAGAACCCATTTCTCGAATACATCGAAGACGTCGACCGGTTGTTCAACCGGACGCTCGGCAAGGCGAGCTATAAGGCGATATGGTCGGTTATCCGCGATGCGCCCGACGGTTCGACCTTCATAGTCGATGCGTGGTTCGGCTTTCAGCCGCTCGAACTCCTTAAGGAGCATATAGAAATGTCCGGCGCCACGGACATTGCCGAGATCTGGTGTCACGCGCCGGGAGAGATCCTGGCAGAGCGATATGCTGCCCGGCTGGAGAAACGCCTTCCCGGCCATCCCGGGGCTTCCTATATCCCAGAACTGATCGAACTGGCCAAACGGGCCGGCCCTTCCGCAATCGGCCCGGTCTACGATGTCGATACCACGCAATTTCCGGATGACGACGCTGCCGTCAGATGGGCAAAATTGGTGCTCTCCGGGATGACGCCAGCGTCATAAACCGGAACCGAGCTATCCGCTCTACTTCGCAAGCCGCAACGGATTGACGACAAGGGTGACCACAACGCCGCCCTCGAACCATTCGTACTTGATGGAACCTTGAAGCTGGCCGGTAACGCTTCGCTCGACGAGCTTGCTGCCGTAGCCTCCGACGCCGGTGGGTGCGCGGACCTTGGGTCCCCCGCGCTCTGTCCAAACGATCGTCACGGCTTCGTCATGCGCCGAGCATGAAACATCGAGTATCCCGGTATCCACCGACAGCGCACCGTACTTCAGGGAATTGGTTGCCAGTTCATGGACGATCAGCGCCAGGATTGTCGTTGCCGATTCCCCGACGCTCATGCGCGGTACGGAAACGCGGATACGCCCGCTGAATGCGCCGAGATCGTCATAGGGCGCAAGCAGAACGGTAAGCAGGTCGCCAAGAAGCGCCGACGCTTCCTTCGTCTGGCCGGGTACGGGCCGCACCAGATCGTGGGCACGACCGAGAGCCGTCAACCGCAGTGTCAGCTCTCGCGCCATATCGTTGGTGGTCTCAGTCGAGCGGGAAGTGATAGCCGTTAACCCTGCAGCGATCGCCAGAAGATTCTTGACGCGATGGCTCATCTCGCCAGCCAGCAGTTCACGGCCTTCTTCCGCCTGCTTGCGTCCGGTGACATCGATAAAAATACCGAACATGATCCGCTTGACCATTCCAGCATCGTCACCTTGGCCGCGCGCCGAAATCCATTTGAGCTCTTCGCCGATTATAACGCGGAAATCGATCTCGTAGGCGCCGATGAGAGCCCTTGTCGCCGTGAAGGCAGCCCGCACGCGATCACGGTCAGCCGGGTGGATGTGGGCAGAAAGGTCTTCGAAATTGATATCCTGGCCGCGCGGAATTCCCCACAAGTCATAGGCATGATCGTCCATAGCCAAGGCATCCGTGTCCACATTCCACGACCATAATGTGACGCCGGCCGCCTGAATCGCGCGTACCAGGTTTTTGGGTTCCCAAAGAAGAGGTTTCAAGGCTTCTGCTGTCGTGGTCATGGAAACTCCGGAATCTGGCTGCTGGCAATGCAATGCGGTATAGCTCTATGCGCAGTTAAAAGTCCAAATTGTCAAAAACACTCTTCATTGGCAACCTCGCCATGATTGCATCCACGAGTAGCGATACTCATCCGCAATCCAGAAGAGAGTCACCCGAGCCCGGAGAAAGTAACCGCAGGGTCCCGCGTGCGAAATCGCATCTACTCGGGAAACAGGCTGGTGAAACGCAACGCCCTGCCGCCGGTGGCGACCACTTCGTTCATCTCTTTTTCCAGCAGATCGCGATCGTCGGCGCCGCGCAGCAAACGCCCCGACAGCGCATCGAAGCGGCCGCTGGCGATATCGACGATGAGGCCGGCGGCACGCGACGGAGGCACGTCTACGCCATCGGCAAACAGCTGCTGGATTGCGGGAAGGTGCTTTTTCCCTTCCTCCGACAGGAGCTGCATTTCCGTCATAGTCGTCCGCACCAGTCCCGGATCCACCGCGAAAGCGAGAACACCGCCTTCCCTGGTGGTATCGTTGAGACATTCGGTAAAGCGCATAATCGCTGCCTTGCTCGACGCGTAGCCGGAGCCGTTCGGAAAGCTGTTGCCGGTGCCGCCGCCGACAAGGTTGACGATGCGGCCCTTGCCGCGCTCAAGCATCGCGGGTGCAAGCGATCGCGACGTATGAAAGCTGCCACGCAGATTGATTTCGACATCTTGCCACCAGACATCGGGATCGCATTCCCAGATCGGTCCGAACGCACGGAAGGAGCCGTGATTGTTGACCAGCAGGTCGACCGGGCCGAGCTTTTCGGCGATGAGCGCAGTCGCGCGCTCTACCGCATGCCGATCGACGAGGTCGACTGGCAGTGCGAACGCCGTCCCGCCGTCCTCGCGGATCAGCGATTCCGTTTCGGCAATCTCGCTGCCAGTCCGTGCCACGACTGCGACTGCGGCACCGGCTTTGGCGAGATGACGAGCGATTTCGCGGCCTATGCCCCGGCCGGCACCTGTCACCAGGCACACGGTTCCATCCAGCTTGTTCAAGAGAGCCTCCTCGTTCCGACCGGCATCAGGGCAACACCCATCCAGTCCATCCCGGACTGGACATATGGCGTGTCCGCCGAAATTCAACGCGGCAGCCCCTACATTGCCGAGCGGAGCGCGCAGCTTTCAAAAGATCCGGTAACGCCTCGACAGCGTAAGGGATTGCACCAAAAGATGTCCCTCACCTGAAAGCCCTGCGATGAAGCCCGTCCGTCACCTCATCTTCGTTCTCGGCGATCAGCTGTCCGCCTCCCTTTCGAGCCTCGAAGGCGCCGATCCGGAGCAGGATGTGATCCTGATGTGCGAGGTCATCGAAGAAGCGAGCTATGTGCCGCATCACAAGTTGAAGATTGCGCTGATTTTCTCGGCCATGCGGCATTTCGCCGAGGAACTTCGCGCCAGGGGGTTCGAGCTGCGATATACGCGACTGGACGACCCCGAGAATGCCGGCTCGTTTACCGGCGAACTCGCCCGCGCCGTCGCCGCCGTGTCGCCTCAGGGCGTCGTCGTCACCGAGGGTTCCGAATGGCGGGTCTTGCAGTCGCAGGAAGGCTGGAAATCGACCCTCGAAGTTCCCGTCGAGATCAGGACCGACACCCGCTTCCTGTGCTCCGTAGCGATGTTCCGGGAATGGGCGGCGGGAAGACGCTCACTGACGATGGAATATTTCTATCGCGACATGCGCCGGAAAACCGGCCTGCTGATGCGAGGCGCGGAACCCGAGGGCGGCAAATGGAACTTCGATGCCGAAAATCGAAAGCCGGCAAAACCGGATATGTTTCGCCCGAAGCACCCGGTTTTCCAACCTGACGCGATCACCACCGAGGTCCTCGATCTCGTCGAGCGGACATTTGCCGGGAACATGGGCTCGACGAAGAACTTCGGATTTGCCGTCACCCGCGCCGATGCAGAGACCGCATCCGAGGCTTTCATACGTGATTTTCTACCGAACTTCGGCGAAACCCAGGATGCGATGCTGAGAGACGAGCCGTTTCTCAACCACGCACTGCTATCGTTCTATATCAACATCGGCCTGCTCGACCCGCTGGCTGTCTGCCGCGCAGCAGAGCGGGCCTATCTCGAAGGATCGGCGCCGCTGAATGCGGTGGAAGGCTTCATCCGCCAGATCATCGGCTGGCGGGAATATATAAGAGGCATCTACTGGCTGAAGATGCCAGGATATGAAAACAGCAATGTCTTCGAAGCCAGCCGGCCGCTTCCGGCGTTTTTCTGGACCGGCGACACCGAGATGACCTGCCTTTCGACTGTCATCACGCAAACGATGACCCATGCCTATGCGCACCATATCCACCGCCTGATGGTGGTCGGGAATTTCTCTATGCTGGCTGCCCTCGATCCCCACGCCGTCCACGAATGGTATCTGTCTGTCTATGCGGACGCCTTCGAATGGGTGGAGCTTCCAAACGTGATCGGCATGAGCCAGTTTGCCGATGGTGGCTTCATGGCGTCCAAACCCTATGCCGCCAGCGGCGCCTATATCGACCGGATGTCCGATTACTGCAAAGATTGCCGATACGACGTATCGAAGAAGGTCGGCGACGATGCCTGTCCGCTGAACGCGCTCTACTGGGACTTCCTCGATCGCAACAAATCCGTCCTGTCGAAAAATCAGCGTCTGGCGCAGGTCTACGCATCCTGGAACCGCATGGAGGATGGCAAGCGACAAGCATACAGGGCCAGCGCTGCAGCGTTTCTCCAGAAACTCGATACCGGCGAGAAAGTCTAATGAAGCCCCGCCTCTCCATGACGAGACCCGCACCATGCCGAAAATGAAAAAGAAGGCGGACCTGCCGACGAAAATCTGCGCATCATGCGGCCTGCCCTTCACCTGGCGCAAGAAATGGGCTGCCAGCTGGAGCGATGTCAAGTTCTGCTCGGAGCGCTGCCGCCGCACCAGGTCCGACACCAAGCCGACCCCCGTCAGTTGAACGTGCCGTTTGATGCACGATTGAATAAATCAAAATTCTCGATATAGAAGATCATCCATTTCCTGAAGGCTGATCGGACTTTCATGAGCCGCAATTTCCTTGTCGTCGACCCCGTGGAAGACATGTCCGTGCTGAAGGGCCTCGCCTCGCCTGCGCGGGTTTCCATCCTCAAATTGCTGCACGAAAAGGGGCCTCTCAATGTCAACGAGATCGCCGATATCCTGTCGCTGCCGCAATCCAGCGTATCGACGAATGTCCAGATGCTCGAAGAGGCCGGCCTCATCCGCACCGAGACGCACAAGGCTCGAAAAGGCAACCAGAAGGTCTGTTACAGCGTCTACGACGAAGTTCTCGTTGTCTTCAAGAACGACATCAAGGAAACCGAAGCGGACGCCGTGGAAGTTTCCATGCCGCTTGGTCTCTACACCAGCTTCGAGGTGACAGCTCCCTGCGGCCTCTGTTCGGTCGATGGTATCATCGGCTTGCTCGATGTTCCCAGCACCTTTCTCGACCCCGACCGGATGAAAACAGCGCTCATCTGGTTCACTCGCGGCCATGTCGAATACCAGTTCCCGAACAACGCGCGGCTGACCAATACCAGCGTCCGCGAAATAGAATTCGTCATGGAACTGAGCTCGGAAGTGCCCGGCACCAGCGCCGACTGGCCTTCGGATATCACTCTCTCTGTCAACGGCGTCGATGTCGGCACTTGGACGTCTCCCGGCGATTTCGGCGACAAACGTGGCGTTTTCACCCCCGATTGGTGGAAACTGAAGGGATCGCAATACGGAAAGCTCAAGAATTTCCGCATCACCGACGACGGCGCCTTTGTCGACGGATTGCGCATCTCCGACATTTCGCTGGCAGACCTGAAACTCGAGGAGCACCACTCCATCCGCCTGCGTATAGGGGTGCGGGACGATGCCAAGCACCCGGGCGGGATCAACATCTTCGGACGAGGGTTCGGAAATTACGACCAGGATATCCTGCTGAGACTGAAGACCCGCCGCGAGCCAAAAGCCTCATAAAATTCCACTTGACCCCGCCAGGGGCATCCGCTTTACTACCCTAAATCGTGATACAAATCACGAAATAAGATATAGTGGAGGATGCCATGAAAGTTGCGGTCACCGCGCACAGCCGATTCACGATTTCCGAAATCGATCCGCGCCTCTACGGCTCGTTTATCGAGCACCTCGGCCGCGCCGTCTATACCGGCATCTACGAACCGGACCATCCGACCGCAGATGCGAACGGCATGCGCCAGGACGTCATCGATCTCGTCAAGGAGCTGAACGTTCCGGTCGTGCGCTATCCCGGCGGCAACTTCGTCTCGGCCTATAACTGGGAAGACGGCATCGGGCCGCGCGCGAGCCGTCCGACGCGGCTCGACCTTGCATGGCACACATCCGAGAGCAACCAGGTCGGCATTCACGAATTCGCCGAATGGTGCAAATCCGCCAACACCGAGATGATGCTCGCCGTCAATCTCGGCTCGCGCGGCCTCGACGAAGCCCGCAATTTCCTCGAATACGTCAACCATCCCGGCGGCAGCGAATGGAGCGACAAGCGACGCGACAATGGCCGCGCCGAACCTTTCGACGTCAAGCTCTGGTGCCTCGGCAACGAGATGGATGGCCCCTGGCAGATCGGACACAAGTCGGCGGACGAATATGGACGGTTGGCGCACGAGACCGCCAAGGCAATGAGGGCCTTCGACAGTTCGCTGGAACTGGTCGTATGCGGCTCGTCCAACGCCCACATGCCGACCTACCCCCAGTGGGAAGCCACGGTCCTCGATCATACCTATGACGAGGTCGATTATATCTCGCTGCATATGTATTTCGAGAACCGCGCTAAAAACACTGCGAATTTCCTCGCAAAAAGCGTCGAACTCGACAATTACATCGGTACAGTCGCTGGCGTCATCGAGTACATCAAGGCGAAGAAGCGCTCGACAAAGAACGTCTATATTTCCTTCGACGAGTGGAACGTCTGGTACCATTCCAAGGAACGCGACAAGGCGATCCTCGAAGGCGCCAGCGGTTGGCCCCATGCGCCGGCGCTTCTGGAAGACGACTACAATTTCGAGGATGTCCTGCAGGTCGTCTGCATCCTCAACACCTTCATCAACCGCGCCGATGTCGTGAAGATTGCCTGCCTTGCGCAGCTGGTGAACGTCATTGCCCCGATCATGACCGTACCGGGCGGCCCGGCCTGGCGACAGACCATCTACTACCCCTACTATTTCGCATCGGTCTATGGCCGCGGCACCGCGCTGAAGCTGATCGTCGACAGCCCGACCTATGCAGCCGATGGCCTTGGCGACATCCCCTATCTCGACATCTCCGCTGTCCATGACGACACGTCCCGGACGATCACTTTCTTCATCGTAAACCGGCACCAGCAGGAAGCGCTGGATCTGGGCATCGCCCTTCTGGAATTCGGCACCCTGACGGTGATCGACGACCAGGAGATTGCGCACCCCGATCTCGCAATCACCAACACCGCCGGCAAGCCGGACAATGTCGTCCCGCGCAAAGCGGCCGGTGCGAGCGTGTCTGACGGAGCTCTCAGCGCGTCGATTGCGCCGCTTTCCTACCGCATGATCCGGCTTCAGGCCTGATTTTTATATATCACGATAGGCGATACATATCGCCTATCTGTTGACATTGTCATCATTTGTCTTAACGTCTTTGCAGCGATGCCTGACGTCTCTGGGAGGAGAAGATGGAAGCAATAGCTTCTATTTTGGCGCAGTCGTGGACCGAGAAGAACTTCGCCGCAACGGCTGGCAGGTTCATCTGTAACGGTTGCTGCTCGCATATCGATATCAGAATTTCCGTTTCAGCGTCCGGCGCACAGGTGCCGACATGACGGCTGATATCGAAATTCTGAATGTCAGCAAACGTTTCGGCGCCCTGACGGTGCTCGACAGCTTGTCGC
Source organism: Rhizobium sp. rho-13.1 (assembly GCF_007000305.1). Classification (NCBI taxonomy): domain Bacteria; kingdom Pseudomonadati; phylum Pseudomonadota; class Alphaproteobacteria; order Hyphomicrobiales; family Rhizobiaceae; genus Rhizobium; species Rhizobium sp. rho-13.1. Next base: position 141,516 of record NZ_SCFL01000004.1, on the reverse strand, counting down.
TGACCATCAAGGCCAACGAGTTCATGGTCTTCCTCGGGCCTTCCGGCTGCGGCAAGTCTACTCTTCTGCGGATGATTGCCGGGCTCGAAACCGTCGACGAGGGGACGATCTCGATCAATGGGCAGCGGATCGATACGCTTCCGCCGGGCCAGCGCGACATTGCCATGGTGTTCCAGAGCTACGCGCTCTATCCGCACATGACCGTCGCAGACAACATGGCTTTCGGCCTGCGCAACATAAAGGTTGCAGCTGATGTGATCGAGGCCCGCGTGACGGAAGCAGCCCGCATGCTGGAAATCGGCCATCTGCTCGATCGCAAACCTGGTCAGCTTTCCGGCGGCCAGCGCCAGCGCGTCGCCATCGGCCGCGCCATCGTCAAGGAACCGAAAGCCTTTCTCTTCGACGAACCGCTGTCGAATCTCGATGCGGCGCTGCGGGTGCGCACCCGGCTTGAACTGGCGCAGTTGCGAAACCGCGTGCAATCGACGATGGTCTTCGTCACCCACGACCAGATCGAAGCCATGACCCTGGCCGATCGCATCGTGGTGATGAACAACCGCCGGATCGAGCAGATCGGCTCGCCGATGGATATCTATACAAGACCGGCCAGCCGTTTCGTCGCAGCCTTCGTCGGTTCGCCGACGATGAACTTCCTTTCTGTGAAGCTGTCGGAGCGCGACGGTTTTCTTCAGGCGACCCTTGCCGATGGCAGCACGGTGGAGACCGCCATCCGGCCCGGTGGCATCGCTGCCGGAGGCGACTACACGCTCGGTATCCGCGCCGAGGCGGTGAAGCTCGCCGGATCGGCGCCAGCTGCCGTGACGGGCAAGGTCGATGTGCTGGAACGGCTCGGCGACCGGACGCTGCTGTACGTGCGGCTGGCTGACGAAAGCATCATCGTCGCCGAAGACATCGGCAACAGCCGAGTGGCTGTCGGCAATACCGTCTCCCTCGCCATCGACGGAACCAGAGTGCATCTCTTCGATGCGGATGGACGCGCGTGGCATTGCGAGGAGAGCCTTCATGGCTGAGGCCGCGCTGTCCCTCGCACGTCCTGCGGTATCAGCGGTTGCACGCCGCCGTCACCTGGGCGTCAACGCTCCGCAGTGGCGCAATGCGCTCTTCATCGTGCCCTTCCTGTTTTTCTTCGTGACCCTGCTGGTGGTGCCGCTGTTCTGGGGCATGTGGCTGAGCGTCCACAAGGCGGACACCTTCGGCGTCGGAAAATTCGTCGGCCTGGGCAATTATCTGAGGCTCTACAACGACAAGATATTCTTGCAGTCGATTGGCAACACCTTCTATTTCGTTGCCCTCACCGTGCCGCTTCTCGCGGTCATGGGCCTGCTGCTGGCGTTGGGGCTGAACCGCAAGACGCGCACCGCCACCATCCTCCGCGCAGTTTATTTCTCCTCCTCGGTGCTGTCGGTAACAATCGTGACGCTGATCTGGCGGATCGTCTTCGTGCCGAATTTCGGATTGCTGACGACCATCTACGGCTGGTTCGGGGCAACCGCGCCCGCCTTCCTGTCCAATCAGGACCTGGCGATGATCGCCATTGCCATCGCCACCATCTGGTGGTGCATCGGACTGCCGATGATGCTCTTCCTCTCGGCATTGCAGCAGATACCCGGCGATATCTACGAGGCTGCGGCGCTCGACAATGCCAGCCGCTGGCGCGTGCTGTGGTACATCACCCTGCCCTCGATACGGCGCACCTTCGTGCTCGTGGTCATCATCCAGATCGTGTTGCAGTTCCAGCTGTTCGGCCAGTCCAAGTTGCTGACCCAGGGTGGCCCCAACAACGCTTCGAAGCCGATCGTCTATTACATCTATGAGACCGCCTTCACCAAGTGGGATCTCGGCCTCGGGGCCGCCGCCTCGGAGGTGCTGTTCGTGCTGATCCTGATTGCGGCCATGGCGCAATACCTGTTCTCTCGCCGGCAAGGGGAAGAAGGATGAGCATCAACCCGACATCCACCACGATCGGAAGCTCCGTCGGCGACCGCATCATCCTGGGGCTGGTGATTGCCGTTGCCATCGTGATGATGGCGCCGGTGGTCTGGGTCGTCGCCCTGTCGCTGAAGGAAAACAAGGAACTGATGACGGATATGAATGCCGTCTTTCGGGCTCCCTACACGATCAAGAACTATATCGACATCCTCGGCACGTCGTCGGTCTTCCGCTGGATCCTCAACAGCCTGATCGTGTCGGGCACGATGACCATCATGACCCTGATCCTCGCATCGCTCGCCGGCTATGGCTTCGCGCGGCTGAACTTCCCCTACCGCGACGTACTGTTCATCATCGTGCTGCTTGGACTTGCGGTTCCCGAGCAGGCCGTGCTGATTGCCCGCCACCAGATCTTCAGCTGGCTGAAATTTCACAACACCTATCAGGGGCTGATCCTGCCTGGCCTTTCGGCGCCATTCGGCGTGTTCCTGATGACCCAGTATTTCCGTGCTATTCCGAAGGAGCTCGACGAGGCGGCTTTGCTCGACAATGCCAGCCGGTTCAAGATCTTCTGGAAGGTCCTGCTGCCGCTCACCATCCCGGCACAGGCGACCCTCGGTATCTTTACCTTCCTAAATTCCTGGAACGAATACCTCTGGCCGCTGATCTCGGGCACGCGCAAGGACATGTTCACGCTGACCGTCGGCATGGCCTCGACGCAAAGCAATTTTGCCCAGTCGGAGGGACTGGGCTTCCTGATGGCGCAGGCCGTCTTTGCCGGCGCGCCGGTGCTCGTTCTCTACCTGTTTTTCCAGAAGTACATCGTCACGGCGGTCTCGGGTAACGCCGTCCGCTGAACTACCACGCGCCTGACACGTCAAGACAATGCCCTGGGAGGGGCCAACAGGGGTTAACGACCCCACGAGGAGGAGATGATATGACGCATATTTTCAGGAGATATCTGCTAGCGGCGGCTTCGGTCGTTGCTCTCGCCGGGGCAAGTCCTGCCTTTGCCGCAACCGAACTCTCTGTGCAGCGCTTCTTCGGCGCCTGCGATGCGGATTTCGGCACCAACACCGATGTATCCAAGGCGGTGGGCGAATGCGGTATCATGACGTCGCTGATCAACAAGTTCAACGCAGACAATCCCGATGTGCACGTCAGCGTCACCACTGTGGAATGGCCGGGCTACGACCAGCTGACGGCGCAGTTCGCCGCTGGCGACCCGCCGGATATCGTCACGATCCACCAGTCGGTGCTCGGCGACTATGCCTCGAGAGGCCTGCTGATGCCGCTCGACGATGTCCTGAAATCTGTCGGCGTCGCCTCTACCGATTTCACCGAGGCAAGCCTCAGCGGCGTTACCAAGGAAGGCAAGATCTACGGCCTGCCGATCGACAACTGGACCATGCTCTTCCACATCAACATGGGTCTCTTCAAGAAGGCCGGTCTCGTCAATGCCGACGGCACACCGATACTGCCGAAAAACGTCGACGAGCTTCTGGCGCAGGCAAAGCAATTCCGGGAAAAAACCGGCAAGCCCTATTTCGTCCAGAACCTTGCCAACGAGGTCGCTCTCTATACCCGCAATCTCTACACCTACCTGTTTCAGCAGGATTCCGATTTCTTCGCCGATCCCAAGCATGTGAAACTGGATACGCCGGAAGCCAGAAAAGTCGTCGAGATGTACAAGGCTATCTTCGACAATGGCGACACGACCAAGGATCTCGACTACTCCGCCAGCATCAATGCATTCCTGGCCGGCGAAGGCGGCGTTCATCTGAACGGCACGTGGATGATCGGCGACTACACTGCGTCGTCGGAAAAGGCCGGAACCTCGCTCAATGCCGGCGGCTATGCCGTCTATCCCTATCCGCAGCTTTTCCCCGGCAAGAAGGCACAGTATGCCGACGGACATAGCTGGGCGGTATCGCAGAAGGATCGCTCGCCGGAACAGATGGCCGCCATCGGCAAGTTCCTGAAATTCTTCCACGACAACGACTTCGACTGGTCGCGCACCGGCCATCTGCCGGCGATCAAGGCCGTGCTGACATCCAAGGAATTCTTGGCACTGCCGCATCGTGACACCATTTCTTCGATCACGACACTCGGCACGCCGCTTCCCTCCGCAGTGCAGCGCCAGTTCGCCATTCAGGACATCATCGGCCAGGAAATGAGCTCGGCCGTCACCGGCCAGAAGGATGTGGGCGCTGCCCTCAAGGATATGGAGTCGCGCGTCAACGACCTCCTCGGCAACCTCTAGCCAACAACGGTACCCGAACGACCTATGCCCGCCAGCGTATTCCTGGCGGGCATAGGCATGTCGATCAAAGGGAACGGCTCGCCAAGGCGCCTTTCCCCGACCGTCGCTTACGGCCGCACGAGCGCAGTTTTGCGCATTCGCCGCTGGCGAAAATCTGCTCCTCCGCTCTGCGCTCCTCTTTCCCATGGTTGAACGGATGACTGCCTGATGCACCCGTGTCACCAAAAATTCACCCCAGTTTCAACGACGTGACATCCAGCGAGCGGATACCCCTCCCCTGCGACGAGGCGAAATGCCGCTCACAGGAGATTACCATGATTTCACTCAATCGGCGTGCAGCCCTCGGTTTGATCGGCGGGACCGCCGGCAGTCTCATGCTCCCGAAACTGTCGATGGGCCAGGGCAAGCGCCCGTCCATCACGGTCGCAGTCCAGAAGATCACCATCAACAACACGCTGGATATCTGGTACGAGCAGTCGAACGTCGGAGAGCGCATATTCTTCCCCAATCTGTGGGAAGGCCTGATCGTCCGCAACTGGATGGGTAACCAGGAGCCGATCCCGGGTCTTGCCACCGAGTGGAAACGCATCGACGAAAAAACACTCGAACTGACGCTCCGCCAGGGCGTCAAATTCCACAATGGCGACGAGCTGACTGCCGATGACGTCGTGTTCAGCTTCTCGCCGCAGCGCGTCTTCGGCAACAGCCAGCCTGCAGGCGGCAAGACCATTTTCGAGGCCGACAACAAGCCGACGACGGCAAAGGAACTGCCGGCCACCTTCCCGGGCGTCGGACGACGTCTCTGGCCGGCACTGGCCGGTGTCGAGGCTGTCGACAAGTACACGGTACGGTTCCACAATGTCACGCCGGATGTCACGCTCGAAGGCCGGCTTTACGCCTTCGGCAGCCAGATCGCCAATCGCCGCGCCTGGGATGAAGCCCCCTCCTATCTCGACTGGGCACGCAAGCCGATCACGACAGGCGCCTACATGGTCGGCGAGTACAAGCCAGACGTATCCCTGACGCTGCTGGCCTTCGACCAGTACTGGGGCGGCCGCCCTCCGCTCGAGCAAATCCGCTTCGTCGAAGTGCCTGAAGTCTCGTCGCGCGTGAACGGCCTTCTCTCCGGCCAGTTCGATTTCGCCTGCGACCTGCCGCCGGACCAGATAGGTGCCGTCCAGGCAACTTCGGGCTTCGAGGTTCAGGGCTCGACCATTTTAAACCACCGCATCTCGGTTTTCAGCACTCAGAACCCGGTGCTCGCCAATCCGCTGGTGCGCCGTGCCATGACCCATGCGATCGATCGCCAGGCCATCGTCGATGCCCTATGGGCAGGCAAGACGAACATCCCGGCCGGCCTGCAATTTGACTCATATGGCGAGATGTTCATCAAGGGATGGACGGTTCCGGAATACAATCCGGAGATGGCCAAGGATCTCCTGAAGCAGGCCAACTACAAGGGCGATGCCATCCCTTTCCGCCTGCTCAACAACTACTACACAAACCAGACGGCCAACGGCCAGATCATGGTCGAGATGTGGAAACAGGTCGGCATCAATGTCGAGATCCAGATGAAGGAAAACTGGGCCCAGATCCAGGATGCAAGCAGCATGAAGGGCGTACGCGACTGGTCGGCATCCCCCGCCTTTAACGATCCAGTCTCCTGCATGGTCAGCCAGTTCGGACCGAACAGCGATACCCAGCAGCAGAAGGACTGGTTCAACGCCGAGGCAAACCAGATGGCTGGAATCCTCGAGACATCGACAGACCGCGCGGCCCGCAAGAAGGCATTTGCTCGCATGCTCGAGATCTGCGAGCGCGAAGATCCGGCCTACCAGGTCCTCCACCAGAACGCGGTATTTACTGGCATGAAATCATCCCTGAAATGGAAGGCAGCGCCCGCCTTCGCCATGGACTTCCGCGCCAACAACTGGGCCAGCTGAGACCCCAATCTATTTGCCTCGGCTGCATGATGCTGCCGGGGCATTTTTTTGTACCAGACACGGCCTGTCCAAGCGCCTCCCGCCCGGACTTCGATACGAGCGCCGTCATTTAGAGGGAGACCGTTCCGTTGCAAACCAATCTCGTAGAGCTCCGCAATCTGAAGGTCGCCTTCGACGGCGTTCCTGTGCTTCACGGCATCGATCTCGACATAAGACGAGGGGAATCGGTCGGGCTCGTCGGTGAATCCGGCTGCGGCAAGTCCGTGACCTGGCTCGCGGCACTAGGCCTGCTGCCGCGCCGGGCCCAGATCAGCGGCTCCGTGACGCTCGAAGGCCGGGAGCTTTGCGGCGCCCCCCGCTCAGTGCTCGAACAGGTCAGAGGCGGTCGCATCGCGATCATTTTCCAGGATCCGTCGAGTTCGCTCAACCCCGTGCAGCGCATCGGTCGGCAGATTGCCGAGGCTCTTGCGCTCCACCGCGGACTGCACGGAGCAGCGGCAGCGGCCGAAACACTGCGGCTGCTGGACATCGTCGGCATCCCCGACGCCCGCCGTCGCGTCGATCTCTATCCGCATGAATTTTCCGGCGGCCAATGTCAGCGACTGATGATCGCCATGGCGCTGGCCGGCGAACCCGATCTGCTGGTTGCCGACGAGCCGACAACGGCGCTCGATGCGACGATCCAGGCGCAGATTCTCGATCTGCTGATCCAGATTCGGGCGGAGACCGGTATGGCGACCGTGTTCATCAGCCACGATCTCGGCGCGGTCTCACAGGTCTGCGAACGGATCTGCGTCATGTATGCCGGCCGGATCATCGAAGAGGGCAGCATTGCCCAGCTCTTCTCTGAACCGCGCCATCCCTATACACGCGGCCTTTTCGACGCCATTCCGACCATCGACGGACCACGCAAGCGCCTGGTCCCCATTCCCGGCACCGTCCCGAACCCGAAGCAGATGCCATCCGGCTGTGCATTCTCTCCACGTTGCGCGCGCGCCGTGGAAAACTGTCGCCACGAGATGCCGGCTTTCGAAATGCTGGAGGATGGCAGGAAGCTCGCTTGTCTGCGCCCCGTGCCCGCGCGTGAACTGGTGAGCTCTCCGTCCCGAGTTGCGGAAGAGGTTACCTCGTGACGCCGCTTCTCGAGGCCAGAAACCTCGTTCGCACCTATCAAATCCCGACCGGTGCTTTCGGCAGGCCCACCCCTGTGCGGGCCGTCGACGGCATATCGCTATCCGTCAACGTCGGCGAGACGCTCGGTATCGTCGGGGAATCTGGGTCGGGCAAGTCGACGCTTGGCCGGATGCTGCTCGGCATCGATCCCGTCCAGTCGGGCGAGGTCCTGTTCGAAGGCAAGCCCATGCCGGCCGTGGCGACCCGCCTTTGGCGGGCATGGCGGGCAAAGATGCAATTCGTCCACCAGGATCCGCTGGCAGCGCTCGACAAGCGCCTGACGATTTCCGCCCAGATCCGCGAGCCCCTCGAGATCCACCGGCTCGTGCCCAAGGAACAGCGCAATCTGCGTGTCACCGAGTTGATGTCCGCAGTCGGGCTGCGCCAGGACCAGGCCGATCGCTATCCCCATGAACTTTCCGGCGGCCAACGGCAGCGCGCCGTCATCGCCAGGGCGCTGGCCTCACGCCCGAAGCTGATCGTCTGCGACGAGCCCGTATCGGCGCTCGATGTGTCGATCCAGGCCCAGGTGGTGAACATGCTGAGCGACCTGCAGGCGGAAAACCGGCTCGCCATGGTGTTCATCAGCCATGACCTGAAGGTCGTTCGCAACATCGCCGACCGCGTCGCCGTAATGTATCTCGGGCGGATCGTCGAGGAAGCCTCCTCGGACGTGATCTTCAGTTCGCCGCAGCATCCCTACACCAAGGCTCTCGTCTCCAGCGTGCCTGTTCCGGGCAGACAGCTTGAGGGTCGGGTGATCCTGCAGGGCGAGCCGCCGAACCCTGCCAACCGGCCTTCCGGCTGTGCCTTCCATCCGCGCTGCCCGATTGCAGCCGAGATATGCCGCACGACAGTGCCTGCCTTGCAGACCATCGGCGATGGCCGTACTGCCGCCTGTCACCTGGTGAAGACCGGCGACGCCTCGATTGCCGCATAGCGGGAGATAAACATGCTGCGTTTCGTTCTCGTCCGGATCCTTCGGGCACTGATTACCATTGTGGCAGTCGTGACCTTCGCCTTCGTCGTGCTGCGCATGTCCGGCGATCCGGCGCAGGTGATGCTCGGTCCCGACGTCCCCAAGGAAGCCGTGGATGCGTTTCGCAAGGCATGGGGTCTCGATCAGCCCCTGTGGGTCCAGTATTTCGCCTATATGAAGTCCATCCTCACCGGTGATTTCGGCGTTTCCATGCGCGACAGGGCCTCTGCCCTGCATCTCGTCATCGACCGCATACCGGCGACACTGGAACTGACTATCCCGGCTCTTTGCCTGCAGCTCCTGATCGGCATTCCGGCGGGTGTCTATGCCGCCCTGCATCGCCAGAGCTTTGCCGACCGCAGTGTCATCATGGCCGCGACCCTCGGTTTCACCGTTCCCTCCTTCGTGATGGGATTGCTGCTGGTGCTGATCTTCTCGGTGATCCTCGGTCTGCTGCCATCGGGTGGCCAAGGCACGTGGCAGCAGATGATCCTGCCGATCGTGACCATGAGCATCGGCTATATCGGTATCCTGGCACGCTTTTCGCGCAGTGCGATGATCGAGGTGATGGGCCAGCATTATGTCCGCACAGCTTCGGCAAAGGGCCTGAAATGGCGCGACGTTGTGTGGAAACATGCATTGCCGAACGCCGCCGTGCCGATCGTGACGATCGTCGGCTTCTTGGTCGGCACGCTGATTGCCGGCGCCGTCGTCGTGGAGTCGATCTTTTCATGGCCGGGCATCGGCCGTCTTCTGGTGGTCTCGGTCAGCAACCGCGATCTTGCGGTCGTCCAGTGCATCCTGCTGCTGATCGCCGCGACGATGGTTATCTCCAATCTGATCGTCGACATGCTCTATGGCTGGCTCGATCCACGCCTGCGCGCCCAGTCGACACATTGAGGACTTCAGACATGACGACGGTAGATGCGACATCCATTCCCGTGACGACGAGCAGGAGACGGGGGCCGCTCGGCTGGTTATGGCGAAATGTCCCCCTCAGCATCGGGCTCGGGATCGTCTGGCTTCTGGCGATGATATTCGTCGCGATCTTTGCCGATCAGCTGCGCCCCTACGGCATCACGGCGATGGACCTCAGCAACCGGCTTGTCGCGCCGGGCCATTTCAAGCACTGGGCCGGTACGGACGAGCTTGGTCGCGACGTATTTTCGCGGTTGCTGCAGTCGATCAAGGTGTCGCTGATCATTGCCTTCGGGGCTACGATGATATCGGCCTTCTTCGGCACGGCGCTCGGCTTTGCTGCCGCGAAATTCCGGGGCATCGTCGAACATCTCGTGCTGGTGCTAGCCGATTTCCAGGCCGCCTTGCCATTCCTGATCATGTCTCTGGCGGTGCTGGCGTTCTTCGGCTCGTCGATGACATTGGTCGTCTGCCTCATGGGCTTCTACGGTTGGGAACGCTACGCCCGTATTGCCCGCGGGCTGGCCATTTCCGCCAGCGCCCAGGGTTATGCGGCAGCGGTCGTGCAGCTCGGCGCATCCCCGTTCCGCGTCTACCTCCGTCACATCCTGCCGAACGTCGCCTCGACACTGATCGTTTCGATGACGCTGACATTTCCGGAAATCATCCTGATGGAAAGCAGCCTCTCCTTTCTCGGCCTCGGTGTCCAACCGCCCGAATCCAGCCTCGGCAACATGGTCGGCTTCGGGCGAGAATACCTGACCCGCGCACCGTGGATCATGCTGGCGCCCTCGGCCGTCATCATGCTTACCACCCTGTCGATCTCGCTTGTCGGCGACTGGCTGCGCGACAAGCTCGACCCGACAACACGCTAACATCCACTCACCAGGAAATATCCTCAATGACACTCATCACGGCCACCGCGGCGCCCGCAATCTCTGGGCCGAAAACTCGCTGACGGGCTTTCGCAACGTTCTCGATCTCGGCGTCGACGCGGTGGAATTCGACGTCCACCTGACCACGGCCGGTGAACTCGTCGTCATCCACGACGCAACGCTGGACCGAACGACGGATCATACCGGCCCGGTTCGCGCCCTCTCACCTGAAGCCCGCCAGAAGGTGATGCTGAAGGATACGCAAGAGGCGATGCCGACGCTTTCCGAGGTGCTCGAAGTGGTGGCACCGGCCAACCGGCTCTCCTTTCACATCGAGATCAAGTCCGACGAGACCGGTACGCCCTATCAGGGCATCGTCGAGGGGGTCGCTGGCGAGATCGAACGCTTCGGCATCGGCAGCCGCAGTTGCCTGACATCCTTCGATACGTCGGTCCTGGAGGATTGCCGCCGCCATGCGCCGGCCATCGCCCGCCTCGTCTCGATCAGCGCCATATCGGCAGAAAAGCACGGCGGAATCTCGCAATTCCTCGAGAAGATCGACGGCCTCGCCAAACTGGTCGCCGTACACCACGAATTGCTGGAGGCGGAATGGGACATCATCACCGGCGCTGTTCCGATCGAAGACCTGTGCGTCTGGACGGTGAACGACGAGGAGACCATCCGCAGATGGCTTGCGCGCGGCATCGGTCACCTGACCTCGGATGCCCCGGATCTGGCGCTGAAACTGCGCGGGGAAATGACCGCGCTTTAGGCGAGGTCCGAGATTAGCGCAGCATGGTTCCCGTCGTCTGCTTGCGGATGTGCCACGATAGCGCCTCTTCGAGCAGGTGCGGGGTATGGCCGCCGCGCGCGGTGGCGCGTGCCAGGTAATCCTCGAGTTGCTCGCGATAGGACGGATGGGAACACCGGGCTATGATCATCGCCGCCCGCTCGCGCGGCGCGAGTTCGCGCAGGTCTGCGAGGCCGTGTTCGGTGACGATGATATCGACATCGTGCTCGGTGTGGTCGACGTGGCTGACCATCGGGACCACCGAGGAAATGCTTCCGCCCTTGGCAAGCGACTTCGTGACGAAGATGGACAGATAGGCATTGCGCGCGAAATCCCCGGAGCCGCCGATGCCGTTCATCATGTGCGTGCCATTGAAGTGGCTGGAATTGACATTACCGTAGATGTCGACCTCCAGCGCGGTGTTGATCCCGATTACCCCGAGACGCCGGATTACCTCCGGATGGTTGGAGATTTCCTGCGGGCGCAGCACAAGCTTGGCCTTGTATCTGTCGAAGTCACCGAACACCCGCTCGGCACATCCGGCCGAGAGCGTGATCGAGGAGCCCGAGGCAAATGCGAGCTTTCCGGCATCGAAAAGATCGAAGGTGCTGTCCTGGAGGACTTCGCTATACATCCTGAGGTGATGAAAAGGCCCCTTCCCCAATCCTGAAAGCACCGAGTTGGCGATCGTACCGATCCCCGCCTGCAATGGCTGCAGCGAAAGGTCGAGCCGGCCGCATGCCACCTCCTGCTCCATGAAGCGGATCAGGTGCCCGGCAATTGCTTCCGTTTCCGTGTCCGGTGCCTCGACGGACGAGAAGCTGTCCTTCTGCCCGGTGATGACGATGGCGGCAATCTTGTCCGGATCGATCGGCACATAGGGAAGACCGACGCGGCTATCGCAGGAAACGACCGGGATAGGCTCTCGCGACGGGCGCTTGGTGGGGATATAGATGTCGTGCAGGCCTTCGAGCGCCAGCGGCTGGCTGAGATTGATCTCGACGATAATCTGCTTGGCAAGGATCGCGAAACTCGCCGAGTTGCCGATCGAAGTGGACGGCACGATGCCGCCCTCTTCGGTAATCGCCGTCGCCTCGATGACGGCGTAGTCGATCGGACCGAGCTGGTTGGAGCGGAGATGTTCGACCGTCTCGGACAGATGCTGGTCGATGAACATCACCTCCCCGCGATTGATCGCGGCACGCAAAGTCGTGTCGACCTGGAACGGCATCCGGCGCGCCAGAATTTTAGCCTCGGTCAGCATCCGATCGATGTCATGGCCGAGCGATGCGCCGGTGATCAGGGTGATCTTGAATGGATCGGTCCTGGCACGTTCGACCATGGCGAGCGGCACCGCCTTGGCGTCGCCTGCCCTCGTGAAGCCGCTCATGCCGATGATCATGCCGTCCTTGATCAGGGCGGCCGCAGCCTCCGGCGTGGTGATCTTGTCCAGCAGCGATTTGCGACGGATGCGTGTCTCGAACATTCTGGCCCCGGGGTTGGATAGGTCTGAAGAGGAGGGGTAAGGCCTCCCTGTCGTGGCACCGAAGCATCGGCTACGACAGGGAGAAATTTCTGCTCAGAAGGGTGCGTCTATGTCGACGATGTTGATCAGCTTGTGGTTGACGAACTCCTTGATCCCGAGGTCGAGTAGCTCCCGCCCGTAACCGGAGCGACGGACGCCGCCGAAGGGCAGATCGGCCTTCACCATCGTCGGATGGTTGACGAACACCATGCCGGTAGAGATCTTCGCCGCAACTTCCGCACCGTGCTTGGTGTCGGAGGTGAACACCGAGCCACCGAGGCCGAAAGGCGAATCGTTGGCGATGCGGATCGCATCGTCTTCGTCACTGGCGCGAAACAGCATGGAGACGGGACCGAAGAATTCCCAATAGCGGGCGGGATTCTCATCCGAGACGTTGGTGAGGATCGTCGGCTGCACGAATGCGCCCCGGTTGGGAACGCTGGGCCCGACTTCGGTGGCCGTGGCGCCGAGCGCAACGGCTTGCGCGATCTTCTCGCGGATTTCATCGGCAGCAACCTGCGACGACATTGGCGCGAGCGTGGTTTCCGGTGCGAAGGGATCGCCGGCACGCAAGGCTGCGACGCCTTTGATATAGCTCGCGAGGAACGCATCGTAGACGCCATCGAGGATGATCATGCGTTTGGAGGAGACACACACCTGGCCGCCGTTCCAGTGCCGTCCGAAGACTGCCCATTTGACGGTCTTTTCCATGTCGGCATCGGCAAGCACCACGAAAGCGTCGGCACCGCCGAGTTCCATGGTGGATTTTTTTAGGGCCTTGCCCGCTTGGGAGGCGACAATGGCGCCAGCGCCTTCGGAACCCGTCAGGGCGACGCCATGCACGCGGGGATCGTTGAGAATTATCTCGATCTGCGAGCGGGTGGCATAGAGGTTCTGGAAACCACCGATGGGCAGGCCAGCTTCCTTCATCAGCCCCTCAAACGCCGCTGCACTTTGCGGCACGTTCGAGGCGTGCTTGAGCAGCATGGTGTTGCCCGCCGACAGCTGCGGGGCGATGATCCGCGCGATCTGGTAATAAGGGAAATTCCAGGGCTCGATGGCGAGCAGGACGCCGAGGGGTTCGTGCACCAGAGTGGCGTCGCCTTCCGCAGGGTCGGCCACCGGCAGCTTTTGTGGGGCAAGCAGCCTTTCAGCGTTGTTCGCGTAGTATTCAAAGATAGCTGCCGACAGTTCCACTTCTGCCCGGGCTTCCGATATCACCTTGCCCATCTCGAGGGTCAGCAGATTGGCGTAGCTGTCGACATCCCGACGCAACAGGTCGGCCGCATTCTGCATGACCTCGGCGCGGTCCGCAAACGGTGCCGTTTTCCACGACAGGAAGGCGGCGTGCGCTTTGTCGATTGCCGTGCCTACCTCGGCGTCCGTGGCGTCGGCAAAGGTTTTCAACGTTTCGCCCGTGTAGGGATTGATGGTTGCATATGCCATGTTACTTACCTTTCGCAGTGTGTGGCGCGTCCGATTTCCCATGGCGCCACCGGTTAGAAGCGGATGCCGGATCAGCCTCCGAGCTCCTTGATGGCCTGGACCATCTGGGTAATCACGGCCTGGGCGTCGCCATAGACCATGTTGCAGTTGTCGCCGTAAAACAGCAGGTTCTCGACGCCGGCATAGCCTTTGCCCTGCCCTCGCTTGACGACGTAGACCTGGTGCGCCTGATCGACATTGAGGATTGGCATGCCGTAGATGGGAGAGGACTTGTCGGTGCGCGCCGCCGGATTGACGACATCGTTGGCGCCGATGACAAGGGCGACATCGGTCGTCGCGAACGCATCGTTGATGTCCTTCATGTCGAAGATGATGTCGTAGGGAACGCCAGCCTCGGCAAGCAGCACGTTCATGTGCCCCGGCATGCGACCCGCCACCGGATGGATGGCAAACTTCACATCGACGTCGGCCGCCTGCAGCATCTTCACCAGTTCGTAGAGCTTCTGCTGCGCCTGAGCGACGGCGAGGCCGTAGCCCGGAACGATGATGACGCTGGAAGCATAGCGCATGGCGATGGCCGCATCGCCGGCGTCTGCCGGCTTCATGCTACCGGCGATGTCTGATGTCGAGGCGGCGCTAACGTCCCCGAAGTTGCTGAAAAGCACATTTGCAAGCGACCGGTTCATGGCCTTCGCCATCAGCACGGTCAGCATCGTGCCGGCCGAGCCGACCACCATGCCGGCAATCATCAGCGCAGGATTTTGCAGGGCATAGCCTTCGAGCGCGACAGCAAGGCCGGTAAAAGCGTTGTAGAGCGAGATCACCACCGGCATGTCGGCGCCGCCGATCGGCAGCGTCATCAGGATGCCGAACGCCAGCGCGCAGCCGAAGAACAGGAGCGCGATGACAACGGTGGGCAGGCCATCGTACTGCAGGACAAGCAGGGTCCCGAGCGCAATGGCGAGCAGGAACACCAGCCCGTTGACCAGGCGCTGGCCCGTGAAGCGCCATGGCTTGTCGATGCGGCCGTCGAGCTTTGCCCAGGCGATGACCGAGCCGGTCAGCGAGATAGAGCCGATCAGCGCACCGGCGATGGTGACGGAGGCATTCAGCGGCTCGGCCGTGGCAACCTTTAGCAGTTCGACTGCAGCAACGGCCGCCGCCGCACCGCCGCCCATGCCGTTATAGAGCGCAACCATCTGGGGCATCGCTGTGACGGCGACCTTGCGGCCATTCCACCATGCCCAGCCACCGCCGAGACCGAGCGCAAGAACGGCAAGTACGATATTTGCCGGCATGCGCGGCTGTGCTGCCTCTGGCAGATCGGCCAGCACGAGAAAGCTCGCGGCGACGGCTATGACCATGCCGATCCCGGCAACGACGATCCCCGAAAGTGCCGTGACGGGGGACGACATGCGTTTTAGCCCGAATATGAAGAGAGCTGCGGCCACAAGGCCGCTCAGCCCCTCGATATGTTGAAGGAACATGATCAAACCTTCTTTTCGGTGCTGGGACGGAACATGGCGAGCATCCGGTCAGTGACGATGTAGCCACCGGCGGCATTGGCCGCACCGAGCATCACAGCGACAAAGGCGAGAATCTGTGCGATGGTGCTTGTCGCCGTGAACAGCGCATGCAGCGCACCGACGACGACAATGCCGTGGATGAAGTTGGAGCCGGACATCAGCGGCGTGTGGAGGATGGAGGGAACCTTGCTGATGACCTCGTAGCCGGTGATGGCGGCGAGCATGAAGATGTAGAGGGCAATGAGCCAGGTAAGGGATGTGTCGGCGATCATACGGCTGCTCCTTCGGGGGTCTTCACCGGGACCACGCTCGGCATTGGCTGGTTTCTCATCTGGCCTTCATGAGTGAGGACTGTCTTGGCGATGACCTCATCGTCAAAATCGAGCACCACCTTGCCATCGCGCACGATCAGCTGGAGGAGATTGAGGAGGTTCTTGGCGTAGAGTTCGCTCGCATGCTGGGCGAGATGAGACGGCACATTGAGCGGCGCCAAGATGGTGACCGGCCCGATTTCGACGGTTTCGCCCGGCTTCGTTCCCTCGCAATTGCCACCGCCTTCCGCGCCGAGATCGACGATCACGGAGCCAGGCTTCATGCCGGCAAGCTGCTGTGCATTGATCAGCTTTGGAGACGGGCGGCCGGGCACGGCGGCCGTGGTGATGATGAGATCGGCCTCCTGGATGTGCTGCGTCAGGGCCGCATTGACCTTCAGCTTCTCCTCGGCAGTCAATTCCCGGGCATAGCCGCCCTCGCCGCGAGCATCGACGCCGGTCTCGACGAACTTGGCACCGACGGACAGCGCCTGCTCCTTGGTTTCGGGGCGAACATCGTAGCCTTCGGTGATCGCGCCAAGGCGATGGGCCGTTGCGAGTGCCTGTAGCCCGGCAACGCCGAGCCCCATGACCAGCACCTTGGCAGCCCTGAGCGAGCCGACCGCGGTCGTCATCATCGGCAGGATTCGCGGCATGTTGGCCGCACCCAGCAGCGGCGCATAGTAGCCGGACAGTGCCGACTGGGTCGAAAGCACATCGATGGACTGGGCGCGGCTGATGCGGGGCACCGTCTCCATGGCGAATGTCGTGATCTTGCCCTCGCACAGCGCCTTGACCAGTTCCTGCTCGCGGTTGGCATAGACGAGGCAGATCAGGATCGCACCGGGCTTCATCATCTTGACAGTGGCAACGGCTGGAGCCTGAATGGAAAGGACGATATCGGCATCGCCGAGCAGCGCCTTCAGGTCTGGCTCGAACGCGACGTCCTGAAAGCTTGTATCGGGGAGCTTTGCCGCATCGCCGGCACCAGACTGCATATGAAGTTTGGCGCCGAGCTTGACGAGCTTGCCCGTCACCGCCGGTGCCAGCGCGACGCGCTTCTCGCCCGCCCTTGTTTCCTTGAGCACTGCAATCTTCATGGGGATCGAACTTTCACGGTTGTCCGGGCTACAGCATTCCCTCCCCCGGGAGAATGCTGTAGCTACGGTCTGGATAAGGGACTGGTGATAAAAATGCCTAGTCGATCTGCAGAACGATGCGGCCGTCGATGCCGCCTTCTTCCATTCGGGCAAAGATGGCGTTGATGTTCTCAAGCTTGTCCCAGGAGAAGTGGGCTGCCACTGCGCCGTCACCGGCAAATTCCAGTGCTTCCTCGAGATCCTGCCGCGTGCCGACGATGGAACCGCGCACGGTGATGCGCTTCAGGACCGTGTCGAAAATCGGCATCGCAAACTTGCCCGGCGGCAGGCCAACGAGCGCCATCGTGCCATGCGAGCGCAGCGCACCGAAGGCCTGCTCGAAGGCTGCCGGCGACACCGCCGTGACGAGAACGCCATGCACGCCGCCAAGACGTTTTTGCAGCTCTGCAGCCGGGTCGACCTCACGGGCATTGATGACGATCTCCGCCCCGAGCTTTGTCGCCAGAGCGAGCTTGTCGGGATGAACGTCGATGGCTGCGACATGCATGCCCATCGCCTTGGCGTACTGGACCGCCATGTGGCCGAGACCGCCGACGCCTGAAACTGCCACCCACTCACCGGGCTTGACCTCGGTTTCCTTGAGCGCCTTGTAGACCGTCACGCCGGCGCAAAGGATAGGTGCTGCCGGACCCCACTCCAGATTGTCCGGCAGGCGGCCGACATAGTTCGGATCGGCGAGCGCATATTCGGCAAAACTGCCATTGACGGAATAGCCGGTGTTCTGCTGGTCGGCGCAGAGCGTCTCCCAGCCGGTGCGGCAATGGGGGCAATAGCCGCATGCCGTATGAAGCCACGGAACGCCGACGCGGTCGCCTTCTTTGATGCGCTTGACGTCGCGTCCGATGGCGACGACAGTTCCGACACCCTCATGGCCCGGAATGAACGGCACGGTCGGCTTGACCGGCCAGTCACCCTTGATTGCATGGAGATCGGTATGGCAGACGCCCGTCGCGGCAATCTTGACCAGGATCTGGTCGGCACGCGGCTCTGGCACTGGCACATCCTCGATCACCAGAGGCTTGCCGAATTCGTGGAGAACAGCGGCTTTCATCATTTTCGTCATCGGATGCTCCTTGGGTTATCGCCAAGTAGCATGCACCTCGACTGGCCAGCTTGATCTCAATCAACCGACGCTGGGCATGGCCCCGACCAGTGACGACCGGAGCCTCCAGCGTCTCATCATTGCAACACATAGGCAGCCTACCGTTGCGATCCCTCGTCCGGTCAGCGAAGCAACCGTCTCGTTTTGCCCTATCGGGCCATGTCCGATACTGCGGTATCTGACATCTCGACCATCAGGTTGTAGTCCGAGACAATATTCTCGAGACTTTCACCGGCTCCCTTGCGCGCATCGCCTTTGGCTTTTTCCAGCAGTGCATAGAAGTCGCGCATCTCCGAAAGCATGGTATCGGGCCGCGATTCAAATCCAATGAAAGCGCCTGGGTTCGCGGAGGAAAAATCGTCGAACTCGGTCGTCGCGGCCGTATAACCGTCCAGTGCTGTCTTGAAGGCCTGCATGTCGACCACGGGGTTTTCTGCATTCGGCAGGAGATTGATCATCGTTTCGGCATGCATCATGGTGTTGCGAACCTGCCAGGCCGCCTTCTTGCCTTCAGCCTTCTCGATAGCCGCGAGAGCAGCCAGATCGGTCTTTTGCTTTTCTACGCGCAAGGCGGTCTCTGCGTCCTTCCGACGCGCTTCGTAAGCGGCGCCTAGCGGTGCGATATCCTTGTGGAGGGCTTTGCCGCCTTCCATTTTATCCACCTTGTAGTCACCGCGCTCGTAATAGGTGTTGGCTTTTTCGATCACCGGCGCCAGCTTCTGATAGGCATCGAGATACGCCATCATGGCGGCATCGAGGTCGGGCATGGCAGGCTCGGAGACAGCAGCTTTTTTCACGGCGTCGATCTGCTGGCCAACATCATACAGAGAGTAGAGACCGTAAATGTTCCTCTCCTTGCCGGTCGGTCCCTTGCTCATGTTGACCCACAAGCGATAGCGCTGAAGCGAGTCCGTCGCGCGAAGCGTGTCGTTCATGAATTTGACGTAGGCGTTCATCTTGGTCACCGCCAACTGAGTGGCGCTGACCGACGCGCTGGCGTCCTGCGCGTAGGCTGGCTGCCAC
This sequence comes from Rhizobium sp. rho-13.1, assembly GCF_007000305.1. Classification (NCBI taxonomy): domain Bacteria; kingdom Pseudomonadati; phylum Pseudomonadota; class Alphaproteobacteria; order Hyphomicrobiales; family Rhizobiaceae; genus Rhizobium; species Rhizobium sp. rho-13.1. The sequence goes on along the minus strand of NZ_SCFL01000004.1, from coordinate 122,532 downwards.
ACCAGAGCTGGCTGCGCACCGAGTGCGAAGACTGCGGCCCCCGCCGCCAAACCCAAGGATTTCAGATATCCCATCAAAGCTAATCCCCACGAAAATCTATTTTGAATAAACGATACAGATCAACTCGATGTGGTGCTGGAGTCAACAAGGTCAACCGCAAGTACAGGGCATCCTTGCTATTTGGCAAAACGACGGATCGGCTGTGACGCCTCGCCTAGACGGCGAGGAAGCCGCCGTCGACATTCAACACGACGCCCGTCACCATTTCGGTGTCTGCAGACAGCAGCGTCGCGATGGTCCGTGCGACGTCTTCGACTTCCGCGAAGCGGCCGATGGGATGGCGCACCATCATCGGCTCCGACTTCACGGGGTCGCTCCAGGCTCTGAGGGCAAGCTCCGTGAGCGTGATCGTCGGGGCGACTGCGTTGACGCGAATGCCGTGCGGACCGAACTCCTTGGCCATGACCCGCGTAGCGCCTTCCAGCCCCGCCTTGGACGCAGCGTAGCAAAGGTGCTCGGCAAAACCGCGATGTCCCGCAATCGATGTGATGTTGACGATCGCGCCGCCGCCACCGGCTGCGACACGCGCCCGGCCAAACTCCTGACAGGTGATGAGGGCGGCACGAAGGTTGATGCCCATGACCGCCTCGTAGCCCTCCTCGGTCATGTCGAAGCTCGATTCGAGCACGTTGATACCGGCGCTATTGATCAGGAAATCGGCGGTGCCCGCTTCCCGCATCGCCGTCCGTGTCGTAGCCGGGTCGGCAAGATCGACCACGATCGAGCGTCCGCCGACTTCCGCTCTCAGGCTCTCCAGATCGGACGCCGTCCGGCTGAGGGCAATGACCTCGGCGCCACGCTCCGCCATGATTTTCGCGCAGGCGCGACCGATGCCCTTGCCTGCGCCGGTGATGATGACGGATTTCCCGGCAAACTGCATATCTCTCTCCTCCTCAGACATAAAACTTATTTTGAAAGCGGCTCGGCATCAGTGCGGATTTTCCGGCTGACCGCCTGCAGATCGAGAAAGGCGCGGTATCGTCTATCGTGCAGAGCGCGGATCGGACCGGTCGCCGGCTGGCATTGCAAGGCGATGACGGACATGGCCGGCATCGCTGCCTGCAGGTCGGGGTAGACACCGGCAGCGACCGCACCCAGCATTGCCGACCCCAGCAGCACTGGCTCCGGACTAGCGGTAACCTCGATCGGCATTCCGGTTGCATCGGCCAGCATCTGGCGAATGAGAGGATGCAGCCCTGCGCCGCCCGACACCGAGATAGTCCGGATCGCCACGCCCTTGGCGGCCTGCGTGTCGACGATCTGACGCAAGCCGTAGCCGAGTCCGCAAATGCCGGCGATGTAGAGCGCAACGAGACTGTCGGAACCCGTCTCCATGCCGAGCCCCATGATTACCGCACGGGCCTGCGGATCGGCAAATGGCGCGCGATTGCCGAGGAACTCTGGCACCACGTGCAGATGATCGGCAAGACGGACAGCTTCCGATGGCTCGGTTGACAAGGCGAGCGCCCGGTCCGCCAGCCATTGCGGCAGGCTCTTGCCTTCGCGCGCCGCCGTGGCGGTTGCCTCCGGACTGGCCGGATGCATCCTGACGAGCTGGTCTATCGCGGCACCGGCTGCGGATTGTCCGCCTTCGTTGAGCCACATGCCGGGAACCATGGCCGAATAATAGGGGCCCCAGACGCCGGGCACGAAGGTAGGCTCTGCGGTGGTTGTCATCGTGCAGGACGACGTTCCGAACACATATCCGAGGCATGTCGTCGGGTCTTCCGCCCCTCCCCTCGCCGCCACTGTGCCGATACCGCCGGCATGGGCGTCGATCAAGCCTGCCGCAACGGCAATGCCGGGCCGCAGGTTCATAAGAGCAGCAGCCTCGGCGCTCAGTCCCTGTCCAAGGGCGGTGCCGGGGTGGACGACGCTCCGGCCGATCCGCGCAAAGCCATCCTCGACAAGATCTTCCAGCCCGATCTGGCGGAAGAAGCTCTCGTCCCAGCGGTTGTCTTTCGCCAGGTAGGTCCATTTGCAGGTGACGGTGCAGGACGACCGGTCGAGGGCGCCGGTCGCCTTCCACGTTAGGAAGTCCGTGAGGTCGAAGAAGTTCACCGCTGAGCGGTAGATCTCAGGCAGGTTCTCGCGCAGCCAGAGCAGCTTCGGCGTCTCCATCTCCGGCGAAATCGTGCCCCCGACATAGGACAGAACCTCGTGTCCGGTGGCATTGATCCTGCTGGCCTGATCGAGGGCGCGATGGTCCATCCAGACAATGATGTCCCGCTCGGGATGGGCACTGTCCCCCACCCCGCCGCTGGCACCATCGACGACAAGCGAGCAGGTCGCATCGAAGCCGATACCCGCCACATCGGCTGGATTGACGCCCGCCAGATCGACGGCCTCGGAAACCGCCTCGCAGACGGCCTGCCAAACCTGTGCACTCGATTGCTCGACATGGCCGGAATCGTCTCGGAAGATCACCAGATCCCGTTTGGCATGAGCGAGCAGCAAGCCCTCGCGGTCGAACACGCCTGCCCGTGCCGAACCGGTGCCGACATCGACGCCGATCAAGAACCTCGTCATATCATTCCTCCACGCTCTGCGAACTCGCCTTCAGCCGTCTTACACCCGGTCGAAATTCGTCGGAAGGACGATCATGTCGCGGATCGTCACCGTGCGCTTGCGGGTAAGAATGTATTCGACAGCATCGGCAACTTCGCTCGGGTCCATCAGGCTTCCGGATTCCTTAGCCTTGCGGAGGTTCTCCTCCGGCCAGTCGGCCAGCAACGCCGAGACGACGGGACCGGGCGATACCTGGGCAACGCGAATGCCATGCGGAATCATCTGGCGACGCATGGTCTGGACGAAGCAGGTGATCGCCCACTTCGAGGAGGCATAGACCGGCTCCCAATAGGTCGGATAGTGGCCGGCAATCGAGCAGGTGACGACGATGTCGCCGGTGCCGCGCTCGATCATGTGCGGGGCAACGTCATGGACGTTCTTTATCACGGCGTTGACGTTGAGGTTCAGCATCTTGTCGATCGCCTCGCCAGTCGTCTCCGTCAGCTCGCCGCCGATATAGGTGCCTGCGTTGCAATAGAGGATGTCGATGTGATCGACCTTCTGCAGGATTTCAGGCACCATCGCAGCGCAGCTCTCGGCATCGAGCAGGTTCGTTACCTGCGCTATCGCCTTTTCGCCCAGACGATCCGTCAGCTCTTTGAGGCTGGTCTCGTTCCAGTCCACCATGACCACGGTGGCGCCGGCGGCGAGCAACTTTTCCGTAGTGGCAAGACCAATACCCGAAGCGGCTCCAGTGATGACGGCAATCTTTCCTTCAAGTGACTGAGACATTCGTGCTCTCCTTTATGTCCGGAATTATCAATATGGTTACGGGTCAGCGCCACTCGCGGGCGATGTAGATGGCAAGCAGGATGATAAAGCCCCGGATGATATCCTGCAGATAGGGGTTGATACCCATCAGGTTGAGGCCGTTGCTGAGGATGCCCAGCAGCACAGCGCCGATCAGGGTCCCGATGATGAGCCCGCGACCGCCTGCAATGGCGGTACCGCCGAGAACGACCGCTGCAATGGCATCCAGCTCGAAGCCGACGCCGGCATTTGGCTGGCCGGACATCAGGCGTCCGGTGAGGATCACCGCAGCCAGGCCGGCGGTCAGGCCGGAAATGGCATAGACAGCGAGCTTGACCCTGGCGGTCTTCACGCCGGATAGCTTGGCTGCCAGTTCATTGCCGCCGATGGCGTAGACATGGCGGCCGAAAGGCGTGCGCTCGAGCAGCACCCAGGCGAGTGCATAGATGACGACCGTGATGATGACGGGCACCGGGACGATGCCGACGCGGCCGACGCCGAACCAGGAAATCCAGGACGGCAAGCCCGAGATCGGATAGCCGCCGGAGTAGATGAGCCCGATACCGCGGGCGATCCCCATCGTAGCAAGGGTGACGATGATAGCCGGCATCCGTCCCCAGGCGACCAGCAGGCCGTTGAAAATCCCAAGCCCTATGCCGAGAACCATCCCGGCCAGCAGACCCACCCAGCCCGGCAGGCCGAAATGGACCATAAGGCCCGCAGCCATCGTTCCCGCCAGCGCCATGACCGCGCCGACGGAAAGGTCGATGCCGCCGGTGAGGATGACAAAGGTCATGCCGACCGCGAGGATCGCCACGACGGAGACCTGGCGGAATACATTGAGGATATTCGACACCGAGAAAAAGCTGTCGGACGCAAAGCCCATCAGGATGGACACGACGACCAGCCCGGCGAGCGGCAGTGCCAAAGGCGAGTGAATGAGCGATCTGAATGCGGAAATTGCTGCGCCTTTGGCGCGAGTATCGCTTTCAGCGATCCCATCATGCGACATCTTTTATCCTCCCGGTGGTAGCGTGGATCATGATCTCTTCGGCATTGATGGCTGAGCCTTCGACTGTCGCGACGATGCCGCCTGACCGAAAAACACACACCCTGTCGGACATGCCGATGACTTCCGGCAGTTCGGAGGAGATCATGATGATGGAATATCCGCGCGCGGTGAACTCGCGCATCAGCTGGTAGATTTCTGTCTTGGCGCCCACATCGATGCCGCGTGTCGGCTCGTCGAAGATGAGCACCTTCATGTTGTGATTAAGCCAGCGGGCGATGACCACCTTCTGCTGATTGCCGCCGGAAAGCGTATCGACACGCGCCATCGGCCCCTGCGCCTTGACCTGCACCTGCGCCATCGCGGAGACGGTATCCTCGAGCTCGCGACGGCGATCGATGAAGAAATGCCCGAATAGATATTTGCCGTAGTTATTCAGCGAAACGTTATGGAGGATGGAGAAGCTGGTGATCAGCCCCTGTTCCTTTCTGCTTTCGGGCAGCAGCCCTATGCCGCTTGCAAGCGCCTCCGCTGGATCGGTAAACCGTCTCTCGACGCCATCGAGCGACAGCTCGCAGCGGGTGGCGCGGTGGGCACCGATCATCGCCAGCGCCGTTTCAGTCCGACCGGAGCCGACCAGCCCGGCAAAACCGAGAATTTCGCCTGAACGCAGCTGGAAACTGGATATCGGCCCTCCCCGCGCCAATTGTACCGCCTTGACGTCGAGGACGACCGGAGGGTTTGTAGTCATTACAGGTTTCGGCGGAAAGCTGTTTTCAATTCGCCGGCCGACCATCAATTCGACGAGACGATGCTGGTCGACCTCGCTGACATCGCAGGAGGTGACATATTCCCCGTCGCGGAGCACCGTGATGCGGTCGCAGATCTCGAAAATCTCTTCGAGGTGGTGCGAGATGAAAACGATGGCGACGCCCTGCTGCCGAAGACCCCTCATTACCCTGAAGAGATGCTCGACCTCGGATGGCGTCAGCGTTGCTGTCGGCTCGTCCAGCACCAGTATCCGGGCATTCAGCGCCAGAGCTTTGGCGATCTCGACGAACTGCTGCTCGGCAACGGAAAGAGTACGGACCGGCACATTGAGGGGTATATCGATGCCGAGTTGAGCGAGGATTTCGGCCGCGCGCTTGCGCATGACGCCGCGCTTCAACAGGCCGACGGCGCTACGCAGCTCGCGGGCAAGAAACATGTTATCGACAGCATCGAGATAGGGGATCAGCGAGAACTCCTGGAACACCACGCCGATACCGTTGTCGATCGCCTCGTTGTAATCGGCAAAGCGGTGACGCTCGCCATCGATGAAGATTTCCCCCTCGCTCGGTTGCAGGATGCCGCACAGCACCTTTGTCAGTGTCGACTTACCCGCACCGTTCTCGCCGAGGAGAGCATGGATTTCACCTGCGCGAACGGTCAGGTCGACCCCGTGCAGGACCGCAATCCTGCCGAAGCTCTTCTTGATACCCTTCAATTCCAGCATCGCTCGCTCCCGCGTTTGAATGGATGGCGCGCTCCTGCGAGGTGGCAGGGGCGCGCCGACGACTATTACCAGCTGAAGCCGGCAGCATTTTCCTTGGTCACAGGCTTCACGTCGATCGGAACTTCCTTCGGCACGACGCGGGCTCCCCACTTCTGGGCGAGCGCCATGGCAAGACCGACACGCACCTGGTCACGCGGGAATTGCGCCGTCGTCTCGATGAAGGCCGTGCCGTCGGCAATCGCCTTGACCGCTTCCGGAGCGCCGTCGACGGAGGTCAGCTTGATGTCCTTGTTGGATCCCTGGATGGCCGAGAGCGCGCCCATCGCACCACCGTCGTTGACCGAAAAGATGCCCTTTAGGTTAGGATGCGACTGGATCATGTTCTCGACGACGCCGAGCGCAACCGAGCGATCCTGGCGACCGTTCTGCGTGTCGACCAGCTTGATGCCGCTGAATTCGGCGAGCGCCTGCTTGCAGCCTTCGACGCGCTGCAGGATCGGCACGACGGCAATGCCGTCGAGAATGGCAACTTCTCCGGTGCCATTCAGGGACTTGGCCAAGAACTGGCAAGACTGGTAGCCGGCGTCCTTGTTCTTCGAGCCGACGAAGGTGTCGACCGGGCCGTTGGCATTGGCATCGACGGCGACGACGATGACGTTCGCATCCTTGGCCATCTTAACCGCGGATTCGACGCCGGCGGAATCGGTGGGGTTGATCAGCAGGATGTCGATCTTCTGCTCCAGCATGTCCTCGATATCGGAAATCTGCTTGGCGACGTCATGGTTGGCATCGGTGACGACAACATCGGCGCCAATGCTTTTCGCGGCTTCCTTGAGAGCCTCCTGCATCGACACGAAGTAGGGGTTGTTCAACTCCTGAAACGTCATGCCGATCTTGAGCTTGGCTTCCTGCGCCATGGCTGGCGCGGTGGCCATTGCCAAGGTCGCAATCGATAGCGCGATCAAAGTCTTCTTCATCTCGGTCTTCCTCCCTTAGATGACGACAGGCAAAGCCTGTCCCTTTCCGGAAAGCACCATGCCTTCCGAATGCAAACCCCTTCCGGGGTATCGGGTTTTCGCTGTTACTCCGCCGCCATCAGCTCTCCGTTGGCAGCAAACGTCGTGCGGAATTGCGATGGCGACATTCCCTTCTGCTTCAGGAAATGCCGGTTGAAATTGGATATGTTCGAGAAGCCGATCTCGAAGCAGACCTCGGCGACCTTCACCTCCGGCTGCGTCAGCAGCATCAGGCAGGCGAGATCCACGCGCAGCTGGTTTTTGTAGCGCACCAGCGTCGTGCCGGTGTGGCGTTTGAAAGCGCGCGAAAAAGAACTGGGGCTCTGTCCGACGAGATCGGCCAGTTCGCGCTCGTCGATGTCGTCCGTCAAGTGGTCCCGCAGATGGGCGATGGCGCGGTTTATGCCACAGTCGTTGATGCTTGGGAGGTCGAGTTCATAGCTCAGGCTGGCAAGCACTTCCGGTTCGGGGGCACGGGCGAGGATGTCGAGGATCTCCCAGAATAGCGCCAGCCGCTTCATACCCTGCGCTTCGATCAGTTGCTCCATCAACGGCTGCACTTCCACGCCAGCAGCCGGATCGAACAGCAGTCCGCGACTACTGCGTTTCAGGAGCGGTCCGAGCGCCTCCATCTCGGGCAAGCTGGCGATGCAATCCTGAATTAGTTTTTCGGGAAACTGGATGACCAGATTGCGCGTCGGAACGATCTCGCCCGGTGCGATCTCGGAAATCCAGTTCTGGGGAAGATTGGGGCCGGTCATGATCAACTGGCCGGGCTCGAACCGACCGATGTGGTCGCCGATATAAAATTGCCCGGACGTCGCAACGACCAGATGGATCTCATATTCGGGGTGATAATGCCAGCGCACCGTGCGAAACGGGTATCCGTGCTTCCACGCGGCAAAGGACTCGCCCTTGCGGATATGAACCAGTTCGAGATCCGGCTGCATGTTTACTCCTCCCACTCACGCCTTCCAGTTTCCTGGCAAAATCTGCAAACCTCCAAATTCGCAGATCCAACGCTTGCCATAACGATATCCCTCATTTGCCGGGGCCTCTACCTCAGCGCAGATCTATTAAAGATACTTTTTTGACGCCTTGATGTGGTTGAGTGCCCAATCTCCATTGATCATCTACCAATCACGACACCAGAGCTTCACCATCTGCGATGACCATATCTCCTGGCCGGCACTCTTCATCACGGAACGGTGAGGACCCTCTTGCGTTGTGGATGTGCAAGCAAACAACGGAGGATATCCCATGAGCATTTTCGACCGCATCAAGAACGCCATTTTCGGCCAGGCGCAGGCTGCAGGCACAACACAGGCATCGACTGCCAGCACGACCGCGGCGGCAACCCCGGTTTCAAATCCCGCCCCCGGCGCCGCCACACCGGCACCATCCGCGCCATCGGCATCCATCCCCGCACAGTCCGTTGACGTCGCCCCGATCCTCGATGCCGCTGTTCAGAAGTCCGGCCAGAGGCTCGACTGGAAACACTCCATCGTCGACCTCATGAAGGCACTCGGCATGGACGCCAGCCTTGAAGAACGCAAGGAGCTCGCAGCTGAACTCCATTACCAGGGAGACGTTCACGACAGCGCCAAGATGAATACTTTCTTGCACAAGGCTTTGCTGCAGAAACTGTCTGAGAATGGCGGCAAGGTCCCACCCGAACTGCTCGACTAATCCAGAAGCGTGCAACAAAAACAGACGCCCTTCGGATTCGGGGGGCGTTTTTTTGTGCTGGTAGCTTGTAAGGAGAATGCGCGGCGGGCCGTGGCGTTAGCTCGGAGGCTCTAAATGCCGACGGATGACCGGAGACTGACGGTTGCGAGGACCCGGCCGGTGCCGTCCGCCACTTCCAGAATTCTGTCGCCAATGCATTTGCCGGCCAGAATGCGCTCGACGACAAGGGCACGCGCTGAAAGTGCAGCCTCCAGTTCTGCTGCATGCAGATCCGGTAGCTCGGAGCCATCCGGATCCTCGATCACTATGTCGCCTTCCCGGATATGAAAGTAAAATCTCGCCATACAGGACAAAACTGTATCGGACGAATTGGTTCCGGATAGCTATCTCATGCTTCCGATAAGCCGCTCGAATTCCGCTTCGGCAACTCCATACGCATCGCCCGCGAAAGCCTGCAGCCCATCCCGGTCTCTGATTGTGACCAAGCCGCGCGTGTTCGAAATGAAATGCTCGCCTTCAAGCACGTGCAGCGAGTCCGTTACGCTCTGGCGTCTGACGTTCATCATGGAAGACAGGAAGTCGTGCGTCAGGGGCAAGGCAGCTCCCTCTGACCTGTCATGGACCATCAGCAGCCAGCGCGAAAGCCGCTTCTCGACAGAGTGAGTGGCATTGGAAAGCGACGTATAGGCTGTCTGGACGAACAACGTCTGGGCATAGCGGCTGAGAGTTCGTCGGAGAGAGCGGCTCTCTGCCAACAGGTCAAACAGGATTTCGTTTTTGATGCTGTGCCCGTGGCCTTCCACTTGCATGAACACCTTGAACGGCGCTTGGGTGTCTTCGAACAGGCTGTTCGGCGGTGACATGCCCTCGCGACCGAAAATGGCAACTTCGACTTCGCTGCCAGCCGGCGAAATACCTATGATCGACCCGATGCCCGTTTCCGGAAAATAGCTGTAATCGGCCGGGACATGCGGCTCGGCCATCACCAGAAGTCGCGGCAGCGTGACCGGTATCAGGTGCGGAACCAGCAATTCCCTATCTCGACTGTCCAGATGATTTATCAGGCGGTTGAGCATGTTTGCCGTGCTTGGTGATGTCATAAACGCAAGCTAACGGCGCTCTCTCCGCAACGCAAGGCAATATGCGCTTGTCCCGTAGGTACGCACTGCTGCAGCGCTGTTGTTGTTGTGCAAGACCTCAGCTCTGTTCTCACCACGTGGAAGCAAGGTGGGGAGACGCAAGGAAGCTGCCCGGAAGGGCGGCATTGGGCGGCGGTCTGCAGACGCTTTCCTGGAGATACCACAGAGCGTTCATAAAGCCGTGACGGGAGAATGGCTTCGGGATGACACCATGGGCTCCCGCGAAATCGTCCGGTATCTTGTTGGGATTCGCCGTCACAAAAATGATGATCGTGTGGGACCAGCGCTTCTGGATATGCGCGCACACATCCAGCCCTGTCGTGTTGCGGGCGAGTTGCATGTCGACGAAGGCAATGTCTGGGGCCTTAGGGGGCTCCAGTTCCTCCACCTCGTAGAGCGATGCCGCCTCGCCTATGACGGTATGCCCAGCATCCTCGACCATCATTCCCACATCCATGGCAAGGAGGGCCTCGTCTTCGACGATCAGGACACTCAAGGGCGGCTTGGGGCGTTCCATCGATTAATTCCCGTTCTGCAGAGACAGCGTCACGCGCGTGCCGGCCGATAGCGTCGACCAGTCGACCGTCGCGTCCGTCTGTCTGGCAAGTCTGTTAATAAGGGTACGACCCAAACCTGTCGGCGGTTCGCTCGGCATGCCGATGCCGTCGTCTTCGACAGTAATCGTCGCCCTGCTTCCCTCGGAGCGGCCGGTAACCGCAATCGTCCCTGCCCGGCCATCGCGAAGGCCGTGCTTGATGGCGTTGGTGAGAATCTCGTTCAGAACCAGGCCGAGGGAGGATGCCTTGCCGGCCGGCACGAGAATGGGGTCCACATCGCATTTCAGCACAATGTCCCCTCTCCCGCTCGACCCGATGACATCCTCCGCCAGTTTCGTGGCGAATTCGCCGATGTCGAACTTTGTCACGTCGCCGGACTGGTACAGGGTACGGTGCACCGTCGCCAGGGCATCGATCCGCTCCATCATCGCTTCCAGCTTCGACGTAATGACCGGGTCGCCGATCGTCCGCGCCTGAAGCCTCAGCAATGAGCCAATCATCGTCAGGTTGTTCTTGACGCGGTGATCTACTTCGTGAAGCAACACCGTCTTTGCCTCGAGAGCCGCTTCGAGTTCAGCAGTCCGTCGCTCGACTTCCTTTTCTACCAAAGCCGCCTGTTCGAGGACCGTCCTGCTGAAAGCCACGTGCTTCGTCACATCGAGCTGCGAGGCAAAGAAAAACTGGATTTCGCCGAGATCGTTGCGCACGGGGCTGAGATACAGAGCGTTCCAGAATGTCGATCCATCTTTTCGATAATTAAGCAATTCGACGGAGACGCTTTCTCCGCCGGCGATTGCAGCACGAATCTTTGAAACCGCAGAACGGTCTGTCTCAGGACCCTGGAGGAAACGGCAGTTCCGACCTAGCACTTCGTGCTGCGCGTAGCCGGTCAGTGCCTGGAACGCCTCGTTGCAAAAGACGATCGGGTTGTCGGGCTGAGACGGGTCGGTGATGACCATCGGCATTCTAGTCGCGCGCACTGCTGCGGCGAAGGGGTCTCCCCTGCCATGCGCGTAGTTGAGTCTGTCGGTCAGGTGCCAGTCGTCGCGCTGCTCCACAGTAACTCCACACATCAATTTAATTTCACGAGCCGATAAACGTCTCCAAGCTTCAGTTGGTTCCTGGCAAATAAGGCGCGTGAAGGTAGTGGATGGAAAGAAGGGAATCGACCAACTCGACAGCTGGTGCCATCGACCTCAAAGCGAGGCTTAGGTTTTAGCGGTCTCGCACAACGCTATATCGTTGTAAGCGTGATATTTTATTCTGTATACGAACCTAGCAAGTAAATTACTTCCGTAACACTTGGTTAACCATAAATGGGGAAGGGACCCTGTGGTTGTACGCTGAACTTTTCCGAGCTCACAATACCTTTGAGCTCGAACTCCGCCCTACCGTCGATATGTTTCATTCCGGGACTAAGCAACAGGCGTCCCATATCGACGGTGCAAATTGCCATCTTGCAACCGCATTTCGACGCCCTACCTCTACAAATGGTCTATTGCAAGCACGCTGATGCAACGTCATGGCGCTTCAATATTGGTCACAACGCCGCTTCTAAACGGCACATGGAAAACAAGACTAGAAGGAACTACGAAATGGCTTCCGGCACTGTGAAATGGTTTAACAGCACCAAGGGTTTTGGCTTCATCGAGCCTGACAACGGCGGCGCAGACGTCTTCGTGCACATTAGCGCTGTCGAGCGCTCGGGCCTCGGAACATTGAAGGATGGCCAGAAGGTCAGCTTCGAAATCGTCCAGGACAAGCGGTCCGGGAAATCTTCTGCCGAACAGCTTCAAGCCCTCTAAGAATTGCGGACCTGACGTCCACGCAAAAAAGAAGGCCGGAAACCCGGCCTTCAGCTTATTCGGAAATATTTGAAAATCAGCGCAGCTTTTACGTGGTTTTCTTGAACTTTGGCTTACCGCCAGCTGGCCTCGCGCCATCGCGTGCAAAATCAGGCTTCTTGCTCCAAGGCTTCTTTTCACCCGGTGCTGCCGGTGCGCCTTCGGACCTGCGCTCGAACTTCGCTGCAGGCTTGGCGTCCGTCCGCGGACGGTTGTTCTTTTCCGCAAAACTGCGCTTCGGACCATCGTGGCTTTGGCGTCCGGTTTCAGGCGCACTGTCGAGAGCCTTGACGCGGATACCCTTCTCCAGTGTCTTGTTCGGTCCGATCGCAGCAAGGAAACGCTCTGCCGCCTCGCCCGAAAACTCCACGAACGTTTCGTCAGGCTGCATCCTGATCGCGCCGATATCGCGCTTCGTCAGGTCGCCGTAACGGCAGATCATCGGAATCAACCAGCGTGGTTCTGCACTCTGCTTGCGCCCAACCGATAGCGAAACCCATTTGCCATCGGTGAAGTCGGCGCGCGTCTCGGCAGGATGGTCGTCACGGGGCGCAGAAAACTCATCGCGGCGTGGCTTCTTGCGGTCGTCAGGGACCGCAACATCGAGTAGATCTTCAGGCGCGGAGTGTGCAGAGCGATATTGGCGCAGGAACGCAGCAGCCACCTGCTCGGCGCTGTGCTGCTCCAGCAGCTTCTTGACGAAATCAATCTCGTCTTCGCGAACGGCTTCGGTGAACAAGGGATCGGCGAGCAAACGTTCATCGTCACGGCGCGTAACATCGTCGGCCGACGGTGGCTTTGCCCATGTCGCATTAATACGCGCAGCCTCGAGCAGACGCTCCGCCTTGCGACGACCGCTGGTGGGCACGATCATGGCGCTAACGCCCTGGCGACCGGCACGGCCTGTGCGACCGCTGCGGTGCAGCAGCGTTTCCGGATTGGTCGGCAGATCCGCATGGATGACGAGGTCGAGACCGGGCAAATCGATACCACGAGCGGCGACGTCGGTGGCGATACAAACGCGGGCGCGCCCGTCACGCATAGCCTGCAGCGCGTGAGTGCGCTCGCTCTGGCTGAGTTCGCCGGAAAGGGCAACGACCGAGAAACCACGGTTGTTGAAACGGGCTGTCAAATGGTTGACGGCTGCGCGCGTCGAGCAAAATACGATGGCATTCGGCGCCTCGTAGAAGCGCAGGACATTGATGATCGCATTTTCGCGGTCGCTTCCGGCGACGGTCAGGGCGCGATACTCGATATCGACATGCTGCTTCGTCTCAGCGGCGGTGCTGATACGCACTGCATCACGCTGGTAGCTTTTGGCAAGCGCCGCGATCGAGCGCGGCACGGTGGCCGAAAACATCAGCGTGCGCCGCTCGGCTGGCGAGTTCTCGAGGATAAACTCCAGATCTTCACGAAAGCCGAGATCGAGCATTTCATCGGCCTCGTCGAGGACAACGGCCTGCAGCTCGGAAATGTCCAGCGAGTTACGGCGAATATGGTCGCAAAGGCGGCCAGGTGTACCAATGACGATATGAACGCCACGATCGAGCGTACGTCGTTCTGTTCGCATATCCATACCGCCGACGCAGGAAGCAATCGTGGCACCGGTCAGCTCGAACAGCCATTCGAGTTCGCGCTGCACCTGCAGAGCCAATTCGCGGGTCGGAGCGATCGCCAGCGCCAGTGGACGACCAGCCTGGCCGAAGCGTTCACCCTTGCCAAGCAACGTCGTGGCAAGAGCGAGGCCAAATGCCACGGTCTTGCCCGAGCCGGTCTGCGCGGAAACGAGAACGTCCGAATTGCCGAGCTTGGGATCAAGCATCGCCTTTTGCACGGGGGTGAGCGCTTCGTAACCGCGTTTGGTCAACGCCTGCGCAATCGGAGGAACGATGCCTTCGAATTCAGTCATATCTGGTCTTTCGGAATTCGGTGTTCGCGCCGGCAGAAAAAAACCCGGAAGGCGCAGATCGCCGCGGCCAGCACGTCGCAGGCCTCTTCATGAGCCCGGCATATACGTGGTCTCCGTTCAAAAGTACAGAGCAGTCCGCCATATACCGGCATGCTATCCACGTGAAGCTTAACGGTGCAAGCGGGGCGAAGGCAATCATGCTGACCTCCTGTCTTCTAAGCCATGGCTACGAGCCAGCGCCAAGAGCATTGGCCCAATGGCAAATTCCCCTCGTTCCGCCCTTCTGGTCAAGTCGCGCAGATAGCCGCCGGCCGAGTTGATTTGACCGGATCTTTCCAGCAGGCAGGCCATGACAGTTGCCGCATTCTCCGGTCCCATGACCTGGCAGGCCTCCTCGTAGGCGCTGGCACTGACGCCGAGCATCGATCGGACCACAACGCCGGCCGTCAGCATGTCGCGCCAACTCGAGATCACTCCTCCCGGGCCATACATCGCAATCTCGGGGCAAGCCCGAAGCACGAGGCCGAGTGGAAAGGACTTCAAACCGCCCAGATCCGCAAATTGCCTGCCGCCGCCCTCCACCGGTTGGCGGCTATTATCCTGCTGGTCTTGTGTAACAGGCACAAGGCTTAGCTTTTGCTCTGCCCCCTCAGCGTCGCCCTGCTTTATTTTTAAAGCTGATTCAAGTTCAGTGATAGATTCGGATTTTGAATTCTGTATGTGCTGCTCATTTCGGGACTCATTGCCGCTTTGTTTTTGTGTTTTTAGACATGTTTCCAGTAGGTTGACGACTTCATCACGCAACATGCTCATATCTTCCAGAATAGGTTGGATGTCTGCCGCTGTCGGTAGGCGAGGAATTCGCATCACAAGGCGCCGAAAGTGCTCGTATATGCTTGACCAATCGCCGGGTGCCCCCTCCTCCATGGCCGTCTCGATAAGTTTGCCGACATCGCGTCGGCACAATGTGAGCTTTTCTCGCGTGACACGGAGAAATTGACGTTCGGCGACCACTTCAGCCGCCAGCACATTGATTTCTTCAGCCCGGGAGATCAGCGGAGCAATACTGAAACCAAAAGCCTGCGCAACTTCACCATCGCCGCCCCTGCGGACGTAGCGCTTGCCGTTCGGGCTATCCCGGCGGATAAGCAGGCCTGTCTCTACGAGAGCGGCAAGGTGTCTGCGCAATGTCGCAGGCGCTATACCGTGGGCACGCAAGGCCAATTGCTCATTGGAAGGGAAGACCACCAGTCCGTTGGCTGCCGAAAGCAAGTTACCGGGGTAGAAACTCAATAATGCGTTCAAAACAGCCAGCGCGCGATCGCTGACCCCGAGCATCTGCCGCGCTTCGCACAGCGCTCGAAATAACTTCCATTTGTCGACCGAGGCGTCAGCGTCGATCTCACTCGCGTCGTACTGGCTTGCCAGCATGCCAAGCGTCATCGAACGCCCACCAAAGGGCGTCGATATATGTCCGGTCTGCATCGTCCTTCACCTTTTTCAAGGCAAAAGAAATCCGCTCACCCAATTTGGTGCCAAAGACTCTTGACTAAGATTCGTGGAAATGTGATTCTCTAAGCGCCAACTACGAGAAGGGCTTCCACGACGGCAACGTTTGGGGGCCTTTTTCTTTTGCGTTTAGTCTCCTGCTTCCAACTTGGTCTCTTCCTGAAAGGCCTGGTAAAGCCGATCAAGATTTTTGGTGATATAAGCGCCAAAGGCCGGACCGTTCTCCGCCTTCAAGGCAATCGTATACTTCTTGCCACCAGCCTTGATTTCCGCTTTTGCAGCACCGCTTTGCTCGCGCCACTCCGAAACAGGTTTCACGACGGTCGCAGACCTCGCCTCTCCCCGTCCTGCAAGAAATGCGCTCAACAAATCAAAGCGGTCGTCTGCTACGGCACCAAGAAATTCCGGACGCGTGATAAATTCACCCGCTCGCATGACATTCTCGGGCGTGTCGAAACGCGTCGCCAGGTCATGCCAACGGTCGCGGCCAACAGCCAAGGCCGGTCCAATTGCATCAACAACCGCGGTGGGGATGCGGTTGATGACCGACAACATCTTCGAAACCGTAGTCTTGTCGGCGCTGAGCGCGGCCATGATCGTTTCGCGGTCAAAGGCTCGCTTCTCCAGCCGACCTGCAAACATGGCGCGTTCGATAAAGGACAAATCTGCCCGGGCGCTGTTTTCTTGGCCCTGCGCGATGACATGATCGCGATCGTCCAGCTTCTTGACGACAGCCCGGACAGGGCGGCCCAGTGTCTTTGCGGCGCGAGCACGGCGATGGCCAAAGGCTATCTGGTATTTGCCGTCTCGGGATGGGTGAGGACGCACGAGAATCGGTGAATCCTGGCCGCGTAGACGTATTGCTTCGACCAGTTCGTCGAATTTGGCATCCAACTGCACGAGGCGGTCGGACACGAAGGAGTCCTCGATCATATCCGGATCAAGCTCGATGACCACCTCGCCGGCCGTGAGCTTTGCCTCGATCGCCTTGGCCGCATCGGCTTTGGCTGCAAGCGCGTCGATACTGCGTGTCACTGCGCCAAGTGCCCCAACGCCCTTGTAGCCGCTCGTCTGGCGCTCAGGCACGGAGGTCTGTTGACTGGAGTTTACCGCAGTAAACTTTGCCTCGGGTTCGGAAATCAATCCGGAAAGGACGTTCTTCCTGGCCATAATCAGCGACCCCATGCTTTGTGGACCAGCGCGGCGATCTCAGCATTCACAGCCTCCATCGATTCCAACGCACGGTCGTATGTGGTGCGCGTGAACTGGCTGCGATCTACTTCGTAGAGGGTCTGGTTGGTAAGCGCAGCATCGGAGATCGCAACGCTTCGCAGCATGGGGTTGGTGAGGACGTGCTGCTTGAACATCGATCTCATGAACGCCACCATCTGCGTTTGCGGTCCATCGGTCGGATCGTAGCGCGTCACGAGATAGCGCATCCAGTCGAGGTTCATATCGGCGCCCGCACCCTTCAAGGTGTTCAGGATTTCCCCGAGCATCTGCAGGAATTGGCACATGGACATCACATCGAGCATCTGCGGATGTACCGTGATGAGCACCGCCGTGGCGGCGCAAATCGCGCTCATTGTCAGAAATCCAAGCTGGGGAGGGCAGTCGATAACGATGACGTCGTAATCGTCGGATACAGATGACAAGGCCTCGTCCAGCCGTGCGAAAAAGATGCGCCCGTAGTCGTTGCCCTGCCCCTGCGCCAGGATACGCGGTGTATCGTGCTCGAACTCCATAAGTTCGAGGTTGCCCGGCA
This sequence comes from Rhizobium sp. rho-13.1, assembly GCF_007000305.1. Classification (NCBI taxonomy): domain Bacteria; kingdom Pseudomonadati; phylum Pseudomonadota; class Alphaproteobacteria; order Hyphomicrobiales; family Rhizobiaceae; genus Rhizobium; species Rhizobium sp. rho-13.1. The sequence goes on along the minus strand of NZ_SCFL01000004.1, from coordinate 105,222 downwards.
CGATGTCGAGACCCGGAAAATTGGTTTTCCGCACGACTTCCCTAAGCGGTCTCCGACGCTCGTCATAACGGATCGCAGCATAAAGCGTCTCGTTCTCATCGAGATCAAATTCGGGCTGGAAGCCGTGGATCGCCGAAAGGCTGGCCTGCGGATCGAGATCGACGGCCAGAACGCGATGCCCGGTCAAAGCCAGATGCTGGGCGAGGTGGGCCGCCGTGGTTGTCTTGCCCGACCCGCCTTTGAAATTCACGACCGCAATGACCTGCAGATGGTCCTTGGCGCGGCGATGCGGTACGTAGTGCTGGCCGGCGCGACCATTCTGCTCCAGATACTGACGCATCTCCAGCAATTGCTCCGCCGTGTAGGAGCGACGGCCTGATGGTGTAACCTGCGGCAGCGGCCCCTTTGATTCGAGCGACAGGTTACGCAGATGGCCACTGGTGACGCCAAGAAAATGCGCGGCTTCGCTGAGATGAAACTGCCTGAGCGTCTTCTGCGCGGTCGGCGGAAACATCTCGAGCCGGTGCTGCTTCAGCTTGTCGGACAGCTCTCGGGCTTGGCCGATGATAAGCTGGTCGACCTCCGAAATAGGCTTTCCGAGCGTTGCTGCCATATTCATCTAATTTTCTCGCAAATGCGTTTTGTAAGCTACTTGGCTTCTCAAAGCGCATTTGAGACCGATTCTCACTGGCGGGCAAGGGCTTTATCGTTAACGACGGCTATGGACACATAAGACCGGTGGAGAAGTTTACCGCAGTAAACATGTCGTCCCGCTTATCAAGCGATGGTTCCTGAACGCGCCAAGTGCGAATTCTTAGGATTTCCTGCTCTCTTTTAATGATCGCCGTCTCAACGATCTTTATTATGTGAGCCCAGCTAACCGATACAGCGAGCAGACCTGCACCTGCGTTTGAAATACCGGCCCCTAAAGAAAACAACAATCCAGACGCGAGTGTCCGCCAACGGACGATCCTGAAAAGCGATGAAACCTTCCGCGGACCTTCGCATTAAACAAAAGTCGCCTTATCAATGGCGAGTGCATCCGCGCGCTTGACCGCAATGGGGCTGGCACGTTGCGACCGACCCACGGAGGATTCAATGGAAGAGCAGAAAAAACGCAGACTTCAGCTTTCAAAAGAGCAGAAAAGAGTGCTTGCGGACGCTGCAACTGAGGCAGCATTCGCAGACAATGAACAGCGTCGGAAAGCGCGCGAAGAAAAAACAGCCCGGCTGCGCGCCCTGCGCTTGGCGAGCGAGGCTAAAGTCAGCGAAAGAGCCTGACCCATAGTAGGCTGTCTCGACAGCACTGTGAAAGATTCAAGCTAGCCTGTGGACTGCAGCGATCAGATATCGCGAAAAGCCTCAACGTGGCACAGAGTACAGGCTAGCGCTTTCACCCCAACAAAGTCCAAGCCACTTGGCCCGAACCTCCAGCTTTAAATCGACATCAATCAACCCTGACGAAATAATTTAGATTTCCCATGCGGAGCAGCGCGCAGGTACGAGGGCGGAACCTCGATGGTCGCACCGAGCTCCGCCGCAGCATGCCATCCCCAGCGTGGATCGTAGAGCATCGCGCGTGCGAGTGCCACGAAGTCAGCCTTACCGCTCGAGACGATCTCCTCCGCCTGTTTGGCCTCGGTGATCAGACCAACCGCGATAGTCGTAACGCCTGTTGCTTGCTTGATCTCGTCGGCGAAGGGCACCTGGTAGCCCGGTCCTGCGGTGATCTGCTGCAACGGCGACACGCCGGCCGAGGACACATCGATCCAATCGACCCCGCGCTTTTGCAGTTCCTTGACGAACGCAATGCTCTGAGCGACATCCCATCCACCCTCGACCCAATCCGTTGCGGAAATTCGCACGCCAACGGCCTTGTCGGACGGGAACGCCGCGCGGACAGCGTCGAACACTTCGAGCGGAAAGCGCATGCGGTTTTCGAGAGACCCGCCGTACTCGTCCGTCCGCTGGTTGGAGAGGGGCGACAGAAATTGATGCAGGAGATAGCCGTGGGCGGCATGTAGCTCGACACCATCCAGCCCAAGTCTTGCTGCCCGTGCAGCAGTCGCTGCGAAAGCATCGCGCACGCGCGCCAATCCGGCAGCATCGAGAGCGGTTGGCTCGCGCTCGCCATCCTTGTGAGGAAGAGGGGAGGGGGCAAAGTTCTCCCAGCCACCTTCAGCAAGCGGTATGAGTTCGCCACCTTCCCAAGGCAAATGGCTGGACGCCTTGCGGCCGGAATGACCCAATTGCATGACGATAGCCGTCTTTGAGACGAGACGAATAGCATCGATCGCCGGTTTCAGGGCAGCTTCCGTTTCGTCGTTCCACAGGCCGAGGTCGCCGGGCGTGATACGGCCGGCTGCCTCCACGGCTGTCGCTTCCAGAAACAGCATGCTTGCGCCCGAAAGCGCCAACCCGCCGAGGTGGACTTCATGCCAGGCGGTGGCCTTGCCGTTGTCGGCGACATACTGGCACATCGGCGAAACGACAATCCGGTTGGGCAGGGTCAGATTGCGAAGTTCAAACGGTGAGAAAAGGGTGCTCATGGACGGTTTCCAATAACGTGACGGGAGGAGGGGGTAGGGGAGGCGTAGAGAACAGCGAGCAACATGGCGCACAATGACAGGCCGGCAATGATAGCCGATCCCACATCGACGGCGAAGTTCAAGCCGTAGAGTGTGGCAATCTTCCCGAGCAGGAGTGCTGCCAGCCCCTGGGCGAGATAGGCAACCAGGAACAGCGCCGACAAGGTACCGCCGCGATGGCGTGGCGGCGCATTGGCGTTCAAGAGCCCAAGCCCGCCGGAAAACAGCAGGCTGTAGGATATGCCGCCGAACACGAGCGCCGTTGCAAACAGGCTGAGCGAATGCTGGCTGGCGGAAAAGGCAAGCAGGCCAACTGCAGTCAGCGAGGAAAGACCTCCGATCAAGATCGTGGCGGACGACTTCAGGCCTCTGGCGGGGATAGCAACCGCGCCACCGACGAAGGCGAAGAGTGCGATGGTGGCGCCGTTGACCATGGCATTCGGCGAGCCGATCACGTCATGGGCGATCTGTGCCCCGAGTGACAGGATGATGGTGCCCATCGCATAGGACGCAGTGACGGCGATGGTTGAAGTCGCGAAAATCTTGCGCAGGCCGCGCGGGATGACGATGGCCTTGAACCGCCAGGGGCCGGAGGCCTCCGTGCTGAGATGGCGGGGAAGAAACCAGGTCGCCGCAAATATGCCGGCAAGAACCACGAGAAGCACGATGAAATTCAGGCGCGTCGGAAACGGTGCATATTGTATCAGTGCGCCGCCAACCAGCGCTGCGCATATCAGGCCGGTGACCTGGGCGAGCGTAGTAATGGCGCTGGCTTTTTGACCTTGACCCGGCGCGCTGAATTCCACGAGTGCGGCAGCCGACGGCCCGGCAGAAAGTCCGACCCCGATGCCCATGAAAGCGCGTCCGACCAGTACCCACCAGACATCCGGCGCCACCGCGAACAGCAACACACCGATCAGCGAAGCGGCCAACCCGAACAACATCGTCTTGCGACGACCGACATAATCGGAAATATCGCCGAAACCCACAAGGACCAGGACCACCACGATGGGATAGATCGCAAAGATTGCCGTCGTGGCAAACGGCGTCAGGCCCCACTGCCTGGCATAGAGCGGGTAGGTCATGGCCGGTGCAGCACTGGTCCATAGCGTGTGGGCAACGACTGCAGCGGCCGTCCAGAAGCTCGCCCGGCGACTGAAAGTGAAGCGATTGAGCATGTCTAATCCCTGTCGATACTGCGAAACCCAAGACAGGGCATCAGAAGAGCATGGTGGAGCCGCCATATGACGGCTTATCGATTGTCGAATCGAATACGTAAGGTGCGGCGATAGGCCGGATATAAGGCTGTGTCGCGCTCAAAAGTATCTCGCGGAAAATATGGTAGGCTAGCTTTCGTTTGCAAGTGCATTGGCTGCAGGTGCTGGCGCAGCATCGATAATCCTTTCAGCCGCTGCAACGCCTGTCTCGAAGGCGCCATGGGCCGTGGAATAACGCGCCACGGAACAAGCTTCGCCGGCAAACAACAAGCGTCCGTCGACGGGCTCGGCGAGCACGCCGCGCGCAGAAACAGCGCCCGGCCTGGCATAGGCATAAGCGCCACCGATATGCGGTGATGTTGCCCAGCCGGACATCGTCACAAATTCCAGATCGCCGCGAATTGCGCTTCCGAAGACGCCTCCCAGTTCATCGCGCGCAAACGCCAGCGCCGCAGCATCGCCCGCCCTTTCCAGATCATGGGCAAGCGGACCGGCGAAGTAGGCCTCGATGATCGGCTGACCAAAGGCGCGGATATGATAGCTGCCAGTGGCACTCGTCGTGGCTGAGCCGTAGGCCTGCGTATCCACCGGCAAATCGAGATCGGAAGGCAAGCGCAGAAAAAGCTTGTTGGCGAGGCCAAGGGGCAGGGAGGCCGCCGCCTCGATCTTGTGCGGCAAGGCTGGCGTAAAACGTATGGTCTCTCGCGCCACCATATCGGTGGACAGCGTGACGATCACCCAGCGTGCCATCAACGCCCCCCGATTGGTCTCGACGACGACAGACGTGCGAGAGCGGTGGTCTATGCCGGTCACGACTGTATGAAGCGAAATGGGCAATGTACCGGCGTAAGTGCTGATCAGCGCCCCGTAGCCCTCACGCACCCGCCGGTCGGGACCCTCGCCAGGCGCGTAGTTGGCATAGTCCAGAAGGGAGGACTGATCCAGCGCTGCGCCGTTCAGATAGGTCCCGATCGCCTCGATCCGAGGGTTCCAGGGGTTATCCGGCTCGAGCAAGTCCGAAAGGGGTTTGTCGGACTCTCCCCGATAATTCTCGGCGCGCTCGAAGAAGTCACCGATTGCCGCATATGCCGCTTCGTCGTTCTGCAGCCGGCGGCCGCCGTCGCTCCATGGCGCCGGTGTCTGGTCAACGACCAGCCCCAGGTCACCTGCAACAGAAGTCCATGCATTGGTTTGGGCGCCATGGAGCCAGCCGCAACCGAGATCGACAGGTTGTCCTGCCAGGAGTTTCGGTCGAACCGTGAGCGCCCGACCACCGATATGCGCGCCGGCCTCAAGAATTTGCAGCGATAAGTCCGGACGGACGGTTTGCAAGTGGCGTCCGGCGGCAATGCCGGCGGCGCCGGCGCCGATGATGATCACGTCCACCTCGCGGCGGACGACTGCCTGCGACAGCATTTGTGTCTCCGATTAAAAGGACATCATTAAACACGGGATGCCCCAGATCGACAGGGGGATTTACGCGGCGCGCATTCACCATTTCGGCACCAGATCGGTCTCACTGCCAGAACTTTTGCCGGGGCCCAGTGTCAGCCGCCTTGCCGACAATCGAGGAAGACTTTTTTACCGATAAAAAACGTCGGCCCGTCGCAATTTTCGTGCTTAAAAGGCGGCATCCGTTTAAAGGAAACAACTACGGGCGATAGCCATTGTCTATCGTAAGACAATATTTGAAAATGCAGCGTCGAAATCAGAGTGAATGCTATGCCGATGAGAGAGTTGCACGAGCGGATGGGCGTTAATCTTGTGCTCCTGGCCCGCCTTTACCGTAGGGCCCTGGATGGTGCTCTGAAGCCTTACGAGCTATCGGAGGCCACCGTTCTGCCAATGCGCTACATTGCCCGCCTCGGCGACAACATCCGTCAGGGCACTCTTGCCGATGTCCTCAATCTGGAGGGACCGACGTTGGTACGGGTTCTCGACCAGCTTACGGAGTTGGGCTATATCGATCGTATCGAAGACCCGCAGGATCGACGCGCCAAAACGTTGCGTCTGACAGCCGCCGGACAGGCGCTGAACACCGAGTTAAGCAACGTATTGGCAAAGCTCCGTGCCGAGCTTTTCGAGGGCGCAAGCGAAGACGATGTGAATGCAACCCTCCGCGTGATGTCGCAACTCGATGCCAATCTTCAGCGCCGGCGCCGGCTCGAGCCGACAGCGGATTAAGCATGGCGACGGACAGTCGACGGATCCGGCAGAAAGGTCAGCGTCGAATTAAACACGAAACGGCCTCATTGGTTGTATACACCTGCCTGAGATGGCCGCATGGGATATACGGGGATCGTCCGGCGAGATAACATCGGTCTCGTTTCATAGGCAGATAGTTCCACACTGTCAGCTAGCTCTTCCTTCCATTGCGCAGAAAGTCCAATGCCGGTGCATAACGCCACGACTAAGCCCGCTCTTGCGGACGTTTCATCCGCTCCTGCTGATATTACCAACGAAAAAGCCTGGCTCAAGATCCTGTCGAAATATCGCCAGCCACGCGGTACTCGTAGCGCGTTCGAACTGGCAGTGACCGTCATCCCCTTTATCGTTTTCTGGGTACTGTCCTGGATCGCCGTTCACTACAGCTTCTGGCCCGGCCTAATCCTGATTGTTCCGGCAGCGGCGTTTCTGCTGCGCCTGTTTATGATCCAGCACGATTGCGGCCATGGCTCGTTTTTCGCCCGCCGTCGCGTCGACGACTGGACGGGCCGTATCATTGGCGTGCTGACGCTGACACCTTACGACTATTGGCGTCGCGCCCATGCCGAACACCACGCCTCTGCCGGCAATCTGGACGAACGCGGCGTCGGTGACATCGCCACGCTGACGATTGCGGAATACAAGGCTCTGTCGCTTCGCGGCCGCATGACGTACCGCCTCTATCGCAACCCGGTGGTCATGTTCGGCATCGGGCCGATCTGGCTGTTTCTCTTCAAGCAGCGGCTGCCATTCGGCATGATGCGCTCCGGGCTGCAGCCATGGGTATCGACGATGGCGACCAACGCCGCCGTCGCGGTGGTCGCCGGCCTGCTCATGTGGGCCGTCGGCGTCGTGCCGTTCCTGCTGGTGCACTTGCCGATCGTCGTGCTCGCCGGCGCCGCAGGCATCTGGCTGTTCTACGTCCAGCACCAGTTCGAAGAAACCCATTGGTCCGAGCCGCCGGAGTGGCAGTTTCCCCACGCCGCCCTGCACGGTGCATCGAATTACGACTTGCCGGCCCCGCTGATGTGGATCACCGCCAATATCGGTATCCATCATGTCCATCACCTTGCCAGTCGAGTCCCTTACTACCGGTTACCGGAAGTGCTGCGCGACCATCCGCAATTGCGCAATGTCGGGCGTATCACGATCATGGAAAGCATCCGCTGCGTAAAGCTCGTCCTCTGGGACGAGAAGACCCGCCGCCTCGTGTCGTTCCGCGACGCAGCCGCCCTGCCAGCATAAGCCAAAAATCGGCCGGCGGACCTTCCGCCGGCACCTCACAGCCAACTGAATACCTTGTCGCAGTCAGCGAGGCCGCAGCAGCACCATTGCGGCTGCACAGGCGACGAGAAACGCCACGCACCAGAACAGTCCGCGTTTCAATTGACGCAGCCGACGCGTCCGGCCGCCATACCAATCATACACCAACGCCTTACTCCACCCGTACCCCTATGCGGGAGGACGATAGCCCTTTCTGCGCGCTCGGCAAGCGGCGGCTTTCGCACGCGACGCACAGCAAAGCCGTCTGGATCGCTGGTAGAACTCACCCAATCGTCGGAAAGACTGCAGCACAACGCAAATAGCCGGCCTTTCAAGGGCCGGCTAGTATTTGAATTTGCTGTGGAAAACCTAGCGCTGGCGGGCCTTGCGGGCTGCATAGCGGCGGTCGCGTTCGGCCTTGCGGGCGGCCTCGTCGGCGGCCATCTGCTCGACGCTCTTTACAGCTTCGGCTTCCTGGGCTTCGGCATGAGCCTTCGCTTCGGCACTGGCGGCAGCGGTCTTGGCTGCGGCTTCGGCCAGCTGGCGCGCATATTCCTCGCGCTTTTCCTGCTCGCGTTCGGCACGGCGCGCTTCACGCGCTTCCGCTGCTGCCGCACGCTCCGCGCGCTTGGCGACCACATCCGGGTCGGTCGGCTTCGGAGCGGTGGCGAATTTCGTCAAAAGCTGCTTCTTGGCTTCGGTGGCAGCCTTGCGGCGCTCGGCAAAGCCATTATCGTTTACGTGTCTCAAGCGGTCGTCGTCCTTATTGGTGGTTTTGCCTCATGGCTTCTCAGCGCTTTGTGGCTTTCTTCGGCTTGCCTACCTGTGGCACAGCATTGGCTTCTTTTTCAAGTCGCAATTCCCGAAGACGGGCTGTCTTGGCGTCGCGATCGGCGGCGACTTCGTCGATTTCGGATATTGTCCTGGTCCGAGCCAGGTATTCCGTTTGCGTCTTGCTGAAAGCGATTTCAGCCTGTTCGCGGGATTTCGAATTCTCCGTCACGTTTCAATCCTCCTCAAAGCGTGTCGTCGGTATTGAAGCGAAAAAGGCCAGACTATAGGTCTGACCTTCCCTTGGACTAAAGCCCCTGCATCATGCCAGTACATCCGTGGTCATGGCGAGGCTAAAGACCGTTAAGCAGCCTGGAGCTGGCCGGCAGACATTTTGCCAGACTTGTTGTCACGCTCAAGCTCGAAAGAAAGCTTCTGGCCTTCGACAATTTCGCGCATCCCTGCACGCTCGACAGCCGAGATGTGTACGAACACGTCCGCGCCGCCGTTGTCAGGCTGAATGAAGCCGAAGCCCTTGGTGGAGTTGAACCATTTTACTGTGCCGGTGGTCATGACGAACCCTTTCCATTGCAACATCGTTTTTCGCAGAGCGATACTCGGCGAATAAATTTTCGATTTTTGAAAGGGGAATTTCGTAAAGAAAGCGTCAAGCGCCAGCAAACACAAATATCGCAAACAACTACCGATGACTTTTTAGTAGCCGAACCGCTCCTCTTTGTCAACTCTTGGCGCACCCTTCGGGCTGCCACACCGCGTTTACAAGCTCCAGCTAAATTTTTACGGCATTATATATTGTCCTCTAATATGAACGGGAATGACGTACGAATCGGATCATCGCTTCCATGACCGGCGAAAAAATATAGCATGGCCGCTTTTCCAGAATCGATGCAGCCTCCGGCGCATGCAGGCTGTGAAGGGCATTTGAACGATGACTGTCTTTTCCGTCAAACATATCACGGTCTACCGCTATAAGAAGCCAGTCGCTTTCGGGGAGCACCGGCTGATGTTCCGCCCGCGCGACAGCTTCGACCAGCGGCTCCTCGAATCGACACTGCTCGTCGAGCCGAAACCCAGCAGCGTCCGATGGATTCTCGACGTCTTCGGAAACTGTGTCGCGCTGGTGAACATTTCCGAGCCGGCCAGCGAGTTGCGCTTCGAAACAAGGATCCGTCTCGACCACACGCCCCAGGTGGCCCTGAACCTTCAGATCGACGACACCGCTCTGCAATATCCGTTCGCCTATGACCCCGACGAAGTCGCAGACCTCCGGCCGACCATAGAGCGTCACTATCCTGATCCGCATGACATAGTCGGCAAATGGGCGCGCCAGTTCGTCCGCATCGGGCAGCCGACTGCGACCGGCCAGTTGCTGATGACGATGTGCTTTGCCATCCATGAAAGCTTCGCCTACGCACGCCGCTCTGCGCGCGGCACGCAGTTGCCGATCGAGACGCTGAAGCTGCGCAAGGGAACCTGTCGCGATTTCGCACTGCTGATGATCGAGGCGGCCCGCTCACTCGGCCTCGCCGCTCGCTTCGTCACCGGTTACGTCTTCGTTCCCAGCCGCAACGATTCAGCGATACGGGGCGGCGGCTCCACCCATGCCTGGTGCCAGGTCTATCTGCCCGGCGCCGGGTGGGTCGAATTCGATCCGACCAACGGAATTGTTGGAAATCGCGATCTGATCCGTGTCGGCGTTGCTCGCGATCCGCGCCAGGCAATCCCACTCACCGGCAGTTATGACGGAGAAGCTGAGGATTATGACGACATGACGGTACAGGTAAACGTGACAACCGAGCGGAGTGCAGGTACGCTTCCGGAAAGGGCCGAAAGAGCCATGGAACAGTCTCTCTCCTGCAACGTTCAACGGTAGCTCATGCCAATTTGCATGGGTTTCCCATAAACAAAGGCTAAGTGATGAAAATAAGTGCCGGCTTCAGCATTGCGTACGACTGCCCGCAGCCAACTCCTATGTTGCTGTGCCTGAACATTCACCCGTCGCGGCGCATTGACCTGTTGTCCGACCAGGTCCTTACCTTTGACAGGGACATCGAAGCTTCAGGCTACACCGACAGTTTTGGCAACGCATGCACACGCATCGTGGCGCCCGCCGGCGTAACGACAATTTCCACTGCCTTCGAAATCTACGATACCGGCCTGCCGGACAATATTCCGGTGGATGCCGTGCAGCACGAGATCAAGGATCTGCCGAACGACGTGCTCGTCTACCTGCTGGGCAGCCGCTATTGCGACACAGATCGGCTGGCGAACTTCGCCTGGTCGCAATTCGGCAATACACCTTTCGGCTGGCAGCGCGTCAAGGCGATCCTCGATTTTGCCCATAACCAGATCAGGTTCGACTACCAGCAGGCCGATTCCACCCGCAGCGCCTATGGCGGCTTCATAGATCGGGTCGGCGTCTGCCGCGACTACGCGCATCTCGCCATCACGCTTTGCCGCTGCATGAACATTCCGGCGCGCTATTGCACCGGCTATCTCGGCGATATCGGCGTGCCCATCGATGTTAACCCGATGGATTTCAGCGCATGGTTCGAAGTCTATCTCGGTGGCAACTGGCATACGGTCGATGCTCGTCACAACAAGCCGCGCATTGGCCGTATCCTGATGGCAACCGGTCGCGATGCCACAGACGTCGCCCTGACCACGAATTTCGGCCCGGCGAACCTGGTGCGGTTTGAAGTGGTTACTGACGAGATTGCTGCCGAGTAACGGCTCTCCCCCCAACACCCACAGAAGTCCCTCCGGCGAATGCAACACCCGTTGCATTCGCCGCTTGCGTTTGCGAGCATGCATCTTTGCACGGCCCCGACAAGAGATTGGATTTCCATGACAACGCTGACCCGCTTTTCCATCAAGCCGCTCTCCACCATGACGCGCACTCTTGCCGACGTCGCCTCGGCGCGTCGCGAGCCCGATCTGGTTATCAGCGATGCGCGCGTGCTCTCGACCTATTCGGAACGCATTCTGCCCGGCAAGGAAATCTGGATCTCCGGCGGCCGCATTGCTGCGGTCAAACCGAACGGCATCTATAAGGGGACACAGGCCAAACGCTACGATGCGAAAGGCGGTATCATCGCCCCCGGATTGGTCGATCCGCATATCCACATCGAATCGAGCATGGTCACGGCCTGCGCCTATGCGGAGGCCGCTCTTCTGAACGGCACGACGACGATTTTCTGCGACAGCCACGAGATCGGCAACGTCATGGATGTCGCCGGTGTCGAAGCCATGCTGGAAGACGCGCGACAGGCGCCGCTGTCGATCTTCCTGACGGTGCCGAGCACCGTGCCGGCAACCTCGCCAGTGTTCGAGACGGCCGGGGGCGATCTGACGCCTGCGAAAATCGCAGCTCTGTTCGACAAATGGCCCGAGGCGGTCGCTCTTGGCGAGAAAATGGACTTCGTCCAGGTCGCCATGGGTGACGAGCGCAGCCACGCCATTCTTGCTGCGGCGCTGGAAAGGGGCAGACCGGTGTCCGGGCACGTCTACGGCCGCGAATTTGTGTCGGCCTATGCTGCGTCCGGTGTCACGGACACCCATGAAGCCATCGACCGGGACATTGCCGACGATATGCTGGAGGCAGGCATCTGGCTCTTCCTGCGCGGCGGCCCGCCGACGACGCCATGGCACAGCCTGCCGCTGGCGATCAAGACCATCACCGAGCTCGGCGCTTCGCACAAGCGCATCGCCGTATGCACCGACGACCGCGATGCCGACGACCTGCTGCTGTTCGGCCAGGACTGGGTGACGCGGGAGGCGGTGAAGGCCGGCATGACAATCGAGCAGGCTTGGTCGATGGGCTCGCTGCACGGCGCCACGCGCTTCGGCATGGAAAACGAAATCGGCGGCCTCGGCGGTGGACGGCGCGCCGATCTCGTGCTGCTGACCGACGAACTGAAGCCGGTCAGCACGTGGTACGGTGGCGAACTGGTCGTGGACAACCGCAAGATCACCGCTGTCCTCGACGAGGCGCTTTCAAAACCATACCGGTATCCCGAGGCCGCCTACCATACGGTGAAGCTGCCGGCCAATCTGAAACTGACGCCGGACCTCCCGACCACGCCGGTGCTAGCACACACCATCAAGACCGAGCTTCCCGGCATCACCCTCGGCCATGTCACCGTCAGTCTTGAGCCGGCGAACGACTGGCAAACGCATTTCGAGCGCCACGGCCTGTGCTTCGTGACAGTCATCGAGCGTCACGGAAAATCCGCCGGCAATGTCGCCCACGGACTGCTCAACGGCTTCGGGCTGAAGAAGGGTGCGGTCGCGTCGTCCGTCGGCCATGATAGCCATAACATCATCGTCGCCGGCACCAACGAGGCAGACATGCAGGTGGCGCTTGCGGCCATCGAGGAGAAGCAGGGCGGCGTCTGCGTCGTCATGGATGGCAAGGTGACAGCCATGGTGCCGCTGCCGATTGCGGGGCTTTTGTCCGACAAGCGGGTCCACGAGGTAGCCGAAGAAACCAAGCTGCTGAAGATCGAGTGGGAAAAGGCCGAGTGCACCATCGCCTATATGGGCTTCAACCTCATACCGCTTTCGGTCATTCCGGAAATCCGGATCACCGACAAAGGCCTCGTGCTGGTGCCGGAGATGGAGATCGTCCCGCTGTTCGAGCCGACCTGACAATGCGTCGCGAAGGGCAGGGGCCTTCGGATTAAGCGACCGGCACCTGTTGTCGCTGCCAGTACGCGGCGACACTGAAACGATCGCGGTCATAGGCGATTTCCGTTTTCAGGAAAATCCGGATCGCCCGGGCCTCTGCCTGTTCGCAGGCAACCCAGACGAACGGCTTCTCTCCTCCGGCGGCAACCTGCTCGCGCACAATTGCCTCCAGCCGCCCGGACAAGCCATCATTGCGATGAAGCCAGACGACTTGGGCCCTTGCCGCCGTTGGCAAAGGCTGTTCGTCCGCCTTGCCGGACACCTCCACGAATATGCGCAATCGGGCATCTGAAGGTGCGGCTGCGGCAATGCGGGCGATGGCGGGGAGGGCGGTTTCATCGCCAACCAGAATGATGTCGCCGACATCCGGCACATCGCCGCCGCCTGGCCCCAAGAGAGCGGCGCGGTCGCCGGGCTTCGCGGACAGCGCCCAGGCTGCACCCGGCCCATGATCACCCTCGTGGATGACAAAATCGATATCGAGTTCGCCGCGATCCGGATGCAGATTGCGGATCGTGTAAGGACGAACGATCAGCGCATCATCGCCCTTCGGCCACTGGATACGTCCATCCGGCATCGTCTGAGGCCAGACGGGTTGACGGTCACGGGGCGATATCAGCAGCCGGACATGCAGTCCCCCGCGGCTGAAATGGGCGATGTCATCGGTGGCGACAGTGACACGGCGCATGTGGGGCGTGATATCGTGGGCGCCGACGACGGTGATTTCGCGCAAATCCGGCACTGCTGCTACCTGCGGGCCATCCGCCCAGCGAAGATCGAGTTCGTCGTTTTCAGCGGACTTGAACAGGTGCTCCGCTACCATGCAGCGAATGGTGAACAGCATCGAGGCCGTCGGGCATTGCAGATTGATGATCAGCCGGTTGTCGGCAAGCGCTATGTCGCCGCCACCTATCGTCGTCTCGATAGTTGCGCCGTCAGACGTGCGGACGACGTAGTCCGGCAACTGGGCACAAAGCTGGTCCAGCAACTTCGCTGCATCGGCGGGAATGGCAACGCCGGAGGCGGTAAACACAGCGGCGTTCATCATTGAGTATCTCCTCGTTCTGCGCTGTCGGATGAAAGGGGGGCGCCAGCCACCCGCTTCCGGTCAGCCGCCTACCACTTCTTGCTGAGTTTCAGGGTAAAGGTCCGAGCATCGGCGTAACCGCAGGTATTCACCCCGGCGCAACCCGAGACGTATTCCTTGTCGAAGACGTTGGCGACGTTGAGCGCTGCGCCCCAGCCGTTCTTTTCGTAACGCACGGCGGCATCGAAGACGGTGGCCGAGGGCACGCGCAGCGTGTTGGCGGCATCGGCCCAGGACTTGCCCTGGTAGCGCATGCCGGCACCGAGGCTGACGCCCTCGAGTGCACCGTCGGTAACGGCGTAGTCGAGCCAGAGCGAGGCGGTCGAGTTCGGCACCAGATAGGGCGAATTGCCGACGATGCTGGTGTCGAGGTTCTTCGTGACCTCCTGGTCCGTGTACGAGTATGAGCCGAGCAGCTTCCAGTTCTGGTCAAGATTGACCTTGCCTTCCAGTTCGACCCCGCGCGAGCGCACCTCGCCGAGCTGGTACTGCAGGAAGGTGGCAGGATCGGTCAGCGCCATGTTCTTTCGGTTGATGTTGAAGATCGAGGCGGTAAACAGGGCGTCCATAAAGGTCGGCTGGTATTTGATGCCGGCTTCATATTGTTCGCCCTCTTCGGGGACCAGTCCCGCACCGGTAGCGGTCGTGCCGATCAGCGGGTTGAAGAATGTTCCGACGCTGACGTAAGGCGTGATGCCGTTGCCGAAGTCGTAGGCAAGACCAGCACGGCCGCTGGGCGACTTGCTGTTCGAACCGGAATCCGTGGAGATCCGGGAGTCGACATTCTCGTCGACGAAATCGTAGCGGCCGTTGAGGGTCACCAGCCAGCCGTCGCCGAATTTCATCTGGTCCTGAGCATAGACGCCGAGCTGCTGCTGCGTCATTACCTGGTCGAGATAGACGAAGTTGGCGCCCTGGGTGCTGTTGTAGACCGGGTCGGTGGCGCTGATAGGGTTCGAGCCGCAGCAGGCTTGCACGTTATCGAGGCGATAGAGCGCATAATCAGTGCCAACCAGAAAGTTGTGGCTGATGCCGCCCAGGTCGAACTCACGCTGGGCATTGTTGTCGACCGAGAAGGAATCGGCCTTGCTATGCTCCGTGAAGCCGATACGCGCCAGTTCGTAGCTCGGGTCACTGTAGCCGGCAGCATTCGGGTCGCCGCCCACATAGCCATTGAGATACGGGCCTTCCTCGTCCTTCTTCAGATGACCGTAACGCAGGTTCTGCGAAAGCTTCCAGCCACCATCGAATTCATGCTCGATGGAGTAGCCGACCATTTCCTGGCTATAGGTTTCCTTGTCGATGCTCGGTTCGCCGTAGAAAGCCTTGCGGTCGATCTTGCCGAACGGGGCATCGACGACGGTGCCGACATAGGGGAAAAAGCCATTGCCGCTGTGCACTTCGTCGAGGCCGCTGACATAGGCATAGACCGAAAACTTGGTGGATTCGTCTGGCGAGATGGTGATCTGCGGCATAACGAAGCCACGCAGGTCGTGTGTGAAATCGCTGTACTGGTCGCCACCGGCGACTTTGCCGGTCAGGCGGTAGCTCCACACTCCGTCGGCGCTGAGCTTGTCGGAGAAGTCAAAGCCGGCATAGGCATTGCCGTTGTTGTTGATCCCGATCTCCGTGTAGTAAAGCGGCTGATCGGTCGGTTCCTTGCGGACCATATTGACGATACCGCCTGGATTGGTGCCGCCGTAGGTTACTGACGAGGCGCCCTTCAGCACTTCGATGCGTTCGAGCGAGAATGGATCGATCTGGAAGCCGCCGAAGCCGTAGCTGAACAGCGTCAGGCCATCGAGAAAAACGCCTGTCTGGGTCGCATCGAAGCCGCGGATATAAAACCAGTCGGTGTCGCCGTCATTGCCGAACGGTTGTGTGTTGACACCCGGCGTATAGCGCAGGGCTTCATCCACCTTGTTTGTAATACCGCGATCCTGCATTTCCTGCTGACCGACCACCGATACCGACTGCGGCAGGTCCTTGATCGGAATATCCGCTTTCGATCCCGCCGTCGTGGTCTTGGCAACATAACCCTTGACCGGATCGCGGCCGGTCGTATCGCTTCCGGTGTCGGTCGCGCCGGCCTTGCCGCCCTGACCGCCCTGCACCACGAGTGGCTTGAGTTCGGTCGGCTGCGTCTCCTCTGCCGTCGCCGATGTGACAAGCGCAAGGCTCGCCATCGCCACGCCCGCTGCCAGCCGCGCCTTGAATGAAATTCCCTTGGTCAAATACGTCATGTCCTGCGCCCCATTGCGCGCCGCCCTTCACCCTCAAGGCGGCGCCGTCTCAATATAAGATGAGTTGTTAACTCATATTAAATCGAAGGGCTTGTCGCAATTTCGCAAAATAGAACGTTTTTGGGCAATTGTGGCAGATGTCGGCATTTGCCCGGGCCCTGTGTCAAAAGCCTCACACAAGCTGGCTCTTCCTCCAGTTTGCCGGCGTCGTGCCGATGTGCTTGCGAAAAACACGGGTGAAATGCGCCTGGTCCGAAAACCCTGTCTCGACGGCCACATCCGTCAAGGGCGTATCCGAAATCATCAGTTGCTTGGCCCGATCGAGCCGAGCCTTCGTCTGCCATTGGTGCGGGGGAATGCCGGTCGAGGCCTTGAAGGCGTGGCTGAAGTGCGATTGCGACATGCTGGTCAACGACGCCAGTTCCTCCAGCCGAATATTTCTGAGACAATTTTCCTCGATGTAATCGACCACCCGGCGCAATTGCCAAGCAGCAAGTCTGCTGCGCTTGCGCGGTGCTGTGCGGGAGAGTTGCAGCACATCGATCAACAGCGAGACCGCCAGTCCGTCGCCGTAGAGATCGTGCAGCGGCGCGGGATTTTCGCATTCCGCCGCGATAAGACCTGCCAGCGCCAGCACGCGCGGATCGGAAAACAGCAGGCGGGGATTGCCCAGCCTGGCGGGATCAAGGTCCTCCATCAGGCGGCGGCTGAGCCCTTCCGCGCTGAAGTGGATATCGAGATGACGGACGAAATCGATATCCACCATATCGGCCCACATCTCCAGCCCGGCCGGTATGTAGGAGGCACGCGGCGCATTTCCCTGCTGCACGCCGGCCGCTTTTGGCGACAGCTTGAGGCTGCATTGACCGGAGCCGCGCGCGTCCAGGAGGACGAACAGCCGGGGATCGTCGGAAACGTAGTAGCCGCCGGCATAGGGGGCGCAATCGACGTCCCAGACATCGGCGACGATTCCATTCCAGACGCGACGGTGAACCCCGCCGATGACGGAGAAGCCTTCAATCTTGTTGTCCATGCGTGGGTGAAATGTCATCGCTCATTCCAGCGGCCGCACCAGACGACGGCGGCCAATACCTAACTCAATAAGTCAGGTATTGGCCACCGTCAATTCCGGGGCATGTTTTGGCCTGCGAACTCAGCGCTCCGGGACGGATGCCTTTGTTTCTGCAGACCAGCGCAGGAACAGCGTAGACAGCGGCGGCAGCATCACCGACAGCGACGCATCCTGGCCGTGCGCCGGAATGTCCTCGGTCCACACGCCACCGGCGTTGCCGATGTTGGCGCCGCCGTAGACGGCTGCGTCGGAGTTCAGCACCTCCGCCCAATGGCCAGCCTCCGGCACGCCGACCCGGTAGCCGTGGCGCGGCACCGGCGTGAAGTTGCAGAGAACCAGCATCATCTGCTTGCCATCGGCCGAGCGGCGCAACATGCCGATGACGGAGTTGACCGCGTCGTCGGGCACCGCCCACGAAAAGCCCTCGCCATGGACATCGCTGAACTGCAGCGCGGCTTCATCGCGATAGAGGTGGTTCAGGTCACGCACGAGACGCTGCATGCCGGCGTGTTGAGGCTGGTCGAGCAGGTCCCAGACAACCGAGGCGTCATGGTTCCACTCGGTTGTCTGGGCAATCTCACCGCCCATGAAGATGAGCTTTTTGCCCGGATGACCCCAGAGGAAGCCGAAATAGGCACGAAGATTGGCAAAACGCTGCCAGTCGTCGCCCGGCATCTTGCCGATCAGCGAGCCCTTTCCATGAACAACCTCGTCATGCGACAGCGGCATCATGAATTTTTCGGTGTACTGGTAGACCAGTCCGAACGTCATCATTCCGTGGACGTATGAGCGATAGACCGGATCCTTCTCGATGTAATCGAGCGAATCGTGCATCCACCCCATATTCCACTTGAAGTCGAAGCCCAGGCCACCGTCTTCCGGCGACTTGGTGACGCCTGGCCAAGCGGTCGATTCCTCGGCGATCATCAGGGCATCGGGGCATCGCTCGTGGACGATGGCATTCAGGTGCTTCAGAAAATCGACGGATTCGAGATTTTCACGGCCACCATATTTGTTGGGGATCCATTCGTCGGCATTGCGGCTGTAATTGCGGTACAGCATCGATGCAACGGCATCGACCCGCAGTCCGTCGATGTGGTAGCGCTCGATCCATTCCAGAGCGCTGGAAATAAGGAAGCTTTTCACCTCGTTGCGTCCGAGGTTGTAGATCAGCGTATTCCAGTCCCGATGAAAACCTTCGCGCGGATCTTCGTGCTCGTACAGTGCGCTGCCGTCGAAACGGGCAAGACCCCAGGGATCTGTCGGAAAATGCGCCGGCACCCAATCGAGGATGATGCCGATGCCTGCCGCATGGGCGCGGTCGACGAAATAGGCGAAATCCTCGGGGGTGCCGTATCGCCCCGTCGGTGCAAACAGGCCAAGCGGCTGATAGCCCCAGGAGCCGCCGAAGGGGTATTCCATGATCGGCAGGAACTCGAGATGAGTAAAGCCCATGTCGCGTGCATAAGGAATGAGCCTCTGGCTGAGTTCCATCCAGTTCAGATGCCGGTTGCCTTCTTCGGGGATCCGGACCCAGGAACTGAGATGCACCTCGTAGACCGACATCGGTGCGTCATCGTCCTGTCGCGCCTTGCGGGAGGCCAGCCATTCGGCGTCGTTCCACTGGAAGGGCGTGCTGCGCGCAACGATAGACGCGGTTGCCGGCGCAGCTTCGCTGGCCCGGGCCACGGGGTCGGCCTTCTGCGCAAGGACAGTACCGCCGGAGTCGATGATCTCGTACTTGTAGTGATCGCCGGGACCGAGGCGCGGCACGAAGATTTCCCACACGCCAGCATTCGGGCGCAACCGCATCGGGTGGCGCCGACCGTCCCAGGAGTTGAAATCCCCGACCACGGAAACACGCCGAGCATTCGGAGCCCAGACCGCAAACCGGACGCCGGCAATACCCTCGACGGACATCGCCTGCGCGCCAAGAACCTTCCCGAGTTTGTAGTGATTGCCCTCGGCCAGAAGGTGCAGGTCAAGGTCGCCTAGTAGCGGGGGGAAGGAATAGGGATCTTCCGTCTCCTGGATAGCGTCCGGCCAGTGGATGCGCAGACGATATTCCGGGCGTCCTTCGACTGCACCCGCAAACAGACCATTCTGGAAGACCGGCTGCAGCTGCGCAAGGATCTCGCCACTGCCGGCTGCAATGACGTCGACGGAGATGGCACCTGGGATATAGGCGCGGATCACGTATCCGCTGCCGAAACCATGCAGCCCGAGGACGGAAAACGGATCGCCGTGGCGGCCCTCAACGAGAGCATACAGGGCGTCATGATCTATTCCCGCCAGAAGATCGGCGTTGGCAAGCGTCATAGGTCGTTCTCCAGCAGGCGATCGACAATCATCGACAGGCCACGCAACGGGATAGGAAGCCATTTCGGCCTGTTGCCGGCCTCATAGGCGATTTCATAGGCAGCCTTCCCGATCAGGAAGAGATCGAGGATGCGGCTACGCTGCTCCGACGGCATCGCCAGCTGAGGCGAACTTGCCGAGGCTGCGAAATATTCCTCGAGGAAGCGGACTTCCGCTTCTGCCGTAAACTGGTCGATCATCGCGCGGCGCGTTTCGCCGGCACTGTCGACGAGCACCTGCTTGTCGCTGTCGGCAGACGCGGCCACATAGTTGAGCGAACGCAGGAAACCGGCGACATCGCGTAGCGGGCTGGTCTTGGCACGGCGTTCCTCGAGATCGCGCGTCGGCTCTCCCTCGAAATCGATGATGTAGGCATCGTCCTCCGATACCAGGATCTGTCCGAGATGGAAGTCGCCGTGGATGCGGGTCATCAGGGTGCCGACAGCGGCATCGGCGAGCTTGCCGATAGCCGGAATGATGCGCTCGCGGCGCGACAATACCCGGTCGGCCAAAGCCATCCCGGCAGGATCGAGGCTGTCCTGCGACTGCTCGATGATATCGAGAGCGTTCGAGAGCTGTGACAAGACGCTGTCACGCCATTCGTTCGCGGTCGCCTGATCGACCTTCAGAGGCGCGAAGGCCGGGTTATCGCTCGGGGCGGCAAGGGCTGCGTGCAGTTCGCCAAGGCGGCGGCCAAC
The DNA here is from genome assembly GCF_007000305.1 of Rhizobium sp. rho-13.1. Lineage (NCBI taxonomy): Bacteria > Pseudomonadati > Pseudomonadota > Alphaproteobacteria > Hyphomicrobiales > Rhizobiaceae > Rhizobium > Rhizobium sp. rho-13.1. The sequence goes on along the minus strand of NZ_SCFL01000004.1, from coordinate 85,010 downwards.
TACGGCAGTGAAGTCGCCAAGTGGGCGGAACGGATTTTCGCTCTCTGCGTGACGTTCTTCTTCCGAGACCAGCAACTGATCCGTCGTCAGGCGCAGGCCGTCGAGCATCCAGTTCCAGGCATCGCCCTGATTGCGGATGGCGCCCTGGACGATGATCAGCGTGTAACGGTGACCGTCCGCATCGGTACGGGTCACTTCGCCCAGCAGCGGTGCGCTGTGGGTATAACCGACCTCCGTCAGATGGCGGGTCATCTCGACTTCGGGATGCACACCTTCGAATACGTGGCGGATCAGCTTGACCATAGCGAGGTCGCCAATCACCAGCGAGCTGTTCGACTGTTCGGCCGAGAGCCAGACGATGGGCAGGTCGCCGTGCAAAGCGATTTCATCGAGCTTTTCGCTGCCGATGAAGTCGAGAGTGCCGGCCTTGCCCGAAATCGTCGAGCGTTCTGCCAGAGCCTGCAAGGTCGCACGCGCCATACTTTCCATGGCGAAGCCGTCGGTCAGCAGGCCGACGCGACGTCCCTGACGAACGCGAGCGAGCGCCAGCTGCTGGGCGAGAATAGGCGGGTGCATATCATCCCAGGCAAAGCTGAGCGGCAGGAAGTAGCGTTCCGAGCGATCGTCGAACTCGACCTCCAGCTCGGACATGATCACACCGTCTGCAAACGGCATGGGGGTCGCCGCGACCAACATCGCGTTCTTCACCCTCTCTCCCTTGGCGCCAAACCAGCGACGACGAGCGAGATAGGAAGGCAGGATATCGCGCGACAGCACAGCCGCGTTGCGACCGTCTTCCATCAGTTCCAGCAGGTTGTGCTTCAGAACAATGGTGACGAATTCGTCCATCTGCTCCGGTGGCGGAGTGCGCCATACCGGGCCGTCGGTCTCGCCCGCGAGCTTGAACCAGAAGAAGCCATATGGCTGCAGCGTCAGGAGATAGGTCAATTGGCCAATGGGCGGGAAGGCTGACATGCCGGTCATCTCGACCGGTATCCGGCCCTCGAATTCGGAAAGGTCGAGCTCCACCGCCTGCGGCAGGCGAGACAGGTTGACCACACAGAGGATCGTCTCGTCGCCGTACTCGCGCAGATAGGCAAGAATTTTGCGGTTTGCAGGTTTCAGGAACCGGATCGTGCCGCGACCGAAGGCCGTGTGACGACCGCGCAGCGCAAGCATGCGCCGCGTCCAGTTCAGCAGCGAATGGGCGTCGGTGTTCTGCGCTTCGACGTTGAGTGCACCGTAGCCATAGATCGGGTCCATGATCGGCGGCAAGACGAGCCGTGCCGGGTCCCCGTGTGAGAAGCCACCATTGCGATCGGGTGACCATTGCATCGGCGTACGCACGCCGTCGCGGTCACCGAGATAGATGTTGTCGCCCATGCCGATCTCGTCGCCGTAGTAGAGGACCGGCGTGCCGGGCATCGACAACAGCAGCGCATTCATCAGCTCGACGCGACGGCGGTCACGCTCCATCAATGGCGCCAGCCGGCGGCGAATGCCAAGATTGATGCGGGCCCGACGGTCCGAAGCGTAGGTGTTCCAGAGGTAATCGCGCTCCTCGTCGGTCACCATCTCGAGCGTCAGTTCGTCATGGTTGCGCAGGAAGATCGCCCACTGGCAATTGTCCGGAATATCCGGTGTCTGGCGCAGGATGTCGGTGATCGGGAAGCGGTCTTCCTTGGCAATTGCCATGTACATGCGCGGCATCAGCGGAAAGTGGAATGCCATGTGGCACTCGTCGCCATCGCCAAAATAGTCCCGCGTGTCTTCCGGCCACTGGTTCGCCTCGGCGAGCAGCATCTTGCCGGGATGGCTCTCGTCCATGGCGGCACGGATCTGCTTCAGGATCGCATGCGTCTCCTCGAGATTCTCGTTATTGGTCCCCTCGCGCTCGACGAGATAGGGGATTGCGTCGAGGCGGAAGGCGTCGATGCCCGTATCCAGCCAGAAGCGCATCGCCTTCATCAACTCGTCCATGACAGCCGGATTGTCGAAGTTTAGGTCAGGCTGGTGCGAATAGAAGCGATGCCAATAATACTGGCCAGCCGCCGCATCCCAGGTCCAGTTCGACTTTTCCGTATCGATAAAGATGATCCGGGTTTCCGGGAACTTCTGGTCCGTGTCCGACCAGACGTAGAAATCCCGTTCCGGCGAACCCGGTGCTGCCAGCCGCGCACGCTGGAACCAGGGGTGCTGGTCGGAGGTGTGGTTGATGACCAACTCGATGATGACGCGCATCCCGCGCTCGTGCGCACCGGCAACGAACTCGCGGAAGTCGTCCATCGTCCCGTAGTCGGGGCTGACATTGGTGTAATCGGCAATGTCGTAGCCATCGTCGCGGCGAGGCGAAGGGAAGAACGGCAGCACCCAGATGGCGGTGACGCCGAGAGCTGCGATATAGTCAAGCTTCTGGGTAAGGCCCTGGAAGTCGCCGATACCATCGCCATTGCTGTCGAAAAACGACTTGATGTGCAGCTGGTAGATGATGGCGTCCTTGTACCAGAGCGGATCCTGGCCAAGCTTTTCGTTGATGATGATATTGTCCATTTAAATCTCCCGAACACTGCTACGCCAGATGGAAAAGGGCACGCCCGGCTCAAACCGGAGATGTTGCCGCTTGCCTGTCCAGGTCATTCGATTGCCATGCATGAGGTCTTCGACGAAAAGGCTGCCGTTATCTGGAAGGCCCGAGGCCCACAGCGGAATTTCGACGTCGGCTTCCTGCACGTTATGAGGGTCGAGGCTGACCGCCACGAGCACGACGTTGTCTCGACTCGGCGTCGCCTTTTCGAAGAAGAGAATGTTATCGTTCCAAGCCGGCAGCAGGGTCAGGCCCAGATGCGAATGCAGCGCCGGATTGTGCTTGCGGATGCCGTTCAGCCGGGTGATCTCGGCGATGATGTTGCCCGGTCGATCCCAGTCCCAGGCCCGAATCTCGTACTTCTCGCTGTCGGCATATTCCTTGCGCTTGGCATCCGGACGGCCCTCGCAGAGCTCGAAACCGTTATAGACGCCCCAGAGACCCGAAAGCGTGGCAGCGAGTGCAGCACGGATCAGGTAGGCGGAGCGCGGCGCGTTCTGCAGAAAATCAGGGTTGATATCGTGGGTGTTGACGAAGAAATGCGGGCGGAAGAAATCCTTCGGCGCCGTTTCCGTCAGCTCGCGCATATAGGCCTCCAGCTCCCACTTGGCATTGCGCCAGGTGAAGTACGTATAGGACTGGGAGAACCCGACCTTGGCGAGGCGGTACATCACCTTCGGCTTGGTGAAGGCTTCCGACAGGAACACCACGTCTGGATGTCGGCTGCGGATATCGGCGATCATCCACTCCCAGAAGGGGAAAGGCTTGGTGTGCGGATTATCGACGCGAAACAGCTTCACACCGTGATCGACCCAGAGCTGGACGACATCGCGCAACGCGGTCCAAAGCCCCGGCACAGCGTCCTTGGCATAGAAATCGACGTTGACGATGTCCTCGTATTTCTTCGGTGGATTTTCCGCATAGCGCACGGTCCCGTCCGGCCGCCAGTCGAACCAGCCCGGATGCTGCTTCAGCCATGGGTGGTCTGGCGAGGCCTGGATGGCAAGGTCGAGTGCGATTTCCAGGCCGTGCTCGTGAGCCGCCTCGACCAGCCGATCGAAATCGGCGAAGGTACCGAGTTCAGAATGGATGGCATCGTGGCCCCCATCGGCAGCGCCGATGGCGTAGGGGCTGCCCGGATCCTGCTCCGACGCATTGAGGGTGTTGTTGCGACCCTTGCGGTTCGTCTTGCCGATTGGATGGATCGGCGGGAAATAAAGAACGTCGAAACCCATCTCGCGGATGGCGGGCAGACGGCCGATCACGTCGTCGAATGTGCCGTGACGGTTCGGATCGCCGCTCTGCGAGCGTGGAAAGATCTGGTACCAGCTGGCAAAACCTGCTGCCTGCCGTTCGGCGTCCACCGGGTACGCTGCGCTGCGCACTTTGAACGGGCGGTGATCCGCCTGTTTCATCAGCGACGATGTTTCGCCAGCCAGCAAAAGCTGCACGCGAGCCTTGTCGTCCGCCTTGGTGAGACTGTCCGCTAACGTTTCAAGCCGCGTGGCGATATTGCCGCTATTCTTGGCGATCGCAGACTTGACGAGACCGAGGCCTTCCTGAAGTTCAAGCTTCAGGTCGAGCTTGGCGTCGTTCTTCTTCACGAGTTCGTAGCGGAAGATGGCAAACGGGTCGCGCCAGGCTTCGATGACGAATTCATGCCGGCCCATGCGCTGAAGTTCGAATTCCGCCCACCAGCGATCATTGCCGATCAACTGCATGCGGACTTCCGACCAGGTGTCCTCATCGACGGCGCGCCACAGGAGGGATGCCGAGAGCGGATCGTGGCCATCGCCGAAAATGTCAGCCTCGACACGAACTGTCTGTCCGACAGTGGTTTTCACCGCGAAGCGACCGTCATCTACCGACGGCGTCACCTCTTCTATCGCCAGTCGTGGCGTCGCGGCAGCGTCCGTCGCCGGCAGGTGAGCTTGCGACAAAATCGCCTTGCTGGCCTTGCCCTCGAATACCCTGACCTCGCCGGGAAGCAGACTGATGATTTTCTCAGCGTCCAGCGTCGCGCCATCGGCCAAGCTCAAAAGTGGGAGGAAGCCAGCCGAATTTTCGGAAAGCATTCCCACTGGCAACAGCGCAGATTTGCGCAGGTCGCTATTGACTGCAATCAGCCTCTGCGTGCTGGCAAAGCGCGCATCGGCGGCGTCTGAGCGGATGAGGATGGAGACCGGCGTCGACGAGCCGACGACCACGCGGACCGACTGTCTTTCGAACGCCGCGTTCTGCTTCTGAAGGTTTGCATTGACCCGCCGGACCTCGCCCGAAAGGTCAAGAAGACCATCGTGACGCAAGGAGGAGATGCCGCGTCCGTTGCCGGCCGTCATGTCGAGGGCGAGAGACGCGCCGAATTCGAACCCCATCGGTATCAGCAGACCGTCGCCGAATTCAGCTGCTATCAGCAGTGCACGACGCGCTTTGCGCTCGATCGTCTCCAGGTCTTCCGCACCATGGGCGATCCGGCGACCGAACGGTGCTTCTGGAAACGCAATGTCGAGACCGATTGCGCGGTGAAGATCATGCTCCTCGACGATCCAATCGCCACGCTGGTCCCACCAGCAGATAGACGAGAAGGCACCGTCAAATCCCGCGCTTTGCAGAGCGCGGCGGACAGAGAAGGCCGTGCCCGGGGTCCAGGCATAGAAATGGGTGTCTGGCGCAATCTCGCGGGCAGCGCTGATCAACCGTGTCCAGGCAGATGAAGGTACCCTGTCGATGCCGAGGCAGCGGAAGCCCGAAATGCCAACCGATACCAGTGCATCGAGACGGACCTGCCATTGGCGCAGGTTTTCCTCCTCCGCCTCGCTGCCGGTTGAAAAGTGCTTGGCATGCCTCTCCTCGGGCGAAATGCGCGGATCGGAAACTACGCCGCCGTTCGTCGATTCTACAGTTGAAATGCGATCTATGACGATGTCGATCATGAAGTTGAGGCCGCGTTGGCGGGCCGCGGCGGCGAGGGCCTGAAGCCCCTCGACGGTATTCCCGAGGCTTTGCAGCGATGGCGTCAGCCGATCCGGGTCGCTGGGAACGAACACGCTTTCGCCCGGCAGTGTCAGGAACGGCGGGGCTGAAAGGACGGTGTCGAAACCCAGGGCTGAGGCGTGATCGAAGACAGCCGACCAGGCGCTCATGCCGTCGAGCATCAGGGGATGGACGTAATAAATGCGTGGTGGTCGACGCCGTGTTTGCTGATCGTTCCGTAAGGTAGACGCTTGCATCGTTCTCGGCCCCGCTGGCCGAGCCGGAGGGCTGCGACCGGATTTTGGTTTGCCAAGTGGAACGGTAGGCAGCCTCCATTGTTCCGCCGACGAGCAGGTTTATCCTCCGGCAGAAACTTTTCGGGCGGGCAGGAAAATTGATTTTCAGGGCATATTGGCCTGGAGCGTCAGCCATCTGCGGAATTCTGTCCGCATAGCTCCGAAGTCGTTGCGCTCACTTCAAGAAATAGCGCAAAAGCCTTCAGTGAATAACGATGGGGTGGCCGGGGCAGATCGCCTCGCCGATCATCTGGTCCATATGCTCATCAGCCACTTCGACCAGCGAAATTGCGATATCCTCGGGTTTCCAGCCTTCATCAAGGGCCTCACGCACCACCCTTTCCACCGCACGGCGAAGAGACTCCCGGCAGCGCCAGTTGCTGTCGTCGGCAAGCAGCAGAGGGTTCTTCGGCGTTTTTGGCATAGCGTCCCCTAGCGCGAGGCCTTGGTTTGACGGGTCGTTGCTGTCTTGATCGATACGCGGCGCCGCCATGGCTGCCAATCGTCTCATATACTATCTGTGGTAACCGCCACTCTTGGCAAGACACGAAGACGCAATCCCGGCCAAAATCGCCGACGGCGGGGAAGTGCAACGAGGAGGCTAGCGCTGGCGCGTGCGCTGATGCCATAGCGCGCTGTAGTCATCGAGCGGGGGCAGGGGGAAACCGGCCTGGGCCCGCACGGTCAGACCCGCCGGCGCAATGCCCGTCAGCAGTGCAGCACCGAGGCTGGTGCCCGTGGAGCCCGGCAGCGCGACGACATCGAGGCCGGTCAGTGCGGAGAGCGCCGCTATATAGATGCGGTTGAGCGCGAACGGTCCTTCGACGACAATGCTGCCGCCGGCGCCGATCAGATCGAGGCAGGCCTGCGTCATGAGGGCGAGATACAGTCCGGCGGCAGCACACCGCTCTGCAAGTGTCGCCTCCGCGTCGTTCAACCATTGCATTTGTGCGCCGGGAAAGGGACCTGAACCGGGGACCACGTTTGGTAACAGCATCAGACGTCGCTCGATGACGGCACTCACCGCCTTCTCGGCATCCTCGGGGGCGACATCGCCGAACGCTCTCGCCAGCACTTCGAACTCCCGACCGCCCATGAACCGCGACGAGGGAACGGCGCGACCATAGGCGTCCACATTGGCGAGCGTATCGCGGCCAGGATCGAGCCCGTCCATATCGCCGCCAACCGCAAAGCTGACCACCCATGTCCCGGTCGAGACTACAGTGAAGGGTGAGGGGCGGCCGATCAGGTGTGGCAGCAGCGAAGCGTTGCTGTCATGGATGCCGCAGAAGACAGGAATTTCACCGCCAACTCCGATCTCGGCGGCAATCGAAGCAGAGATCGGCCCAAGGACATCGAACGCCGAACGGATCGGCGCCATTTTGGCACGGATGCCAAGCAGGTCAACGAGCGGCGAGTAGTCTGAGGATGCCGGCAGCCACAGATCCGTATGACAGCCGAGCGATGTCATTTCGTTGGCAGCTACGCCGGTCAGCCGCCAGGCCCAGTATTGCGGATAGGTAAGAATGGTCGCAACCCTGGCAAAGGCCTCGGGAAAGACCGTCTTCTGGTAATGCAACTGCGCACCGAGATTAAGGCCGACGGCAAGCGAGGGCGAGAACGTTTCGGCGAAATCCGGGCGCAGAGCGAGGTACTCCGCGCGAATGGCCGGGTCGTAGGGATGCTCATAATCCAGCACGGGCAGCGCGAGCGCGCCCTCGGCATCGAGCAATGCGGCACAAGCCCCATGGGTGGTGATCGACACAGCATCGAAACCCGGCGCAACCGCGAAATCGGCCAGCGCTTTCATCGTGAAGCGCCACAAGGCTTCGATATCGTAGTGGGGATAGGGGCCGTCTTGCAGTACGCCGTTGCCGGTCTTAACGACGGCGACCTCCCTACCGGTCCGGGCATCGAGCACGACCACCTTGGCATTCGTCTTGCCGATGTCGAGGACGGCGATGCGCCGGAAGGCCGCGCTCATGGCAGATGAAAGAGCGTCACGAGATCGCTCTGCTCAGGCGAATTATCCGGATTGGTGGCCATGATATCGGCCATGTGCGCCCACCAGCGCTGCATCACCGGGTGGGCCGGAAGGCTCGCCATCGTGTGACCCTTCGGCCGCGTCAGCACGCCGAACAGCGTGTTGGTTTCGCGGTCGAGATGGATGGAATAGTCGCTGGCCCCGGAAATGTGTAGCAAGTCGACCAGTTCCGGCCAGATCTCGTCGTGACGCCGGCGGTATTCGGCTTCCATGCCGGGATTGAGCCGCATCTTGAAAGCGTACTTTTCGAGTTCGCCGGTCATTTGCCGCCCATGGCCTTTATGCGCCGCACGATGATGGGCAGCGCGATGGTGATAATCAGCAGCAGGCCGATGAAAATCGACATGACGATGCCGGGAACATTGAGCAAGCCGAGGCCGAAGGTGACGAGACCCATGACAAAGGCAGCAATGACGACGCCGCCGATAGTGCCGGAGCCGCCGAGGATGGACACGCCGCCGAGCACGACCATGGTCACCACTTCCAACTCCCACCCTTGCGCTATCGACGGCCGCGTCGAACCGAGCCGCGAGGTGAGGCAGACCGAAGCCAGGCCGCTCATGACGCCGGTCAAAAGGAAGAGGATGAACTTTATCCGCTCGACCGGAATGCCGGAGAACCTCGCTGCAAACTCGTTGTTTCCGATCACATAGACCTGCCGTCCGAAATTGGTGGCATGCAGCAGGATGGCAAACAGGATCGCAAGCACGAGGAACAGCACGAACTCGAATGAGAAAACCCAGACGACGTAACCCTGTCCGAAGAAGGCGAAGTCCTCGGGATAGCTCCCGAACGCCTGGTCCCCGAGGACGATGTAGGAAATGCCGCGAAACAGGCTCATCGTGCCGATGGTAACCACAATAGACGGCAACTTTAGCACGGAGACCAGAATGCCGTTGAACAGCCCACACAGCAGCCCGACACCGAGGCCGATGGCAACCAGCCCGACGGTATCGACGCCGGCCTGCGCCGCATAGCCCATCGCCGTCGAGGCAAGCGCAATGATCGCTGCCACCGACAGGTCGATTTCGCCGGCAATGATCAGCAGCGCCATGGCAAAGGCGATCATCGCCTTTTCGGTGAAATTGTATGTCGCGTCCGAAAGATTGTAGGCGTCTAGGAAGTAAGGCGAGGCCAGCGAGTTGAAGATGAAGATCAGGATGGCGACGCCAAACAGCAGCACCTCCCAGCTGGCCATGATACGCCGGAAGGGCGTTCCCAGCCGGTCGGGAATGGCGCGTCGCTCGGTCTGTGTCTCGGGAACGGCACTCATGCTGCCACCTCGTTGGTGATGGTGTCGCGGGCCGCCTTGTCGCGCAGGATGATACGGCCGCGATTGCGTTCACGGCGCGCATTGAAGACGACGGCGAGGATGATGACGGTGCCGGAGATCGCCATCTGCGTGAACGGCGAGATACCGATCACAGGCAGCGCGTTCTTGATGACGCCGAGAAACAGTGCGCCGAGCACGGTGCCGGCCACAGAGCCGACGCCGCCCGCAATCGAGATGCCGCCGATGACGCAGGCGGCGACGCTGTCGAGCTCGAAGCCGTTGGCAATATCGACATAGGCGACCGCATAGCGCGACACCCAGAGATAGCCGCTCAGGCCCGCCAGCGCTCCCGACAGCACGAAGGCAAAGAAGCGCGTCCTGCCGACATCGACACCGGCATAGACGGCAGCAACGGCATTGCCGCCTGCGGCATAGGCGGCGCGGCCGAAGGGCGTGAATTTCAAAACAAAGTATATGAGCGCGACGACAACGATACCGATCCAGCCGAGCACCGGCAGGCCGAATATCATCGTTCGCGGGACGTTGAGAAAGACCGGCGTCATCTGGTGCGCGTTGACCCACGCCCCGCCCGACAGCACGAAAGCCATGCCGCGATAGATAGTCAGCGTGCCAAGGGTAACGACGATCGGCGGCATTTCCAGCGCCCAGACGAGGTAGCCGTTGATAGCGCCGAGTGCTGCACCGATGACGATGGCGACCAAGATGAGGGCCGCCAGCGGAATGCCGGGGAAGCTGGAATTCAGCATGGCAATTGCCATGCCGGTCAGCGCAAGGTTGGCGGCAACAGACAGGTCGATGGACTTGGTGAGGATTACCGTCATCTGGGCCAGTGCCAGGATGATGAGGATCGAGGTGTCGTTGAAGATGTTGGAAAGGTTGCCGGGCGCGGCGAAACCCGCGGCGCGGGTGGAAAAGCCTGATATCATCACCAGAATGATGATGAACAGCAGCGTTTCGCGCTTTTTCAGGAGACGGGACATGGGTTTATCCTAAACATTGCCGGTGGCAGCGCACACCAGGGTTTCCGGCGTCAGCGCATCGCGGTCGAACAGGCCTGCCGACAGGCCTTCCTTCATGACGAGCACCCGGTCCGCCATGCCGATGATTTCAGGCAGCTCCGACGAGATCATGATGATGCTCAGGCCCTCGGCGGCCAGTTCGCTGATGAACTGGTGGACGGCAGCCTTGGAGCCGATATCGATGCCCTTGGTCGGCTCATCGAGAATGATGACCTTCGGCAGCGTCGCCAACCATTTGCCGATCACCACCTTCTGCTGGTTGCCGCCCGACAGCGTGCCGACAGGCACGGACAGGGCAGCCGCGCGCAGGTCCAGCCGCTCGGCGTATTTGCGGGCCAGTGCCAGCTCGCTCGCAGCGTTCAGGAAACCCTTGCGCGATGTGCGCACCAGAGACGGCAGCGACATGTTCTGGAAAATCGGCATCGGCAGAGCCAGCCCATGGCGGCCGCGCTCTTCCGGCACGTAGACGATGCCGGCCCGGATCGCATCCAGCGGCGAGCGAATGGCAATCTCCTTGCCGTCAAGCGTCAGCTTGCCGGAAAGAGGTTTGGTAATGCCGAACAGCGACTGGCAGAGTTCCGAGCGGCCGGCGCCGATGAGCCCGTAGATGCCGAGGATTTCGCCACGACGGAGCTCGAAGGAGATGTCGCGGAATTCCGTCGCATGGCAATAGCGCTCGACGGCAAGGACCGTGGCGCCGATGTCGACGGCCATCTTCGGAAAGGCATCCTTGACGTCGCGGCCGACCATCATGCGGACGATCTCGTCCTGCGGCGTGTCCTTCAGACGGCCATGGCCGACGGCCCGGCCATCGCGGAAGACGGCAAAATTGTCGGCGATCTCATAGACCTCATCGAACTTGTGGCTGATGAACAGGATCGCCTTGCCCTTCGCCTTCAGGCCCTCGACGATGCGAAAGAGATCGTCGATCTCCTTGCGCGAGAGGGCGGCCGTCGGCTCGTCCATGATGACGATGCGCGCCTCGATGGACAGCGCGCGGGCGATGGCGACGAGATGGCGCTGGGCAATCGACAGGTCCTTCAGGCGGATCGTAGGATCGATGGCGCTTTCGAGCGAAACGAGCAGCGCCTTGGCGCGGCTGTTCATCGTCTTCCAGTCGATCGTCCGCCATGCCGTGCGCGGCGCGTGGCCGAGAAAGATATTTTCCGCCACCGTCAGTTCGTCGAACAGCACGGTTTCCTGGTGAATTGCCGTAACGCCGGCGTCGATCGAGGCCTGGGCGCTGGAGAACGTTGTTGGCTTGCCGTCTACAAGGATCTCGCCTTCGTTCGGACGGTAGATGCCTGTCAGGATCTTCACCAGCGTCGACTTGCCGGCACCGTTCTCGCCGATCAGCGCCGTCACCTTGCCGGGATAGAGCGCGATACTGACGTTATCGAGCGCCTTGACGCCCGGAAAGATCTGCGAAATTCCGCGCATTTCCAGGATCGCCGTCTCCGGCGCTGGCGGGCTATCCACGACGGGGTATTGAAGGGCAGCAGTCATCAGCGGTCTACCGGTTAAGATTTCCAGTCCCGGCGGCACGGTGCCGCCGGGTGGTGAGCTTTGGCTGAGAGCCGATCAGAAGACTTTCGAGAACTGGTCGATGTTGGACGCGTTGTAGACGAAGGGATCGGACATGGCGGCTTCGCCCTTGTCGTCGACCTTGATCTTGCCCATGCGGCCGGCCGGGATTTCGCTGCCTGGCGCACCCTTGGTCTCACCCTTCACGAGGCGGTAGGCGATCTGTGTGGCCGAATAGCCAAGGTCGATCGGATTCCAGATGGCGAATTCCTTGGTTGCGCCGGACTTGATGGCGCCGGCCATTTCGGAGGGCAGTCCGAGACCGGTGACATAGACCTGGCCGATCTTGCCGGCATCCTTGACAGCCTGCGAGGCGGCGAGAACACCCACGGTGGTCGGCGCAACGATGACCTTGACTTCAGGATGCGAGGTCAGGATGCCCTGCGCTTCGCGGTAGCTCTTGTCCGACAGATCGTCGCCGTAGACGGTCGTGACGAGGGTCATGCCCGGAAAGTCCTTCATCTGCTTCTTCATCTCGGCAATCCAGATGTTCTGGTTGGTCGAGGTGGTCGTGGCAGACAGGATGGCGAAGTCACCCTTGCCGCCGTCGAGATGATCCTTGACCAGCGTCAGGCACATCTTGCCGATCAACTCGTTGGACGACGGGTTGAGCTGCAGGATACGGCCGGCCTTTGCGACGCCGGAATCGAACGAGATCACCTTGATGCCGCGCTGGGCCGCCTTCTTCAGGGCCGGTACGACAGCATCGGGATCGTTGGCCGAGATGGCGATGGCATCGACGCCCTGGGCGATCAGCGAATTGATGACTTCGATCTGGCCTTCGGCCGTCGTCGTGGTCGGGCCAGTATAGATGACCTCGACGCCGCCCAGTTCCTTGGCTGCTTCCTGAGCGCCCTTGTTGGCCGCTTCAAAGAAGCCGTTGCCGAGCGATTTGACCACGAGGCCGATCTTGATGTCTTTGGCGTTTGCCGTGCCGGACATCAAGGCTGCGACCAGCGCAACGCCGATCGCCAGTTTCTTCACAATATGCATGTCTCTTCCTCCCGAGTTGATTGGTCTGCGTCACGCCACGCCGGTTCGATTATGCGACCGACGAGGAATCCTCCCTGCCCGACTGCGATGCCGCGACGCTCGCAATCACGAGCCCCACGCCTGCGTCTTCGATCATTCTGACGGACTCCTCCGAGATTCCGTCGTCGGTGATAACGGTCGTCACCCGGTCGAGCGGGCACAAGATCAGGCTCGACCGGCGATGGAACTTGCTGGAATCGACCATGACAATCAGTTCGTCCGCCTGATGCATAAGCTTTTGTTCGCTCTGGATGATCAGCGCATCGGCCTCCATGATCCCCAGCGGGCCAACGCCCTGGGCACCGATGAACATCCGGCGGGCATAGAAATTGCGCGTCGTGTCGTTGTCGAAGGGCGAAAGGATCAGGCTCTGCTCGCGGTAGATCGCGCCGCCCGGGACCGTCACCGAATTTTTCGAATGCTTGACCAGATGCTCGGCGATGGCAAAGGAATTGGTCATCACCTGCAGTCGATGGGCGGCCATGAAATGCACCATCTGGAACGTCGTCGTACCGCCGTTGATGATGATCGCATCGCCGGGGTCGCAGAGCTCGACAGCCTGGCGGGCAATTGCGCGCTTCTTGTCGATATTGACGGATTCGGACACACGGAATGGACGGCCAGCGAGATTGCCCAGCTGCGGCGGATGCACGGCCTCTGCACCGCCACGGACGCGGCGAATCTTGCCCTGTACGTGCAGGGCAGCAATATCACGGCGGATCGTCGCCTCGGAAGCCTCGGTCAATTCGGCAATATCCTGAATTGTGACGACCGACTTTTCCTGGACTGCGCTGATGATGATGCGATGGCGTTCGCGTTCGTGCATCGTCCCCTCCTGGCGCCGTTTATTTCTTAACGGTGACAATGTGTCAATCAGAAACGATCATAAAATTTCATATTGCGCCGCAGCATAACCGAATATGATCGTTTTCGATTGACAAAGAGAGTTTCAGTGAGCGATACCCTCGCAACAATGGGCGGCAAATTACGATCAGAACGCCCGGATACGACATGGGAGGAAGACATGGCTGATATCAGGCTTCTCGATAATCGTTGGGACGATAATTACGCTGCCGGGCTGGATGAGCCGGGCAAGCTGCTCTACCGCTCCAACCTGCTCGGTGCCGACAAGCGCATCACCAATTACGGTGGCGGCAACACGTCAGCCAAGGTGATGGAAACCGATCCGCTCACCGGTGAGAAGGTCAAGGTGCTCTGGGTCAAGGGTTCCGGAGGCGATGTCGGCACGATCAAGCTCGATGGTTTCGCCACTCTCTACCAGGACAAGCTCGACGCCCTGAAGGGCCTCTACAAGGGTCTCCATGACGAGGACCGCATGGTTGGCTTCCTGCCCCATTGCACTTTCAATCTCAACAGCCGCGCCGCCTCGATCGACACGCCGCTGCATGGCTTCGTGCCTTTTACCCATGTCGACCACATGCACCCAGACGCCATTATCGCCATTGCGGCCTCCAAAAGCTCGAAGGAACTGACGCAACAGATCTTTGGTGACGACATCGGCTGGCTGCCTTGGCGCCGGCCGGGCTTCCAACTCGGCCTCGACCTCAGTGCCTTCGTCAAGGACCATCCGAATTCCAAAGGTGTCGTGCTCGAAAGCCACGGCCTCTTCACCTGGGCTGATGACGCCAAGGCCTGCTATGAGCTGACGCTCGACATCATCAACAAGGCAATCGTCTGGTTTGCAGCAGAGACCGAAGGAAAGACGATTTTCGGCGGCGCGGTGACGACGAGCCTGCCGGCAAGCGACCGCCGCGCCATCGCTGCCAAACTGATGCCGGAAATTCGCGGCCGCATCGGCAAGGCAGAGCGCAAGCTCGGCCATTTCGATGACCAGGATGCCGTGCTCGAATTCGTCAACTCCAGGCATCTGGCACCCTTGGGTGCGCTGGGCACGTCGTGCCCCGACCATTTCCTGCGCACCAAGATCAAGCCGCTCATCGTCGACTTCGATCCTTCCATGCCTGACGTCGATGCGGTCATTGCCGGTCTCGACAAGGCACTGGAAGACTACCGCGCCGATTACGCCAGCTACTACGAGAGCTGCAAGCATCCGAATTCCCCAGCCATGCGCGACGCCAATCCGGTGATTTTCCTCATCCCCGGCGTCGGCATGCTGTCTTTTGCCCGCGACAAGGCGACCGCCCGCATTGCCAGCGAATTTTACGTCAACGCGATCAACGTCATGCGCGGCGCATCGACGGTCTCCGAGTATCAGGGCCTGCCGGCGCAGGAAGCATTCGACATCGAATACTGGTTGCTAGAGGAGGCCAAGCTGCAGCGCATGCCGAAGCCGAAGAGCCTTGCCGGCCGTGTCGCCTTCGTCACCGGCGGTGCTGGCGGCATCGGACGCGCCACAGCCTCGCGGCTGATAGCAGAGGGCGCATGCGTCGTGCTCGCCGACATCGACGAAGCGGCGCTTGAAGCAACAAAGGCTGATTTCGCAAAACAGTTCGGCGCCGATACGGTGCGCGGCGTCAGGCTCGATGTCACCAAGGAAGAGGGGGTCATTTCCACCTTCGCCGACGCCTGTGTCGAATTTGGCGGCATCGATATTCTCGTCTCGAACGCCGGCATTGCCTCGTCGGCACCGATCGAGACCACCGAGTTGTCGATGTGGAATCGCAACATCGATATTCTGGCGACCGGCTATTTCCTGGTGTCGCGCGAGGCCTTTCGGCTGTTCCGCAGGCAAAATCTCGGCGGCAATGTCGTATTCGTCGCCTCGAAAAATGGGCTTGCCTCGTCACCGGGTGCGGCAGCCTATTGCACGGCCAAGGCGGCAGAAATCCACCTTGCCCGCTGCCTGGCGCTAGAGGGTGCAGACGCCGGTATCCGCGTCAACACCGTCAACCCGGACGCTGTGCTGCGCGGTTCCAAGATCTGGAATGGAGAATGGCGCGAGCAGCGTGCGGCTTCCTCGAAGATAGAGATAGACGATCTCGAGGAGCACTACCGCAAGCGCTCGCTGCTAAAGCTCAACGTTTTTCCGGAAGACATCGCCGAGGCAATCTACTTCCTGACGTCGGACGCGTCGGCCAAGTCGACCGGCAACATCATCAACGTCGACGCAGGCAACGCGCAGGCTTTCACCCGCTGAGGGCTATTTCCGGAGGATCACCCAGAGGGCGTGGATAATGCCCGGAAAGTAGCCGCAGAGGGTCAGCAGGATGTTGAGCCAGAATTGCAGGCCGAGACCGACCTGCAGGAAGACGCCAACCGGTGGCAGGAAGATTGCGAGCAGTATGCGTATGATATCCAAGGTCGCCTCGTTCATGAATTGGGAGTTCGGGCGGTAGAACGCAGGGGGAGCCCTTTTGTTCGCCGCACCAAGGGAGGATTTTATGGTTGAGCTGAAGATCGCGCAGGATGTCGTTGCGCAGGAGAACGAAAAACGTGCCAGCGCGCTGGACGCCGACTATCAGGCGCTCGGCGCCAGCCTCGATCGCCGTGGCATCGACATCGAGGCCGTCACGCAGAAAGTCTCCGAATTTTTCGTCGCCGTGCCGTCCTGGGGCGTCGGCACCGGCGGCACGCGCTTTGCCCGCTTCCCCGGCACCGGAGAGCCGCGCGGCATCTTCGACAAGCTCGACGACTGCGCGGTCATCAACCAGTTGACCCGCGCAACGCCGGCTGTGTCGCTGCATATCCCGTGGGACAAAACCGACGTCCGCGATCTGAAGGCCAAGGGCGAAAGCCTGGGACTTTCCTTCGACGCGATGAATTCCAACACCTTCTCGGACGCGCCCGGCCAGGACCACTCCTACAAATACGGTTCGCTCAGCCATGTCGACGCAGCAACGCGGACGCAGGCAATCGAGCACAACATCGAATGTATCGAGATCGGCAACGCGCTCGGCTCCAAGGCGCTGACCGTGTGGATCGGCGACGGTTCGAACTTTCCTGGCCAGAGCAATTTCACCAAGGCATTCGAGCGCTATCTCTCGTCCATGGCAGAAGTCTACAAGGCGCTGCCGGACGACTGGCGTATCTTTTCCGAGCACAAGATGTACGAGCCGGCCTTCTATTCGACCATCGTCCAGGACTGGGGCACCAACTACCTGATCGCCCAGACGCTCGGTCCAAAGGCTTTCTGCCTCGTCGATCTCGGCCACCATGCGCCGAATACCAATATCGAGATGATCGTCGCGCGGCTGATCCAGTTCGAGAAGCTCGGGGGCTTTCATTTCAACGATTCGAAATACGGCGACGATGACCTCGACGCCGGCTCGATCGATCCCTACCGGCTGTTCCTGGTATTCAACGAACTGGTCGACGCCGAGCACCGTGGCGTCAAGGGCTTCCACCCGGCGCACATGATCGACCAGTCGCACAACGTCACCGACCCGATCGAAAGCCTGATCTCCAGCGCCAACGAAATCCGCCGCGCCTATGCCCAGGCATTGCTCGTCGATCGCACTGCGCTATCAGGCTATCAGGACGCCAACGACGCGCTGATGGCATCCGACACGCTGAAACGCGCCTATCGCGCCGATGTCGAGCCGATCCTGGCCGAGGCCCGCCGCCGGGCTGGCGGCGCCATCGATCCGGTTGCGACCTATCGGGCCAGCGGATATCGCGCGATGGTCAGCGCCATCCGGCCGGCGTCTACCGGCGGCAGTGGCGGGATCATCTGAGAGCCGTGGAGATACACTTCGCCCGCTGCGATATCCCGGGATAGGCTACCTCCGGATGTGCCGAAAAAATCGCTAAAATGCTCATCTTTTGCGCCTCTGCCGCCAATTTAATCAAGGAGTTAGTTGGCAAAATATTCACGTTTCGCGCATACTTTCTACCGTCAGTCGGTGCAGTGCGGCAACGGGCAGATGTCCATGCGCCTGCCAGCGATTGCGGTGGAGCGGGGCATTGGGGAAAACGAAGCAATCGAAAAGTCACGAGCTCGGACCGCACGCGGCATCGTCCGATGACGACTTCCGTTCGCTGTTTGCCACCCATCCGAGCCCGATGTGGGTCTATGATCCGATCAGCCTGCGGTTCCTGATCGTCAACGAAGCGGCTGTCGAACTTTACGGATACAGCCCCGCAGAATACCTGCAGATGACGGTACTCGACATTCGCCCGGCCAGCGAGCGCCAGCGGATGATCGAAGCCGTCGCGGGCGGCACTGATATGGAGCGCGTCAAGCGCTGGCAGCACCTGAAAGCCAATGGCGAGGTCTTCGAGGTCGTAACCTACGGTCGCAGCGTCCGCTTCGAGGGTTCGGCAGCTATTCTTGCCGTCGTCCAGGACAGGACCGAGGTCAACGCCGCCCACCAGCAGGCGAGCGACACGCAGTCCCTGCTGAACAGCATCGTCGAAAACCTGCCCGTGGGGGTCTTCGTCAAGGACCTGATGGATGAAGGTCGTTACGTGCTCCACAACCAGGCGAGCAGCGATATCGTCGGTCTGTCCTCGGGCGAGATCGTCGGCAAGACAGACAAGGAACTGTTTTCGCCGCGCCAGTCCATGCGTTTCAGCGAGCAGGACCAGGTGATCCTCGACGCCGACAAGACATTGACCGTCGAGGAAGAAGTGGAAGGCTTCGACGGGGAGAAGAGACTGGTGCGGACGTTCAAACGCGCCCTTCCGACCCCGGACGGCGTACGTCCCCGCTATCTTCTCGGCATCACGGAGGACGTGACCGTCGCGAGGGCGGTCGAGGCGAAGATGGCGCATATCGCCATGCACGACGCTTTGACCGGGCTGCCGAACCGGTCGTTCTTTTCAGACCGCATCCGCGACCTCGCCGATCAGGCGACGGAAGAAAACCCGATTGCCCTGCTCTATTTCGATATAGATCACTTCAAGCATATCAACGACAGCCTCGGCCATCCCGCCGGAGATGCGCTTTTGCGCGAGGTTGCGACCCGCCTTCGACGGATCACACGCAGCGACGACCTGATAGCCCGTCTCGGTGGCGATGAATTCGCCGTTGCCCTGCAGGTTCATGCTGGCGTCGACCGCGCCCGTGAGTTCGCCGACCGGCTGCTCGCATCGCTAGCACAGCCGATCGATCTGGAAGGAATCCAAGAATACATCAGTTGCAGCATCGGCATTGCCGTCGCGCCCCAGGACGGTGGTGACGCCGAGGTGCTGTTGCGCAACGCCGACCTCGCCCTCTATGCCGCCAAGGCGGCAGGACGCTCGACCTACAGGTTCTATGAAATTTCGATGCGGCTGGCCGCAAAGCGTCGCCACGATCTCATGGGCGAATTGCGCCAGGCGATCGACCAGCAGCAATTCGAATTGCACTATCAGCCGATCGTCTCGCTGCAGGACGACACCCTGGTCGGCTTCGAAGCGCTGCTGCGTTGGCGCCATCCGCAACGCGGCCTCGTTGCGCCGCAAGAATTCATTCCGGTAGCCGAGGAGACCGGGCTGATCACGACCATCGGCGCCTGGGTCCTTCGGCAAGCCTGCGCTACCGCTGCCAATTGGCCGGATCAGTTGCGAATTGCGGTCAATCTGTCAGTATGCCAGTTCCGCCATCAGGGCCTTCTGGCAACCATCACGTCCGCGCTCGACGAGACCAATCTCAGGCCGGATCGCCTTGAGATCGAAATTACAGAATCGGTGTTCATCTCCGACAGCGCCCAGAGCGTTCCCCTGCTACACGAGATGAAGGCTCTCGGTATCCGCATAGCAATCGACGACTTTGGCACCGGTTATTCATCGCTCGGTTATCTCCGCGCTTTTCACTTCGACAAGATCAAGCTCGACCGCAGTTTCGTCTCCGGCATAGAAACGGACCCCGGCAGCCTGTCGATCATCCGCGCCGTGGTGGGGATCGGTATCGGCTTCTGCGCGACGACGACAGCTGAGGGCATCGAAACCGAAGAGCAGATTCGAGCGCTGAAGGCCGAGGGGTTTGGGGAAGGGCAGGGCTATCTGATCGGGCACCCCATGGCGCGCGCGGATGCAGAGGCTTTTATCGAGAACCGTCGTGCTCGGCAGGATATCGCAAGGCGCAAAGCCGAGCCCGAAAAGCCGAAACGCAAGGTCGCGTGACACAGAC
The DNA here is from genome assembly GCF_007000305.1 of Rhizobium sp. rho-13.1. NCBI lineage: Bacteria > Pseudomonadati > Pseudomonadota > Alphaproteobacteria > Hyphomicrobiales > Rhizobiaceae > Rhizobium > Rhizobium sp. rho-13.1. The sequence goes on along the minus strand of NZ_SCFL01000004.1, from coordinate 65,151 downwards.
GATCGCTTTCGTCGGAGACTTCTGGCCCGACCTGTTCTCCGGAATCAAAAAGGGCCGCTTGACGCGGCCCTCCATGAGCTTTGGTCTGTGAAAGACCTGGATTGCAGTGGCAATCCTCAGGAAGGTAGGATCAGAGCGAGGGCTGCCCCGCTTCGTTCCCAACAATTCCCATGTCCATCACGAGTACCGAAATCTCATTAGACATTGGATCACCTTCCTTTCGTTGCGTTAATGATGAGATGAAGATAATCGAAAATTTGGGTTATGCAAGACCGGCGCACCGCTTTGTCCGCCAACCGTCGTTCTCGCTATTCGCCGGCACCTCTTGCAACCGATAATAAACGCCACGAGAACCTTGCCAATCGACGGCACTTTTATATTTCTCAAAGCTGTCCGTCGCCGCCCTTGGAAAGGCGGCACGTCATGCGAACAGAGAGTATATCGATGCAGGGGATGCCCGTAGACGCCGGAAAAGGCGACCAGCCATGACCGAGGGCGCGGAACCAACCAAACCGGCTCCTGCATTCCTGGCTTCAGGGGGCGAGGCTGCCTCCGTTATAGCCAGTTTCGACTGGTCCAAAACACCCCTTGGACCAATCGAAGGATGGCCGCATGGACTTAAAGCGACCTGTAGCCTCATACTCGGCTCGCCCGTACCGATCGCGACCCTTTGGGGCGAAGACGGCATAATGATCTACAACGATGCCTATTCGGTGGTGGCCGGAAAACGCCATCCTGCGCTGTTGGGATCGAAGGTGCGGGAAGGCTGGCCAGAAGCCGCAGATTTCAACGACCATGTCATGAGGACCTGTCTCTCCGGAGAGCGCCTGGCCTACCGCGACCAGGAATTCGTCCTGCACCGGAACGGACAGCCGGAGCAGGTCTGGCTCAACCTCGACTACTCGCCATTGCTGGGCGACGACGGCAAGCCTGTCGGTGTTATCGCCATCGTTGTCGAGACCACTGGCAAGGTACGGGCAGAGCGGAGGCTGAGAGGCGAAAGCGATCGTCTGCGCAAGATGTTCGAGCAGGCGCCCGGCTTCGTTGCAACAGTCTCCGGGCCGGACCACATTTTTGAGATCGCCAACAAGGCCTACCTCGACCTCATCGGCAACCGCGACATTTTTGGCAAACCAGTTCGCGAGGCCCTGCCGGAAGTTGTCGAGCAGGGGTTTGTGGATCTACTCGACAACGTCTTCAGGTCGGGCAAGCCGTTCATCGGTCAATCTGCACTGATCGCGCTGAAGCAGCGTAATGGGGAGCAGGCGGAGCGTTATATCGATTTCATCTACCAACCTACGTTCGACGAGTGGGGCTCAGTCACCGGGATTTTTGTGCAGGGCAATGACGTTACCGACCGCCGCGTCTCCGAAGAGGCGCTTCGGGAAAGCGAATCCCGGTTCAGACTTATCGCTGAAAACGCTCCGGTGATGCTCTGGATGGCGAATGCGAACGGACAGAGTGTCTATTTCAACGCCCGAAAGCGCGCATTCTGGAATATTTCCGAGGCGGCAGTCCCGACATTTGACTGGGGCGCGACCGTGCATCCCGACGACCGGGAAGCGTTCCTTGCCAAGCTCGACCGTTCGATGCGCCATCAAAGCCGGGTCACCCTAGAGGCACGGTATCGCGATGCTATCGGCAACTATCGGCTGATCCAGACCGAGGCCCAGCCACGCTACGACGTGGCGGGGGCCTTCCTGGGGCTGATCGGCGTCGACAATGACATCACCGACACGCGCCTGCAGGAAGTCTATCGCTCGGCGCTGATTTCGCTCAACGACAGCCTTCGCGACGTCGGCGACCCCGCAGATATTGCATTCAACGCCGCCAGGATCCTCGGGCAGACAATGAATGTCAGTCGTGTCGGCTATGGGACAATCGACCCGCTACGCGAAACCATCACCATCGAGCGTGACTGGAATGCCCCCGGCATAGAGACGCTGGCCGGTGTGCTGCATTTTCGCGACTACGGCAGTTACATCGAGGACCTCAAGCGAGGAGAAACTGTTGTTTTTTCCGACGCGACGAAAGATCCCCGCACCTGCGAAAATGCGGCCGAACTCATTGCTATCAGCGCCCAGTCGGTCGTCAACATGCCGATCTCCGAGCACGGTGGACTTGTCGCGCTGCTCTATCTCAACCATGCGACTGCGCGAGACTGGAAGCCCGAGGAGCTTGTCTTCATCCGGGAAGTCGCCGAGCGCACCCGCACCGCCGTCGAGCGTCGCCGCGCGGAACAGGATCTCCAGCAACTCGCCAGTTCGCTGGAGCGACAGGTGGCTGCCCGTACCGCCGATCTCGACCGCGTCTGGCGAAACTCCCGGGATCTGCTGGTGATCATCGGAAGCGACGGGCTGCTACACGCCGTAAATCCCGCCTGGCCGGCAGTGCTTGGGCATGCCAAGCTTGAGGTGATCGGCCGATCGTTCTTCGATTTCGTCTGGCCGGACGATCTGCGGCTTACAAAGCGGGCACTGCAAGGCGCCGCATCGGTCGCAGATCTCGAAAGCTTCGAGGCTCGCAATCGCCACAAGGACGGCTCGCCCCGCTGGATTTCCTGGCGGATCTCCTCCCAGGACGGTATGATATTCGCCTATGGACGCGATATAACAGCGGAAAGAGAGCAAGCTGCGGCGCTCGATCGGGTCGAGGAACAACTCCGCCAAGCCCAGAAAATGGAGGCCATAGGCCAGCTTACCGGCGGCGTGGCACACGATTTCAACAACCTGCTGCAAGTGGTATCGGGCAACCTGCATCTGCTCAGCAAGGAAGTGGCTGACAACGCTCGGGCACGGGCGCGCATCGACAATGCGCTGGCCGGCGTCAACCGTGGTGCAAAGCTCGCCGCCCAGCTGCTGGCTTTCGGCAGGCGCCAGGCTCTGGAGCCGAAAGTGATGAATATCGGCCGGTTCGTCGCCGGCATGGGAGACATGCTGCGCAGGACAATCGGCGAGGCGATCGAGATCGAGACCATCCAGGCGGGCGGCCTGTGGAACACATTCGTCGATCCCGCGCAGATCGAGAACGCCATACTAAACCTTGCCATCAACGCCCGCGATGCCATGGACGGCCGCGGCAAGCTGACGATCGAAGTCGGCAACGCCTTTATCGACGAGGCCTATGCACACAAGCACGTCGACGTCGATCCGGGCCAGTATGTGATGCTGGCGGTGACCGATACCGGTACCGGCATTCCTGCCGACATCATCGAAAAGGTCTTCGAGCCGTTCTTCTCGACAAAGCCGCTCGGCAAGGGAACCGGCCTGGGCCTGTCGATGGTCTACGGCTTCGTCAAGCAGTCCGGCGGACATATCAAGATCTATAGCGAGAACGGCCAGGGAACGACGATCCGTATCTATCTGCCACGCTCGATGCAGGCCGAGGACCGGCTGACCGAGACGGAATTCGGCCCCGCCAGTGGCGGAACGGAAACCATCTTGGTGGCGGAGGATGACGAGGATGTACGGGCGACAGTGGTCGAGATGCTCGGAGACCTCGGCTACCGGGTGTTGAAGGCCGTCGATGCCGCAAGCGCCCTGACCATCATCGAGAGCGGGCTGCCGATCGATCTGCTGTTTACCGACGTCGTCATGCCCGGCCCGCTGAAGAGCGCGGAACTGGCTCGCAAGGCCAAGCAGCGACAGCCCGACATGGCCGTTCTTTTCACCTCGGGCTACACCGAGAACTCCATCGTCCACGGTGGGCGGCTAGATGCCGGGGTCGAATTGCTGTCGAAGCCCTACAGCCGCGACGCCCTGGCCCGGCGCATCCGCCAATTGCTAGATCAACGGCAGATCGACATGGCCGCCGCAGCCGAAGCTGCGATCACGCCGCCCCCTGTCTCCGCTCCAGCGCCCAGACCACTAAAGATACTCGTCGTCGAGGATGACGCACTGATCAGGCTCGATACCGTCGAACAGCTCCAGGAGGCTGGCCACGACGTGGTGGATGCCGGTAGCGCCGAGGAGGCGCTGGTCCTGGTAAAGTCCGAACGCTTTGACATCCTGCTGACCGATCTCGGCCTCCCGGGCCTCTCCGGCGGCGAACTGGCCGAGAAGATCCGGACAATCTACCCACAGATGGGCATCATCTTCGCAACGGGCAATGCGGACATGCCTGCCGTTTCCATCGGTCCGAAACCTGTTTTGCTGCAAAAGCCCTATAACAACCGCAGCCTTCTGCGCGCAATCAGCGCCGTCTGACCAACAACAACCGACCGACCGTCGACAAAAAGGACGAGCCCATGAAGAAGACCATCGATATCACGACCGCCGATGGCGTCGCCAAGGCAGCGATTTTCCGCAGCGACGCACAGTCGGCGGAAGCCCCCGCGCCCGGCATTCTGCTCTACATGGATGCACTCGGGCCACGGCCGGCGATGGATGGAATGGCGCAGCGCCTGGCAGACGCTGGCTATATCGTGCTGCTTGCCGACCTCTTCTATCGCTATGGTGCATATGGACCGTTCCAGTCGTCGGCATTTGCCGATCCTGTGATGCGGGACCAGATCATGGGCATGCTGCACGGCACGACCCAGGCGATGACGAAAAGCGATACAGCCGCCTTTCTCAAGACCCTCGACGACGAAGGTGCCACGGGGCCGGTCGGGGCCGTCGGTTATTGCATGGGCGGCGGCCGTGCACTGACGGCAGCCGGCGCCTATCCGGAGCGGATCGCAGCTGCCGCCAGCTTCCACGGCGGTGGTCTTGCTACCGATGCGGACGACAGCCCGCACAAGGCGGCGGCAAAGGGCAAGGCCCGGATTTACGTCGGTACGGCGGGCGTCGACGGAAGCTTTCCGCCGGAGCAATCGGCTCGTTTGGCAGAAACTCTGCGGACTGCCGAAGTCGATCATGTCATCGAGAACTATGTCGGCGCCGCTCATGGTTGGACGATCCCCGACCATGCCGGCGTTTATAATGAGAAGGCAGCGGAACGTCACTGGAAACGGCTACTCGACTTCTTCGGTGAGACGCTGCGCTGAGAGAGCAGGAATAACTCAAGCGTTGTCGCCAACTTAACGCATCAAGAGGCCGCTCAACGGTGGATGTGGCCCGCATGATCCTGGAACAGGCCGAAGGGCCTGTCCATCGGCAGCGAGGAGCGTGAAACCTCCGGTGTCGGCACGTCAAGGTAGCTCATGATGCTGTCGACATGATCGACCTGCGATCGGAGGCTGTCGAGGGAGGCACCGGTCAGGTTTGTCCCGGCCGGCAGCTTGGCCGTCAGCGGGTTTTCGTAGCGGCCATTGACGCGGAGTTCGTAGTAGAGATGCGGGCCGGTGGAATAGCCGGTCGACCCGACATAGGCGATCACCTGGCCCTGCTTGACGCGCTGCCCGACTTTCAAGCCGGAGGGCGTGGCCGAGATGTGCGCGTAGGTGGTCTCATAGCCGCCATCGTGGCGGATGCGGATATATTTGCCGTATCCGACCTCGGTGGAGATCAGTTCGACCGTGCCGTCGCCTGCCGCCATGATCGGGCTGCCCATCGGTGCGCGGAAATCGACCCCGTTGTGGAATTTCCGCACTCCGAGGATCGGGTGGATGCGCCAAGCAAAGCCGTCTCCCAGCTGTCCGTTGGGGACAGGCTTGGGATTCAGCACCTTGGCGACCGAATGGCCTTTTTCGTCATAATATTCAGACGAGTCTGTTCCGTCCTTGTGCAGATAAAAGCGGTGCGCCTCGTCACCGGAGTGAAACTCGATGAACATCAGCTCGCTGTCGCTGTCATCGGCTTTGCGGAACAGCAGATCGACGCTGTCAGGCGTACCGGTGGTGCCGGCCAGCGGAATGCCCTTGGCAGCGGCAAGCTTTACGAGGCGCTCGATTGCCGTGTCCGACAAGCCGGCTTTCGTCAGGCGCTCCCGCACGTCCTTCTGGTCGCCACTGCCGAGATCCTTCAGGTCGACGGCAGCGACTTCTGAGGAAGACGGCGCATCCGGCTGGCCTTCGCTGTAAAGCGTTGAAAACAGCCGGTCATCTGCCAGCGGCTTGAACCCGTTGGAATCGTCGCTGGCCACCACCCGCTCGCTGCCGTTCTCGCTCCGCAACTTGGCGAGCACCAGCTTTGGCGAACCCTCCGCGCGGCCCTTTTCCATCAGCAGTTCGAGACTATCGCCCGGCACGACCGTATCCGTTGCCAGCGCCTGGACCAGTTGCTCACGACGGTCCTCCGCGATACCGGCGGTCTTCAGGATATCGGTAAGATCCTGGCGGCTTTTCGGCATGGACACCAGCCGCTGGAATTCCCGGTGCGGCTGCGTGGTACCCGCCGTCGCCACACTGACATTCAGCGGAACGCCGCGTATCGGGAAACGCGACCGGCGCTGCGAGGCAAAATTTGCCGATCTCGGATAGATGCTGTCGGCAAAAGTTGCCACTGCTGGCGTCGCAATCGGTGTGTCGGCCTCGTTTTCCTCGGTGAAGGAAGAGGCGACCGGCGCATCCCGCTGCTCGCTATCGCCATTGAAGACCAGCGTCAGCCGGTGATAGGTGAAAATACGCGTTTCCCCCGTCGACAGCTTTTCGGCCACCTGGGCAAAGCGCGAGCCGTCGAAGTGACGCTTCGCCTCGAGACGGTTGCCCTTCAGTGCGAGAGGCATCGGCTGGACGATCTGGGCGGGAGGAACGAACACCGGCAACGCCACGGCGCTGCGGGTGATCAGCGGATAAAGCACACCTGCCAGCAGCGCCATCGATCCGGCGCTGGCAAGTCCGAGCGCGATGAGATGACGTGCATGGGCGGAGCGCGGAAAAAACGGCAGGTGGAATGTTTCATGATGCGGCTGCGCCGGTATCGCCGCTTCCGCGGGGAACTGGACGTAAAGCGGACCTTCAGTCATGAAAACGGATTGCCCTCGGATTTAGCTCGCCCCAAATTATGGGAGAACGTGGCCAAAACTAGGCGAGCCGACACCCGTCGTCAATATACACAGCCTGACACAATCCCTGCGCAAGTTTCGAGACGCTTACACATCCCAGGCGCAAGTTTCAGCGGAGTTGCGCGGCGAGCTGCCTTATTCTGCCACGGCCTCCGGCTTCGAGATACTGTCCCTGACGACGCCATACTGGCTACCCCAGGCGTCCGTCATCGAACAGCGGACATCCCAGAGATCGGGGAAAAAGCGGTGCCGGGCGCCGGCTTGCAGAAGATCTACCGGCCGACCCTTCAGCGATTTTGATCCAAGCCCGATCGAGCGGTGGATGAGGTAGACATGGTTGGCGCGGAACTTCTGGAAAAGTTCGTCGAACTCTATCAGCGCCTCGGCCACCACATAGCTGTCACCATGGTCGTACTTGCCGTCATAGACATCGTCGACGGTGAGGCCCTTTCCATCCAGATAGGTCGCCTTGAAGGCTCGCCAGAGATCGGCAGGCATACGCAGCAGCAGTTTGAAGCCCGGTGACTCCTGTCCGCTGCCATTGCCGAGTTGAAGGCGGATTTCCTGGTATTCCTTCGGCGACATCGTTTCCAGCATATCGAGTTGCGTGGTCATCATCCGCATCAGCCGGTGCACCCGGCCCATCAACGTGACGATACGGTGGGGATTGTCTTCCTCGATGTAGCCGATCACCTCGACCAGCGTGTAGGCGATGAGCTTCATCCACAGCTCCTCTACCTGGTGGACGATCTGAAACTGCAGTTCGTCTGCATTGGCCATTTCAGACAGAGGCTTCTGGCAGGTAAGCAGCTTGTCGCACTGCAGATAGACGCCGTAATCCTTCATATCGGGTGTCTCGATACGCTCCCAGTATTCCTGCTTATCCATTTTGGTCCCCTTATTGAGCAGCTCTTTTTCGGAAGAATACGAAATATTCTCTCGAACATTGTTCCTTTCTGTCATGCAGTATGCGTAGCTGATAGAACGATCGCTCTGTTTTAGCGCGAAGAGAGAGAACGATGATCTTAAGCCCGGTGGATCTCAAAATCGTTTCGGCGCTGGAAGGCGATGCCCGCATGTCGTTCGCAGCGCTGGCCGAGCAGGTCGGGCTGAGCAAGACGCCCTGCTGGAAGCGCGTCAAGGCTCTGGAGGCTGCCGGTCTCATCCGGGGATACACCACGACGCTCGATCCGGCCCAGCTCGGCTTCGGCCTCGAGGCGTTTGTCCAGGTATCTATCGATTTCGAACTGTCGGACGCGTTCGAGGAAGCAGTCCGGAAAAACCCGCTGATCTGGCGCTGTCATGCGACGACCGGCGACGCCGACTACCTGCTACATATCCTGGCCGTCGACATGGTGGCACTCGATCGCCAGCTGCGTCAGGAGCTCAGCCGCCTGCCGGGCGTGCGCCGAACGGTCACGTCGATGTCGACGCGGGAGATCAAGACTGAGATCTCCTTCGTGGCCGCTGTCCGGCACGCGAGTGAAATGCAAGGGCGGTGAGGCAGGCACGTCGGCAAGTCGATGATTTTCCGGCATGACGCGGGTACTTACGACGCATTCTGACGAGGAAACGTCGATATTTTTCAGCGCCATGCCCTTTTGTCCCTTGCAGAGGCCTGCCCGCGCGCTCATGTTGAATAACGGGCATGGAGAGGTACATGGCAAAAGACAAGATTTTGGTCCGGAATTCGCAGCCATCTCCGATGGACTCGGGAGTTTTCACCTGGGATATCGAAACCGACCAATTCTTCGCCGATAGCGCTTTCGCCTCCCTTTTCGGCCTAGATCCGTCAGAAACGATGGTCGGCCTGCCGATGGAGCGATACCTCGATCGCGTCCATCCGGAAGATAAGGCGCGTGTGGCAAAAGCCGTGCATGAAGCCGTGGTTTCGGGGTATCCCTGCCAGCAAAATTACCGCGTCCGGTCTGCAAGAGGTTTTTATACCGAGATCATGGCCTTCGGCCGCTGCTTTCGAAACGCAGACGGCACACCCTCGCAATATGCAGGCATCGTTTTCCCCGTCGTGCCCGTCGTCGAGGAGAGCGCGACGTTGCAGGATCTCTGCTCGCAAGCCCACCGTGCCGCGCTGAAAAGCGGTCGGCTGGATATCGCAAGGACACTGCGTGACGTTCTCGACGACCTTGCCGAGGAGCCGGCGCCAGCGCGGCTTCAACACCACCCGCACTGAGGGCCAGGACGGCTTTTGGGGCTGGGACTAGGTGAGATTGATACCGCCGTCCAGCAACAGTATCTCTCCCGTCGCATAGTCCGAAGAGACAAGCATCCAGACAGCGTGCGCGATGTCTTCCGGTGTCGCCGCCCGGCGCATCGGCGAATGGTTTCGCCACAAATCCTGTGCGGCAGTCCAGTCCGCCGTCAGCGGCGTATCGACCAGACCGGGCGCGACGGCATTGACGCGGATATCGGGTGCCAGCGACAGGGCCATCAGCTGCGTCGCATGGTTGAGTGCCGCCTTTGCAGCAGCGTAGGGGATGGAGGCACCCTTGGGGCGGATACCGGCATGGGAGGAAATATTGACGACAGAGCCCGGTCGTCCCGTGCCAGCGGCTGCTCGCAGCGCCGGTTCTGCCTCGGCCACCAGCCGGAACGGCGCGACGACGTTGACCTCGTAGAGCTCATGCCAGATCGCCGGCGTGGCCGCAGCCATATCGGAATGGGGAATGACGCGGCTGATGCCGGCATTGTTCACAAGCACGTCGAGCCGGCCCCATTGGGCAACCGCCCCGGCGACCAGCCTTGCCCTGTCGGCATCGACAGCGAGATCGGCCTGGATATAGGTCGCCATCGGCAGCATGCTTGCAAGCGCCAGCCCGGCGTCAACAGACGACCGGGAATGGAGGACGATTGCATAGCCTTCTGCGGCAAGCCGCCGGGCGATTGCCGCACCGATGCCCGATGTCGAGCCGGTGACGAGTGCGACGGGAGGTGTCATAGCGATATCTGCCTCGAATGAAACTGGCTACGTGTTCTCACCATCTGCGCCGCAGATGCCGGCTTGTCCAGCCATCCCCGAGGTCGTAACACCGCGGCATCAAGGAGACAGATCCATGCCACTCTACATCAAGGACGATGCCATCGACCGCCTGGCACGTCGCTATCAGGCGCTGACCAAGGCGCCATCGAAGACCGAGGCTGTCCGCAAGGCGCTGCAACTGGCGCTCGATACCGAACTGGCAAAGCCGGTGCTGGAAGATATCGCCGTGGCCTTCTGCCGAAACCTGCGCACGAAGACCAACGTGCGAAACGCCGATGCAGAGCCGCGCTGATGTTTATCGATGGCTCTGTACTGCTGGCAATGATGACCGACGAGGAAGCCGCGCGCGAATTTGCAAGGCGGATGCAGGCGTCGACCGTGCGCCTCACGTCGCCAATGACTGTGGCTCGAACGACACTGGCGCTTGTCGCCGAATTGGAAATTCCGGTCGATGAAGCGTCCGAGGCTGTCGCCACCTTCCTGCAACTGATGAATATCCAGTCAGTGGCTGTGCCCCCGCGAGCCGCTTCACTGGCGGTGGAGGCCTACTCCAATTTTGGTAAAAACGACAATTTTGGTAAAGGCGGCGCCGGTCTCAGTCTCGACGACTGCCTGACATATGCTTGCGCCAAATATTACCGCCAGCCGTTGCTTTTTTCTGGCAACGGCTTTGCTGCTACGGACATAGAGGCCGCTTGAGGCGAGACCGCGCCACGCCGCCCTTACGGGCAGTCAGAAAGCGGTGCAGCATCGAAAGTGTTGCTGCGCATCACAGACGTCGTCGGGTTTGAATCGCACTGGATACGGATCGGCGTGCGGTTGGTGGTGCCCGTGAACGGCAGGTCGACATTGATGATACCGCTTGGCGAGATTGCATCCTTGGAGTGATCGATAACGGCGCTGTAAACGGTAACTACGCGCGGACCTTTTGGAGTGACGCGCAGGGTGAGCGGCTCCGCGACAACAGCGGTAGCCATGCTCAAAGCGAGTGTCGAGGCGGCAAATAATTTGAGAAACATCATGCTCTCCTGTCATTGTGATATGCGATGGCAGGGGAACACATGGAGCGGGGCTAAGTTCCGTGCCCCGCTGCGATCACGGTAAAATTGAAGAGCCGACAGGCGTCACTCTCGGCTCAATTGCGCCGAGTGCGATTGAGATGTCGGCAAATTGCCGGCGTAATGTCGAATTCAGTCTTCCGTGTAGCGCTGCTCCCGCCAGGGATCGCCGCGCATGTGATAGCCGTTCTTCTCCCAGAAACCGGCCTTGTCCGATTTCATCAGGTCGATGCGGCGCAACCATTTGGCGCTCTTCCAGAGATAGAGATGCGGCACGACGAGGCGCATCGGTCCGCCGTGATCGCGGCTAAGCGGCTGGCCTTCCCAGGCGGTCGCAAGGATCGCGTCCTCGGCAGCGAAATCGGCCAGCGGCAGGTTGGTCGTATAGCCGTCATAGCTGGTCAGCATCACATAGTCGGCATCCGACTTGGGCATGACGTGATCGAGAAGATCGCGGGTGGAAACCCCGTCCCATTTGTTGTCATAGCGCGACCATGTGGTGACGCAGTGCATGTCACTGACCTTGCTGCTTTGCTCAAGGGCGCCGAATGCCGCCCAGTCGAGCGATAGCGGCGCCTCGACCCGGCCACCGACCTCCAGCCGCCAGCTGGAAAGCGCGATCTCCGGCTGGGTGCCGAGATCGAGCACCGGCCAGTTCTTCACCAGATGCTGCCCCGGCGGCAACCGCTCGCTCTCCGCCCGGCTGACGCGACCGGTCAGAAACTTGCCCTCCGCCGCCCACCGCCGCTTGGAAGTGGTCAGCTTGCTATCCAAAACCGGCTCGTCCGTCATCCTGATGTCCCTCGTCATTCCGCCGCGTGGAGAACAAGAACTACCCGACCATACGCCCCGCGACAACGGTGTCTGCACCCGCGAGCGGTGGTGGATTTTTTTTAGGCTGGGGCGTTGGTGCCGCGGTTCCTTTTGTTTTTCGTTGAAAGACCGGGATCAAGCCGTTTCGTCAATCAGAAAAAACTACGATATCTGTGATAAAGACCCGAGCTTTCATAGCTCTTATGACATCCATGACAAGTGAACGAAAGTCACGTAATTAACGTCACGACCCTGCCTCGAATGCCTTCGAACTTGATTACAAAAATCGGCCGCTCTTCCCCGGACCCCGATCTTGGCCTATTATGCCACCATGACAATCGATGCCGATATGATGATCGTTCCTGCAGATTACCCGGAGCTTGCCCTGATAGTGTGGAGCCGGGATGCGACACGCCCGGTTGCCGCAGCCGAGGCGTTTGCAATTTACGAGCGGAACTGGCGCTTTGTCGATCGGCAGCGACTGACACCCAGTGAGAAAGCCCTTATCGAAGAGCTGACCGCTCGGTTCGGACACGGGGAACTATTGGTTTCAAGTTAGCCGCCACGCACCCGGTCGCCACAGAGGGCAGGAACCACATGACTGACTTCCAGCGACCGGAGCATCGGATAATTGCCAAGGCATTGAGGCTTATGGATCCGACACTTCTCGTGTTAAATCGTTGCTGGTTTGCCGGAGGCACGGCCGTTGTCATGATGCACGGCGAATACCGTCGTTCCCTCGACGTAGACTTCCTTTGTGCCGATATGGATGGCTACCGCGCCATGCGCAGCCTCGCCGTCGAAAAGGGTGTCGGTGGCCTGTTTGCGGCGCCGGTTACAGCCTTACGCGAAGTGAGGGCAGATCAGTATGGCGTACGCACGCTGCTCTCGCTCGACGAACAAACGATCCGTTTCGAAATCGTTCGGGAAAGCCGCATTCCGCTGGACGGCATAATGAATGCTGGGCTCGGCGTACCAGTCCTTTTGCCGAGCGACATGATGGCGGAGAAATTGCTTGCCAATGCCGACCGGTGCCAGGATCGCGCAGTCGCATATCGCGATGCAATCGATCTCGGCATGCTGATAGATTATCACGGCGCGATTTCGCAAGACGCAGTCACGAAGGCGGAAAATGCCTATGGCGGCGATATCGGACGCAAAGCTTTGTGGGTCGTTGACAGGTTGGCCGACAGGGTGGAATTACAGCACGTTTGCGATGCGTTGCAGATGAAACGCCAAGATGCTGCGCGCGCCATGGCGGCGTTGTCACGCGAAGTTCTCCGCTTTTGGCACCGGTCCTAGATCACCAGCGGGACTTACTCGCGTCGTGCCGGAAAAATCGCCAATCCACGCCCCGCTGCGACTCAATCCCCCAAGGCCGCCACCAAAGGCGGCGGCCTTTACTGACCTCGCGACCTCAGTTGCCGAGAATTCCCGGCAGGCGCAGGCCCTTTTCCTTGGCGCAGTCGATAGCGATGTCGTAGCCGGCGTCGGCGTGGCGCATGACGCCGGTGGCCGGGTCGTTCCAGAGGACGCGGGCGATGCGGCGGGCGGCGTCTTCCGAGCCGTCGCAGCAGATGACCATGCCGGCATGCTGTGAAAAGCCCATGCCGACGCCGCCGCCGTGATGGATCGATACCCAGGTGGCGCCCGAGGCGGTGTTCAGCAGGGCGTTGAGCAGCGGCCAGTCGGAGACGGCGTCCGAGCCATCCTTCATAGCCTCGGTTTCGCGGTTCGGCGAGGCGACGGAGCCACTATCGAGATGATCGCGGCCGATGACGACGGGCGCCGAAAGCTCACCGTTCTTGACCATTTCGTTGAAGGCCAGACCGATCCGGTCACGGTCGCCGAGACCCACCCAGCAGATGCGGGCGGGCAGGCCCTGGAAGGCGATGCGTTCACGCGCCATGTCGAGCCAGTTGTGCAAATGGGTATTGCCGGGCGTCAGTTCCTTCACCTTGGCGTCGGTCTTGTAGATATCCTCCGGATCGCCCGACAGCGCCGCCCAGCGGAACGGGCCGATACCGCGGCAGAACAGCGGCCGGATATAGGCCGGGACGAAGCCGGGGAAGGCGAAGGCATTCTCCAGGCCCTCGTCTTTCGCGACCTGGCGGATGTTGTTGCCGTAATCGAGCGTCGGCACGCCGGCGTTCCAGAAATCGACCATGGCGGCGACGTGGATCTTCATCGAGGCGCGCGCAGCGGCCTCGACTTCCTTTGGCGCAGTCTCCTGTTTGGATTTCCATTCCGCCACGGTCCAGCCGAGCGGCAGGTAGCCGTGCAGCGGGTCGTGGGCGGAGGTCTGGTCGGTAACGATATCCGGTCGGACGCCGCGCTTGAAAAGCTCGGGGAAGATTTCGGCAGCATTGCCGATCAACGCGATCGATTTTGCCTCGCCGGCCTTGGTCCACTGATCGATCTTGGCCAGTGCCTCGTCCAGGCTGTCGGTCTTTTCGTCGACATAGCGCGTGCGCAGTCGGAAATCGGCGCGGGTTTCGTCGCATTCGACGGCGAGGCAGCAGGCACCGGCCATGACCGCGGCGAGCGGCTGGGCGCCACCCATGCCGCCGAGACCGCCGGTGAGGATCCATTTGCCCTTGAGGCTGCCGCCATAGTGCTGGCGTCCGGCTTCGACGAAGGTCTCATAAGTGCCCTGGACGATGCCTTGGGCGCCGATATAGATCCACGAGCCGGCCGTCATCTGGCCATACATCGCAAGGCCCTTCTTATCAAGCTCGTTGAAATGATCCCATGTCGCCCAGTGTGGCACGAGGTTGGAGTTTGCGATCAGCACGCGCGGCGCATCCTTGTGGGTGCGGAACACGCCGACCGGCTTGCCGGATTGCACCAACAGCGTCTCTTCTTCGGTGAGCGTCTTCAGGGTCGCGACGATGCTGTCGAAGTCTTCCCAGGTGCGTGTCGCCCGGCCGATACCGCCGTAGACGACGAGTTCGTTGGGGTTTTCGGCGACGTCAGGGTCGAGATTGTTCATTAGCATGCGCAGCGGCGCTTCCGTCATCCAGCTCTTGGTGTTGAGATCCGGCCCGCGCGGCGCGCGGATCTCGCGGATGTTGTGGCGTGAATTGGTCATGACGAAATCCCCTTAGCTGATGAGGTCGAGCGCGATCTGTTCGATGCGCGACAGGATGGACTTGAGCGGAATGCGCAGCGCCTCGGCCTTTTCAGGATCATAGGCGAAGGGCGGAGCTTCGGCGGCAAGATGGGTCGATTGCGCCAGCTCCATCTGGATGGCATGAACGCCCGATGCCGGCTGGCCATAATAGCGCGTTGTCCAGCCGCCCTTGAAACGGCCATTCAGCGTGCTGGTGTAGCCGGCGGCTTCAGCGGCGATGGCAACGGTTGCAGCCTCGATCGCCGGCGCGCAGGTCTTGCCCATGTCGGTACCGATGTTGAGATCCGGAAGCGTGCCCTCAAACAGGAAGGGAATGTCGGCACGGATCGAGTGGCAGTCATAGAGCACGGCAATGCCATGGATCGCCTTGACGCGTGCGATCTCGGCAGCGAGGGCCGCATGATAGGGTGCATGGAAGGCGGACAGCCGGGCTGCGGTATCGGAGTCGGAAGGCTCGGCGCCATTCTTCCAGATCGCCTTGCCGTCGAAATCCGTGCCCGGGATAAGGCCGGTGGTATTTTGACCGGGATAGAGGCTTGACCCATCGGGATCGCGATTGGCGTCGATGACATAGCGGTGGAAGGTGGCCCGAACCGTCGTCGCGTCGTCGAGCAGGCCGTCATAGAGCCGGTGGATGTGCCAGTCGGTATCGGCGAGGATGCGCCCATTGTCGTTCAGCCGCTCCCAGATGTCGGCTGGTACGTCTGTGCCGGTATGGGGAAAGGCGAGCACAACGGGCGAGGAGCCCTGGTGGACTTCGAAAGCAGGAGCGCTCATTGAATGGTCTCCTTGGCGGTTGTCGGCCTCTGCGTGCGCAAACTGCCGCTTGGAATAGCCTCCATAAGATCAGCCCTCCAGACCCGGCAGGATACCCTCGGACACCGCTGCATTCAGTGTGCCAGATGATACCAGGTCGCTGGCTGCGGCAAGGTCGTTTGCCATGTAGCGGTCCTCTTCGAGCGTCGGCACGACGCGGCGGATGGCGGCGACGGCGGCGGTGAGTTCGGGGCTGGTGACCAGCGGCGCGCGGAACTCGATCCCCTGGGCCGCCGTCAGCGCTTCGATCCCGATGATGCCAAACAGGTTGTCGGTCATCTGCAGCAGTCGGCGGGCACCGTGACAGGCCATGGAGACGTGGTCTTCCTGGTTGGCCGAGGTCGGTGTGGAATCGACCGAGGCCGGGTGCGACATCTGCTTGTTCTCAGACATCAGCGCGGCAGATGTTACCTCGGCGATCATCAGCCCGGAATTGAGCCCGGGCTTTTTGGCAAGGAAGGCCGGCAGGCCATGCGACAGCGCCGGATCGACCAGGAGCGCAATGCGGCGCTGGGCGATGGCGCCGATCTCGCAGACGGCGAGCGCGATCTGGTCTGCGGCGAAGGCCACGGGCTCGGCGTGGAAATTACCGCCGGAGACGACCGAATTGTCTGACAGCACCAACGGATTGTCGGTCACCGCATTGGCTTCGATCTCCAGCGTTTTTGCCACCTGGCGCAACAGATCGAGGCAGGCGCCGTCGACCTGTGGCTGGCAGCGGATGCAATAGGGATCCTGGACGCGCTCGTCGCCCTCGATATGGCTTGCGCGGATGACCGAATTGTCGAGCAAAGCCCGCAGAGCCGCCGCCGTGTCGATCTGGCCCTGATGGCCGCGCAGGGTGTGGATATCGGCATGGAACGGCGCCGACGAGCCCATCGCCGCATCGGTCGACAGCGCTCCTGTGATCAGCGCCGCCTGGGCGGCCCTGTGGGCGCGGAAGAGGCCTGCGAGCGCCAGCGCCGTCGAGGTCTGAGTGCCGTTGATCAGCGCCAGGCCTTCCTTGGCGGCCAGCACCATCGGCGTCAGCCCGGCCTTTTCCAATGCCGCACCGCCACTCATTCGTTCGCCGGCTAAAAATGCTTCGCCTTCACCCATCATGACCGCCGCCATGTGGGCGAGCGGCGCGAGGTCGCCGGAGGCGCCGACAGAGCCTTTTTCCGGAATGACGGGGATAACGCCCCTCTCAAGCATCGCCTCGATCAGCCGCACCATTTCGAGCCGCACGCCGGATGCGCCGCGCCCGAGCGACACCAGCTTCAGGGACATGATCAGCCGGACGATATTCTCGGCCAGGGGCTGGCCGACGCCGCAGCAATGGGAGAGGATCAGATTGCGCTGCAGCGTCGCGACATCGGCACGGTCGATCTTGATCGACGCCAGTTTACCGAAGCCGGTGTTGATGCCGTAGACCGGCGCATTGCCGGCGGCAATCTCGGCAATACGGGCGGCGGCGCGCTCGATACCGGCGTCGAACGAGCGATCGAGGACGACAGGTTCGCCCGTCCAGTAGATAATCGAGAGATCGGCGAGCGTCACCGAACCTGGATGGAGTGTGATGGTCATCGATCGATCCTCTCGCCCTTGAACAGGTGCGCATAAAGCGGATTGAAACCAATCCGGTAGACAAGTTCGGCCGGGCTATCGACGTTCCAGGTGGCGAGATCCGCCGATTTCCCGACCTCGATAGTTCCGGTTTCAGCAAGCACGCCTAGGGCCCGCGCGGCCTCGCGGGTCGTCCCGGCAATGCACTCCTCGACCGTAAGGCCGAACAGGGTCGCCGACATGTTCATGGTGAGCAGCAGGGATGTCAGCGGCGAGGTGCCGGGATTGCTGTCGGTGGCAATGGCGATCTTCACCCCGGCGTCTCGCAACAGCTGGACCGGCGGCTTCTGCTTCTCGTTGATGGCATAGAAGGCGCCGGGCAGCAGCACGGCCACCGTGCCGCTCGCGGCAAGTGCAGCCACGCCTGCAGCATCCAGATATTCGAGATGATCGGCCGACAGGGCCCCGTAGGATGCAGCGAGCCTGGCGCCACCGAGATTGGAAAGCTGCTCGGCATGCAGCTTGACCGGCAGGCCGAGCGCCTTGGCAGCGTCGAACACCAGGGCAATTTCGGACGGCGAGAATGCGATACCTTCGCAAAATCCGTCGACGGCATCGATCAGGCCTTCCGCCGCGCCCTGCCGCATGCCGGGAAGCACAACCTCGTCGATATAGGCGTCGTTGCGCCCCTTGTAGTCGACGGGCGTCGCGTGTGCTGCGAGATAGGAGGTGACGACGCGGACCTGACGGATGCGCTCAATGGCTCGGGCGGCGCGCAATATCCGCAGTTCGGCATCGACGTTCAGCCCGTAGCCGGATTTGATTTCGATGGTGGTGACGCCTTCGGCCAGCAGCGTGTCCAGCCTCGGCAAGGCGGCCGCCACCAGTCCTTCGACGGACAGGGCATTTGTGGCATTGACCGAGGAAACGATGCCGCCCCCGGCGCGCGCAACCTCTTCGTAAGTGGCGCCCTCGAGCCGCATTTCGAACTCGCGGGCGCGATTGCCACCATAGATGATGTGCGTGTGGCAATCGACCAGTCCGGGGGTCACCCAGCGCCCTTCGAGGTCGAGGATATCGGCGGTCTCGATGGCCCAGACCGGCAATTCACTCTCGGGGCCAGCATAGGCGATGCGGCCATTTTCGACGACGATTGCAGCCTTTTCGATAAGGCCGAGGCCGGGCAGGCGGCTGTCCAGCGTCGCAAGCCGGGCGTTGCGCAGCAAACGTGGGCGGCCTAGAAATGCGGTATTCTGTTCGGAGGAATTGTTCCCGGTCATCAGCTTTGCGCCTTTCTTTATGGCCTAACATGTATATACATAATAGTCGTGTGACAAGCAAAAATATGGCAGCTGGCGAGGAACCTAGGACGGATCGCCCGCAAATAGAAGGGGAATGCCGATGGTCGGACTTCACGCAGGATCAGCCCTATTGCCAACCGGCTGGCAAAAGAACGTACGCATAGAGATTGCCGACGGGCGCATCGTCAGCATCGCTGCGGGCGTACCGGCCGAGG
This sequence comes from Rhizobium sp. rho-13.1, assembly GCF_007000305.1. Taxonomy (NCBI): domain Bacteria; kingdom Pseudomonadati; phylum Pseudomonadota; class Alphaproteobacteria; order Hyphomicrobiales; family Rhizobiaceae; genus Rhizobium; species Rhizobium sp. rho-13.1. Next base: position 46,387 of record NZ_SCFL01000004.1, on the reverse strand, counting down.
CCGCCGACGAGCGCCACGCAGTGCTCGTACCCGCCATGCCAAACCTGCACAGCCACGCTTTCCAGCGGGCGATGGCAGGTCTTGCCGAAGTGCGAGGCCCCGGCAGCGACAGCTTCTGGAGCTGGCGGACGGTGATGTACAAATTCGCCCTGACGATGACGCCCGAGGATGTCGAGGCGGTCGCGGCCGAACTCTACATGGAGATGCTGGAGGCCGGCTTTTGCCGCGTCGGGGAATTCCACTACCTGCACCACGACAAGGACGGCAGGCCCTATGCCAATATTGCCGAATTGGCCGAACGTATCGGCGCTGCCAGCAGTCAAGCCGGTATCGGGCTGACGCTGCTGCCGGTGCTTTACGCGCGGTCCGGTTTCGGAGGCGGTCAGCCGATCGAGGGCCAGCGCCGCTTTATCAATACGCCGGATAGCTTTGCGACACTGATGGAGGGATGCCGGCAGGTGATTGGCGCACTGGAAGGCGGCGTGCTCGGCCTTGCGCCGCATAGCCTGCGGGCGGTGACGCCGGAAGAACTGAGTTTTGCCGCAGAGCTTGGGCGGAACGGGCCAATCCACATCCACGTCGCAGAGCAGGTCAAGGAAATAGAGGACTGCATTGCCTGGTCCGGCGCACGGCCCGTCGAATGGCTGCTCGACCATGCCGATGTCGATGCGCGCTGGTGCCTGATACATGCGACACATATGACGGAGGATGAAACGACACGCATGGCCAAGAGCGGCGCGGTGGCAGGCCTCTGCCCGATCACCGAGGCCAACCTTGGAGACGGGACATTTCCTGCCCCGCAGTTCATGTCAGAGGGAGGGCGGTTCGGCATCGGCTCGGACTCGAACGTCCTGATCTCGGTGCCTGAAGAGTTACGCCAGCTGGAGTATTCGCAGCGCCTCGACCTCCGCGCCCGCAACGTGGTGGCACCTCAAAACGGCTCGACCGGTCGTGCGTTGTTCGATCAGGCATTAAGAGGCGGTGGTATCGCCCTACAGACCGCTACAGGACTGCAAGAAGGAAACTACGCCGATCTCGTATCGCTGGATGTATCCGCCGTGCCCTATCTGGAAGGCGACCAGTTGCTCGATCACTGGATGTTTGCCGGAGGCGTGAAGATCGACAGTGTCTGGGCACTCGGGCGCAAGCAGGTCAGCGGTGGAGTGCATGTCGGGCGGGACCGGATCCGAAAGCGTTTTGTTGCCACCATGACCCGTCTGCTTTCGGCTTAGACGAGAAGCATGTCATCAGAGCGCAAATTAGTTGATGGAGGCTTCCAGCTTGGAACCCTTGCCGGTCATCTCTTCGCCGGCCGGTGTCAGCATCGACAGGCTGAGAACAGACACCACCATGATCGTTACGACGGCTATCATTACTCGCATTGGACTTTTCCTTGTGAACTTGCCCGACAAACGCACCGCGTAGCAGACAGTTCCGTAGGTGGGGTCCTGGGCCCGACAATACCAGCTTACTGCTGCGGATTTGCACCAGGTTGCTGCGGCGCAAAGGGTTCGGCCTGGCGGATGGTGTGCGTCGGATTGACCAGCAGAATGCTGAGCACGATCATCACCAGCGCAAGAATGAGAGTGAGACCGATCAAGAGGGGGCGAATGGCCATCGGCGGCTGTCTCCGTTCATCACCGAAATTTGAGAATCATAGGTCTATCAGAAATGCTTGAAGTTTCTGAGGCATATCCGGCATTTTCATAAATATAGACTTATGTCGCAGCGAGGCCTATGCGAGACGCAGACTGGATCGCCCAATCATTGAGCAGCAATCAAATTTGCATATTAAATAAGGGGCGGCTTGCCGCGCCTCCGAAATCTCATATGGTGCATTGGCTTTAAACCATTTTACACCGAGGCCATGTCGAGGCAGCAACCCGGCACAGACCGGCAGTGCAACGACGCGGCCAATTTTGCCCCCAGAGGAGAGACCATGAAAATCAATGCATTGCTACTATCGGGCGCCGTGGCGCTGGCCACCCTTGCCGGACCTGCCGCCGAAGCCAAGGATTGGAAAACCGTCACCATCACGCTCGAAGGCGCTTATGCGCCCTGGAACATGACCAATGCCGACGGCACGCTGGGCGGCTTCGAGCCGGAGTTGGCCAAGGTGCTCTGCGAAAAGGCCAAGGTCGAGTGCAAGCTCGTGGCCTCCGACTGGGACGGCATGATCCCGGCGCTCAACGCCGGCAAGTTCGACATCATCATGGATGCCCTGTCGATCACCGACGAGCGCAAGCAGGTCATCGACTTCACCGTTCCCTATGCCGCCACCCCGGCAGCCTTTGCCGTCGCCAAGGACAGTCCGCTGGCGAATGCCGCCGGCACCGGCAAGACCATCACCATGACGCCCGGCCAGACCGGCGTGGCTGAGATCGATGCCCTGAAGAAAGCCTTCAAGGGCAAGACCATCGGCATCCAGGCGGCCACCGTCTACGCCAAGTTCGTCTATGACAACTTTGCAGACATCGCCACGATCCGCGAATACAAGACCGGCGCAGACCGCGACCTCGACCTGCAGAACGGCCGCATCGACCTCGGCTTCGACGACGCCGTCTATTTCGAAACCGCCTTCGAAGCAGCCAATGGCGCGCTCGGCTTCTCCGGCCCGCAGATTGCCGGACCCATCTGGGGTATCGGCGAAGGCCTCGGCGTTCGCAAGTCCGACACAGACCTGCGCGACATGTTCAGCGCGGCGATCAAGTCGGCACTCGCCGATGGCACCGTCAAGACCCTGTCGATGAAGTGGTTCAAGACCGACGTCAGCCCGAAATAACTTTTCCAACAGATGCCTCCGGTCGATAGGGCCGGGGGCGTCACTGTTTTCGTCATTTCGGAATAACAGATGTCGACATTGCAACTGCTGGGCTTCGGTTCGACCGGGTGGGGCGCCCTGCTTCTCGTGGCAACGCTGCTGACGCTCGCCGTCACTGCAGCGGCGCTGGCGATCGGCGCCGTGCTCGGCACGCTCGTCGCCGCAGCCAAGCTTTCCGGCAACCGGCTCCTATGGGCGCTCGGCCATGCCTACACCACCGTCTTTCGCGGCGTGCCTGAACTGCTGATCATCTATCTCATCTATTTTGGCGGCTCGAGCGCCCTGACCTCCATGGGCAAGGCACTGGGCTACGACGGCTTCCTTGGCCTGCCGTCCTTTGCCGCCGGCGCCCTTGCCGTGGGGGTCATCTCCGGCTCCTACCAGGCTGAAGTGTTTCGCGGCGCCTACCTGGCGATCTCGAAGGGCGAACTGGAAGCCGCCTCGGCGATCGGCATGGGCACGCGACTGCGCTTCCGCCGGATCATCCTGCCGCAGGTGCTGAGGCTTGCCATCCCCGGCCTCGGCAATGTCTGGCAGCTGAGCCTCAAGGATTCAGCCCTGATCTCTGTTACCGGGCTTGCCGAACTGATGCGCACCAGCCAGGTGGCGGCCGGCTCGACGCGGCATTATTTCCTGTTCTTTATCGCCGGCGGGTGCCTCTACCTGATCCTGACCAGTCTTTCGGACCAGGTTTTCAACCGAGCCGAGCGTCGCGCCAACCGTAGCATGCCGTCGGCAACGATGGGGAAGGCTTGAGCCATGGATATCGCCTTCCTGTCATCGACCATGGCCACGCTGCTCGCAGCCTTGCCGATGACGCTGGCCCTGTTCATCACGTCGATCACCCTTGGCGGCCTGCTGGCGCTGGGGCTCGTCTGGATGCGCACCGGCGGCAATCCGATCCTTTCGGCCTTCGCCAAGGCCTATATCTTCGTGTTTCGCGGCTCGCCGCTGCTGATCCAGATGTTCCTGATCTTTTACGGCCTCGGCCAGTTCGGCATCATCCGCTACTCGTTTCTCTGGCCGCTGCTGCGCGAGCCCTTTGTCTGCGCCGTGCTGTCGCTGGCGCTCTGCACGGCCGGCTACACGGCAGAGATCTTTCGCGGCGGCATCCGCGCCGTTTCGCCGAAGGAGATCGAGGCAGCCCGCTCGATCGGCATGTCCGGCTTTCTGCTGGTGCGCCGCATTCTGGCGCCCATCGCCTTCCGCCATGCGCTGCCTGCCTATTCGACCGAGATCGTGCTGATGTTGAAGTCGACGGCGCTCGCAAGCCTCGTAACCGTCTGGGAGGTAACCGGCGTCGCACAGCGGCTGATCTCGCACACCTACCGGACGATGGAGGTATTTCTCTGCGCCGCCGTCATCTATCTCGTCCTGAATTTCATCATCCTGCAGGCCTTCGGCCTGCTAGAATATCGCCTCTCCCGCCATCGCCGCGCAGCGCCGCAGGCTTTGAAGGCGTAACGCAGTCTGAACTGGAGCGACCATGGCCCGCGTCAACCGACTTTCGGTCCGCAATATCCGCAAGAGCTTCGGCACCCACGAGGTGCTGCGCGGCATCTCGCTGGATGCCGAGGATGGCGACGTCATATCCCTGCTCGGCGCTTCCGGCTCCGGCAAGTCGACATTCCTCCGCTGCATCAACCTTCTCGAAGTCGCCAACGACGGCGAAATCTGGGTGGATGGCGAGCAAATCCGCATGATCCACAAGAACGGACGGAGCAAGCCGGAGAGCAACCGGCAGGTCGACCACATCCGCTCGGAACTCGGCATGGTGTTCCAGTCGTTCAATCTCTGGTCCCATATGACCATCCTGCAGAATGTCATCGAGGGCCCGATCCACGTGCTGAAGCGGCCTCGTGCGGAAGCCATTGCTGACGCCGAGGCGCTGCTCGAGAAGGTCGGCATCGCGGACAAGCGCCATGCCTATCCGGCCCATCTTTCCGGCGGCCAGCAGCAGCGCGCGGCGATAGCGCGGGCGCTGGCGATGAAGCCGAAGGTGATGCTGTTCGACGAACCGACATCCGCACTCGATCCGGAACTGGTCGGCGAGGTGCTGCGCGTCATGCGGGCGCTGGCAGAAGAGGGCATGACCATGCTGGTCGTCACCCACGAGATGAGCTTTGCCCGCAACGTCTCCAACCGCGTCGTCTTCATGCGCGAAGGGCTGATCGACAGTTCCGGCAGCCCGGAAGAGATGTTTGGCGGCGGCGGCTCGCCGGCTTTCCGCCAGTTCATCGGCAATTTCGGAAGCTGATCCCATGACCGTCACTCTCGAAGCAAAGCTCGGCTGGCGCGACGTCGCGGCCATCGCAGGCGGCGAAAGCCTGTCGCTCGCCCCCGCAGTCTGGGCGCGCATCGACAATGCCAGCCGCATCGTTGCCCGCATCGTCGAAACGGGCCAGCGGGCCTACGGCATCAACACCGGCGTCGGCGCCCTATCGGATACAGTGGTAGACCTCGCATCGCAGAGCAAGCTGTCACGCAACATTATCCTCAGCCATGCCTGCGGCGTCGGACCGCTTCTGTCCCGGCGCGAAGTCAGGGCGATCATCGCCGCCCAGATCGCCAATTTTTCCCACGGCTATTCCGGTGTGCGCCGCGAGATCGTCGACCACCTCCGGACGTTTCTCGACAAGGACTGCATTCCAGACGTCCCCTCCAGGGGATCGGCAGGCTATCTCACCCACAATGCCCACACGGCACTGGTGCTGATCGGCGAGGGTGCGGCCCATGTTGCAGGACAGCCGATGACCGGTGGCGAGGCGCTTGCGGCTATCGGCCTTGTGCCGCTGGTGCTGGGCGCCAAGGAGGGGCTCAGTCTCGTCAATGGCACGGCCTGCGCCACCGGGCTTTCTTGCGTGGCACTGGCGCGTGCAGCCAATCTTCTCGAATGGGCGGATGCCATTGCCGCGCTGACGCTCGAGGCAGCCGGCGGACAGATGGCAGCCTTCGACGAGACCGCGCTCGCCCTCAAGGTTTCGGATGGCGTCCAGAAAGTCGGCGCATCGTTACGGCGGCTGCTCGCCGGCAGCGGTCTGATTGCGGCAGCGCTCGGCAAACGCACTCAGGATGCCCTCAGCCTGCGCGCCATCCCGCATGCCCATGGCGCGGCCCGCGATGTCTTCGAAAATTCCGCCCGCGTGGTCGACCAGGAACTGGCCTCCGTCACCGACAATCCGGCCGTCTACGGCACGCCGGACAATCCCGTCGTCTCCTCGGAGGCCCATGCCGTATCGCCGGCACTCGGCCAGGCAGCGGACGGCCTCGCGATTGCGTTGGCGCAGATCGCTGGCATGAGCGAACGCCGGATGGACCGACTGGTCAATCCACTGGTGAGCGGCCTGCCGCCGTTCCTCGCCAGCGACGCAGGCAGCCATTCCGGCCTGATGATCGCCCAGTACAGTGCGGCAGCGCTCGCCAACGAAAACCGTCGACTGGCTGCTCCCGCCAGCACCGATGGCGGCCTGACATCGGCGTTGCAGGAGGATTTTCTCGCCCATCCGACCGCGGCCGCCAACAAGTTGCTCGCGGTGCTCGACAACGCCGAGTACATCTTTGCGATCGAACTGATGGCAGCCGCACAGGCACACGACTTCCTGTCTAAGGTGGCAGCGCGCGCCGATGGCACAGAGACGATTTACCGGCTTGTCCGCAGCCGCGTCGCGCATTATGCCGACGACCGTCCGCTTGGCGGCGACATCGAGGCGATCAGGTCGCTGATCCGCGACGTGCCACCGCCGCCTCACTGAAATCGGGAATGTAGCCATGACACCGCAATTCGACGTCGCCGTCATCGGTCTCGGTGCCATGGGCAGCGCGGCCCTGTCGCATCTTGCCGCCCGCGGCGTGCAAGCCATCGGCATAGATGCCTACTATCCGGCCCATACGCTGGGCTCTTCCCATGGCGACAGCCGGCTTATCCGGCTCGGCTATTTCGAGGACCCGTCCTATGTGCCGCTGCTGCAGCGGGCCTATGCCAACTGGCGGGCACTGGAAGGGCGGCTGCGCAGCGAAGTCCTGACAATCACCGGCGTGCTGCAAATCGGCGCGCCCGACAGCACTATCGTGACAGGCACGCGCGCCTCCTGCAAATTGCACGATCTTACCATCGAAGAGCTGGACCGGGCGGCGATGAAGGCGCGGTTTCCGGTGTTCTCACTGGATGCCGGCGAGATCGCCCTGCTCGATCCTCAGGGAGGCTATATCCGCCCGGAAGCGGCTGTCGCGGGCTATATAAGGCTTGCCGCCGAAGACGGTGCCGTGCTGCATTTCGGCGAGAAAGTCACCGGGATCGAGCCTGACGACGCCGGCGTGACTGTTACGTCTGCCGTGGGCAAGTATCGGGCAAACAAGGTGATCGTCGCCACCGGGTCGTGGATTTCTGAACTCGTGCCGCAGTTGAAAGAGCATGCAGTGCCGATCCGGCAGGTGGTCGCCTGGTACCAGCCGCGCGACGGCTTCGTGACCCAGCCGCAGCGCATGCCCGCCTTCATACGCGACGAAGGCGACGACGGCTCCTATTTCGGATTTCCGGCCATCGGCGTCGACGGGGTCAAGATCGGTCGCCATGCGCATTTCCGCGAACCGATCGATCCGAACGAGCCCAATCCACCGGTGAACGACGCCGATACGGCGCTCCTCGACGCCTTCATCGCCAGGCGCCTGCCCGCTGCGAACGGGCTGCGCGTCAACGCCATTACCTGCCGCTACACCATGCTGCCGAGCGAGGATTTTCTGATCGACCTGATGCCCGGCAACCCGCGCATCGTCGTCGCCTCGCCCTGTTCCGGCCACGGCTTCAAGTTCACCAGCGTCATCGGCGAAATACTCGCAGACCTCGCTCTCGATGGCCGAACAGACCTGCCGATCTCCGCATTCTCGTTTGGCACGATGGAGAGATTTCTCGCGGCGCGGAAGTGAGGGTCATGGTGATGGCTTGCGTGCCGTTTGCGGCCACAGTTTTTATGAGTCAGTGCGCGGCCCGTTATCTGGCTCAGACGACATTGCACTCTTTTTCAGGTTGGGAAGCACTACGGTCTGGGTTTTGCTCCAATCGAGATAAAGCGCGGAATCGTTATCTTCCCAGAACGCGCGCTCTTCCGTTTCATTTTCGAATGCAGGTATAGCAGCAATAGGCTTGTTCACTTCGATGCCTTTCCTGCTGACAGCATAGTGGGCGGAAACGACACTCTTGGCTTTGCGCCGCGGAAACACTCAAGGCACATTGATTGAGAAATGGGTCGAACTCAAACTATTTCGGTCCGTTGCCCCCTATCGACACGTTGCCAGCGATGCGCGAGCATCTGAGGAAGAGCGCCTAGGCAAGTCCAGAGCGATGCACCATCGAACGAGGAGCAATATATGCACACCGATCTCACCGAAACATTGAAGGCTGCACGGCAGACATTCCTCGGCATTCCTGCTGCAGTCATGCCACACGCCGGCTCGGTTGCGATCTTCGGTGCCGTGCACGGCACACCCTATCCAGATGCCACTCGCCAGGACGGCGAGACAGGTCCCGAGGCAGTTCGCAGGGCAATTTCCGCTGCGTGCGTCCATCTCGAAAACTGGGACTTCGATTTCGGCGGCCCCTTGCTGAATGACGGCGCGCTCGAAGTCATTGACCTCGGCGATGTCTTCACCGATCCACAGGATGCGGCCGCCAACCGCGAAAATATCGAGCGCACGACGCGCGCCGTCCTTGCCGCCGGTGCCATTCCCGTGCTGATCGGCGGTGACGATTCCGTCGCCATCCCGTTCATGCGCGGCCTCGGGGCAGCAGGCCCGCTGCATGTTCTCCAGGTCGACGCCCATATCGACTGGCGCGACAACATTGGCGACGAAAGGCTCGGTTACTCCAGCACGATGCGCCGGGCGTCGGAACTGCCGTTCGTTGCATCCATGACGCAGGTCGGCATCCGCGCCGTCGGCAGCGCACGGCGGCCGGAGGTTGAAGCCGCAGAAGCCTGGGGCTCGCGGCTGGTGACGGTATCTGAAACGCGACGGCTGGGATTGAGTGCCGTGATCGGCGGCATCCCGAGAGACGGCGCGGTGCTGATCCATATCGACTGCGATGCAATGGATCCCGGAACGTGCCCGGGCGTCAACGCTGTATCGCCGGGCGGATTTTCATTCGAGGAAATGACCACGCTGATCGCCGAAGCGTTACGAGGTCGCCGGCTGGCCGGGTTCTCCATCGTCGAATTCCAGCCACGGGCGGATATCAACGACATCTCCGCCATCGTGGTCGGTCGCCTCGTCTGCCATGTCCTCGGCCATCTGGCCCGAGGCTCTCTCAGCCCGTGAAAAACAGAAATAGGTAACGGCGGCCGGGGGCGGAGAGTTTCAGCAAAACTCGCCTTCCTGTCTCACTATAGATTGATTGGCTGCTCTCGCACCTGACCGATAAGATATTTGTATTGCGCACGACCGAATTTGCTTTTTGGCCATGCGACCCGAAATTGGCATGGGAGCAGGTGCTCGATTGCCGGAAGTCCGTCCGGTTGGGCGGTCAATCAAGGAAGAAAATCATGAACAGCAAACAGATGAAGACGGGCGCCCTGGCGCTGGCCGCCGGACTGATGATTTCCGTTGTCGGCCCGCAGGGTGCGCAGGCTGCCGACAAGATCCGCGTGCGCGGCGTGGTCGAGAGCTTGAGCGGCGATACGCTGAAGGTAAAGTCGCGCGAAGGCAAGGATGTGATGATCATGCTGAAGTCCGGCTGGGCCGTCAACGGCATCGTCAAGGCAGACGTCAGCGACATCAAGCCGGGCGATTTCGTCGGGATTGCTTCCATGCCGACCGACAGCGGCGTCAACGGCGCGCTCGAAGTGCTGATCTTCCCGGCCGCCATGAAGGGCACCGGCGAAGGCGACTACGGCTGGGACCTGAAGCCAAAAAGCTCGATGACCAATGCGACGGTTGCAAGCGCGGTGACCTCCGTTAACGGTCCGACGCTGTCACTGACCTACAAGGGCGGCGAGAAGAAGATCTCCATCCCGCCAGGCACGCCTGTCGTCACCATCGCCCCGGCCACCAAGAGCGACATCAAGGCTGGCGCCGGCGTGATCATCAACGGCACCACGGCAGGCGACAACATGGTCGAAGCCGACCGCGTCGTCGTCGGCATCAACGGCGTCGTTCCGCCTATGTGATCCAGCGCTCATGCGCTATCGTCATACGGCCCGGCTGCACCATGCAGTCGGGCTGTTCTGTTCGTCCGCCACAGCACCGTCGCACTTCAAAATGATCCGGCTGCGTCAGCGGCATCGCACGAGGACTGTCCATGGCCAGCATCGAAGACATCGGGGTCGCTCCGCCGCCAGAGCCGGCAAAGATCTACATCAGGCGCCACTCGGTCGTCACCCGCATCACCCACTGGATCAACGTTCTCTGTCTGACGCTGCTGCTGATGAGCGGCATGCAGATCTTCAATGCCCATCCGCAGCTTCACTGGGGACAATACGGCGCGGTCGAGGACCCATCCTGGTTCGAGATTGCCAGCGTCGAGGACGGTGACAAGATCATCGGCACCACCCGCATCGGCAGCGTGACGCTGACCACCACCGGCGTGCTCGGAGCATCCCGGGTGGATGGCGAGATGACAGCGAGGGCCTTTCCGGCCTGGGCCACCATTCCGAGCTTCCAGGATCTGGCGACCGGCCGCCGCTGGCACTTCTTCTTCGCCTGGTTGTTCGTCATCAACGGCCTGCTCTACGTTCTCTACGGCCTGATCGGCGGCCACTTCCGGCGCGACCTCGCACCAACCGCCCATGACATAGCCCCGCGCAATGTCTGGCAGGAGATAAAGGATCACGCCCGGCTGCGCTTTCCCAAGGGAGAGAAGGCGCGCCGCTATAACGCGCTGCAGAAGCTGACCTATATCCTCGTGATCTTCATCCTGCTGCCGCTGATGGTCGGCTCCGGGCTCACCATGTCTCCGGCGATGGATGCCGGCTATCCCTTCCTGCTCGACATATTCGGCGGCCGCCAGTCGGCCCGCGGTATCCACTTCATCGCCGCCTGGAGCCTTGTGCTCTTCGTCGTCGTCCATGTGATCATGGTCATTCTGTCCGGCCTCTGGAACAATATGCGCTCCATGGTGACCGGCCGCTATGCGATATCCGCGGAGACCAAGCCATGAGCAATATTCTCTCCCGTCGCCGCTTCCTGATCGGTTCGGCCGCAGGCCTCGGCGCCATCGGCCTTACCGGCTGTGACGATGTCGCCGGCAACCAGCAGGTCCAGAAGGTGCTGGCGATGGCGGAAAAACTGACCATGGGCAGCCAGCGCCTGCTGGTGTCGCGCCAGGCGCTGGCGCCAGAGTTCACCGAAGCCGAGATATCGCCGAGCTTCCATCCGAACGGCTCGACCCAGCCAAACAGCCCGGATTACGTCCGCATGAGCGAAACAGGCTTTGTCGACTGGCGCCTGAAGATCGACGGCATGGTCAACCAGCCAATGGAATTCTCGCTGGCCGACCTCAAGAAGCTGCCGTCGCGCACCCAGATCACCCGCCACGACTGCGTCGAGGGCTGGAGCGCTATCGGCAAATGGCAGGGCGTGCCGCTCGGGCTGATCCTGCAGACGGCGGGGCTGAAGCCGGGCGCCCGCTATGCCGTTTTGCATTGTGCCGATGAACTAGAGCAGACGCTCGACGGCAGCGGCGTCTACTACGAAAGCATCGACCTCATCGACGCCTTCCATCCGCAATCGATCCTTGCCTATTCGCTGAATGGCAAGGATCTGGCGGTGGAACACGGAGCACCGCTGCGGCTGCGCGTCGAGCGCCATCTCGGCTACAAGCACGCGAAATATCTCATGCGCATCGAAATCCGCGACCGCTTCGACGATCTCTGGGGTGGCAAGGGCGGGTTCTGGGAGGACAGGGGCTATGAGTGGTATGCTGGCATCTGAGGCAAAGCCGCAGCGCTGGGGCGCACGCATCCCGCTCGCCGTGATCTACGCGGTCGCCGGTGCGTTTCATCTCACTGTCCCCGACGTGTTCGTCACCATCACCCCGGCCTGGGTCCCCAAGCCGCACGAGGTGATTATTGTCACCGGGCTCTGCGAACTTGCCGGCGCCGCAGCCCTGCTCACCGGCCGCACGCGCGCCATCGCCGGCATCGCTCTCGCCGCCTACGCCGTCTGCGTCTACCCCGCCAACATCAAGCACGCCATCGACAGCCTCTCCGCCCCCACCCCACCCGTTCTCGGCTGGTGGTACCACGCCCCGAGGCTCGCCTTGCAACCGGTGCTGGTCTGGTGGGCGCTCTATGCGGGCGGGTTGGTGACGTGGCCGTTTAGCAGACGCAGAGAGGGTGAGGGCGGGTCTTGAACGACCGTCGGGAAAGGAATACTTCTTTCCTAGATATAATTGAGGCTTGCAATGAGCACGACCGTTACCGCCAAAGGCCAGGTCACCATTCCGAAGGCAGTCCGCGAGCTGCTTGGGCTCAAGCCCGGGACGCAGGTCGATTTCCGCCAGACACCAGACGGCAATGTCATCATGGTGCCGGCTCAAGGCAAGGTCCGTACCGACGGGTTTGGTAGTCTGCGTGGACACGCTGGCGCGGGGCTGACAACCGACGAAATCATGGCCCTGACGCGGGGTGACATTGTAGCGGAATCTAAAGTGCGCCAATTGCAATAGATTCAATTTTCTTGGAAATAAGTATCAGTGTCGCCGTGCTAAAAATGCACGAGGACTGTTTTGCGCCCTCGCTTCAGTCACTAAAGCTACCTTGGATCATCCCCCAAGTGGTGACGGGAAAATGAACGCCTCTGGATGCGAAAATGGATTGCACTTCTTACACAAAAGCTAATACATCGCCTAAGTTGAATGCGGGCATTTTGGCTAAACGGAAAAATCATCAAAATGGCGTTGCTTTAGGTTGCACCCAGCTTATAGAGCCCTTGTAGCTTTCCCTCAGCACCGTCCGTAGAGACTGCCGCGATACCAAAAAATATCTCCGCCTGAGGGGAGCCACGGATTTGGATCCCGAAGCTTTTAGAGAAAGCTAGCAAACAAGCTTCGTTCTCCACGAGGCTAGCCATGAACATGGTGTAAATACCAGATGGCGCGCGCGCGCATCGGTCCGAAATGTCGATCCTAATATCTTCACCGTTCACGACGATCTCGACTAGCGGGAAGCTCATCAGCTCCTTGTCCCTTCCCATCGTTTCGATGAGAGCTGCAAACGAGAACCCGTCTGTTTTCGAGTATATTAAAATGACCTTGCCGTGCCCCCACAAAGAGTCTCTTTCGCCACGCACCCACGTCGCTTCTGGATGGATTTCGACACCCCAAGTGGCTTCCGTCATACCTCCAGTGATGACTTTCAGACCTTTAAGCTGTTCTTCGCTGACGAACGTTATTTGGTCTCCGCGCGTGTTAGCTGAAAGCTCTAAGAAAGTGGCGGGGATCCCCATATCGGCGATGTAAGCCGCTATTGCCGCTGAAAGGCGTTGTGAACGCTCCATGCTTTCTGGCGACGGGTTCTTAAATGAAAATTGATGTACACCAAACTTTGATCCATCTGGATAATAACGGAGCCTCCCTCCAAGAAACATGAGTGTTGCAGCACTTATGCATTTTCCTGGCGCAAACTTACGAGGGATTATCAACTCGTCAGGCTGCTGGGGATCTAGGATATAGGTGCCAATGGAAGTTGAGAACCATGCGCCACGAATCAACCTACCGATAGCAATTGCTACTTCAAGGTGACCGCCTCCTGAGTTAATGTAGACTGAAGTTCTAGGAGGAGGTGCAACTCGCTCAAGAAATCTCTGAAATTTCTCGTCATCGCCCTCCTCTATTTGCCCAAAGGCACTTATGTGGAAAAAGCCGCCGAAAAGCCCCTCTATATGCGTTTGCGGGTCAGAATATTCGAAATTCATCCGGCCGCCTCCGCTGTTGGCTGACAATTGCGTGTGCCACTATCATTCATTTAATGAGAAAATACTGAAGACAAATAATCAGTGGCCCGCGCATGCGCGGAGTTCTGAATTCACAATAGCTTGTCATAGATGGTGATTTCGGAGACCGAGCTATCTCGCGTGTGTATCCGGAACCTGCCTGTAAAACTCCAGCGCAACCCAGAAGGTGAATAATAAAAACATAATTTAAGTTTCTTAGCGTAAAAATAAACTGCGAAACCGCAATAGCTATCCAGGTGCTAAATCGGTCCCGAGGGAGATTTGACACTAAACTCTACTCTTCTCGCTGGAAAAAATTGACCAAATTTCAGAAGACGCGGTTCGCAGTGCTTTCCGATTTCTTCATCGGAGCCCACGCAGTCGTAGCGGCAATTCCGTTGCTGACATGCGACATCGCGCGCTATCGTACATATTTCCCGTCAATCGAGATCATCCCCGAAACGCGCTGCCAACACACCGCTACCCCTCGACAATCTCGAACCTGTCCGGTGGCGAGGCGGCCATTTCGGCCCAGTCTAGCTCCTGCTCGAGGGCGTGGAAGACGTCGTCGTCGATGGAGCCGGTGCGGCGGAGTTCGGCGAGTTTGACGCGTTTGGCCTTGATGGAGCGACGCCGGAGGCTGTCGAGTTCGCTTTTTTCGCGCGGGTGGATGCCGTTGGCGGTGAGCTTGCGGTCGCCCTCGTAGATCGCCCGGAGCGTTCGCACCTCGCCTGTTTCCTCCAGCGTGTCGAGGTCGGCAAGGGCGGTGTCGAGCAGCGTCATGCGAGCATTCGTGATGCCCTCGCGCATGGAGTCGTCGTTGCCGAATTTCAGGATGCGGATGAGCGGCCCGAGCGTCAGCCCCTGGAGTATCAGGGTGCCGAGGACGACCGTCAGGGCGGCAAAGACGATGAGATCGCGGGACGGGAAATCCGCCGGAAGAGCAATCGCCGTTGCCAGCGTCAGCAAGCCGCGCATGCCGCACCAGCCCGCGACCAGGCTCATGCCGACGGTCGGCGGCTCCTCGGAGACCAGCTTGCGACGTGCCAGATAATTGATCACGCGGTTATAAAGCATCACCCATCCGAGCCGGACCAGAACGACCACAAGCAGGATGGCGCCACCGAAGGCAAAGGCGAATTCAATGTTTTTCGGGTAAAGCTGCTGGATCGTCTCGCGCGCCTGCATGCCCATCAGCAGGAAGGCGAGCACGTTGAACATGAAGATCGTCGCCTCCCAGACCGAATAGGAATGGATGCGATTTCGCGCCGTCTGGCGTTCCGGCATGTAGCGGGCGATCACCATGGCGTAGGCAACGATGGCGAGCACCGCCGACAGATGCAGGCGCTCGGCAATCACCCAAGTGCCGAACGTGGCGACGAATTCGAACAGCGAGCCGCCCAGCGTGCCTGCGAGCCGCGGCGCAATGAAGATGTAGAGAAATCCAAGCGCTATGCCGAGCACCAGGCCTCCGGGGGCTGCCAGCGCCAGTTCCGGGATGACGACGGACGCAGAATTTCCGCCTGTGGAAAACGCCACGGCAGCGCCGAAGATCAGCAGCGCCACGGCATCGTTGAGCAGGCTCTCGCCTTTCAAAACCGCAAATGTTCGGCGGGGCAATGCGAACCGGCTGAGCATCGCGCTTGCCGCCGCAGCATCCGGCGGCGCGACGATGGCTCCGAGCGCAATGGCAGCGGCAACAGGCAGCCCGGCAAAGGTAACGCCGACGAAGGCGACGGCTGCCGTCGTCAGGATGACAGCGATGGCGGCAAGCGAAATCAGCGGCACCCAGTTTTCACGCAGCGCTCTCGGCGGCAGGTCGTAGGCGGCATCGAACAGGGCCGGCGCGATGAAGATGGCGAGCGCCAGCTGCGGATCGATCGAGATCGTCGGCGCCCAGGGAAGGGTCGCCACCAGCAGGCCGGCGACAGCCAGCATCGTCGGATAGGGAATCATCAGCCGGCGCGATGGCTGCAGGAATACGATTGCCACCAGCAGCAGCGTCAGCAGGCTCTCGAAAAACGCCATGGTCTAAATTTCTCCAATCGCGCTATCTTGGTCGAAAGCAGCATTCGGCAAGCGCCAGGCTGGAGAAATCGTCGGGAGACGTTGGATCTAAGAGGGCTGCCCGTCGCCCGGACCCTCGGCGAGCTCTTCCAGGATCGGGCAATCCGGACGGTCGTTGCCGTGGCAGGCGTGCACCAGGGTTTCGAGGGTGCGGCGCAGCTCGCTCAATTCGCGGATCTTCCGGTCGATCTCGCTGAGCTTGGCGCTGGCGATCTGGCGCACGTCGGCACTGGCGCGGTCGCGATCCCCATAGAGCGCCAGCAGCTGGCGGCATTCCTCGACGGAGAAGCCGAGGCCCCGGGAGCGCTGCAGGAAGCGCAGCTTGTGGATGTCGGCCTCGCGGTAGTCGCGATAACCGTTGCTGCTGCGGTCGGGGCTGACAAGGCCGATCTCCTCGTAGTAGCGAATGGTCTTTGCCGGCAGGCCCGACCGGTCCGATGCATCGCCGATGTTCATGTCGCCTCCTGAAGCTTTTCGTGGCGCAGCCGGAGGGCATTGGCGATCACCGAGACGGAAGACAGGCTCATGGCCGCTGCCGCGATCATCGGCGACAGCAGCAGGCCGAACACCGGATAGAGACTGCCTGCGGCCAGCGGAATGCCGAGCGCATTGTAGCCGAAGGCGAAGATCAGGTTCTGGCGGATGTTGCGGATCGTCGCCTGCGACAGGCGTCGGCCCCTGAGGATGCCGCCAAGATCGCCCTTCACCAGCGTGATGCCGGCGCTCTCCATCGCCACATCTGCGCCGGTGCCCATGGCAATGCCGACATCGGCTGCGGCCAGCGCCGGCGCATCGTTGATACCGTCGCCCGCCATCGCCACCCGGGCGCCTGCGGAATGCAGCGCATCGACCAGCGCCTTCTTGCCCTCCGGCAACAGCCCGGCATGAACCTCGTCGATGCCCAACTGCCGGGCGACCGCCTCGGCCGTCGCCGCCGCATCACCCGTCGCCATGATGATTTTCAGGCCGCTCCGGTGCAGGGCAGCAATCGCTGCTCCGGCCGTCGGCTTCATCCGGTCGGCCACAGCGAGCAGGCCGGCGAGCTTGCCGTCGATGGCGAGGAAAACCACAGTCCTGCCGTCGCGGCGCAGGCTCTCTGCCCGGTCGCGGAGCGGTGCCGGATCGGCGCCCAGCGCCTCCATCATAGCCCCATTGCCGAGGCCAGCGGATGTTGCCTCGATGATGCCGCCAATGCCCATGCCTGTTGTCGCCTTGAAGTCGGCAACGGCGGCCGCAGCGATGCCCCGTCGCTTCGCGGCCTCGAGGATGGCTGCTGCCAGTGGATGCTCGGAGCCCTGTTCGAGACCGGCAGCGAGCTGCAACAGCCGGTCCTCCGTCATACCCTCGACGGCGATGATATCCGTGAGCTCGGGCTTGCCCTCGGTCAGTGTGCCCGTCTTGTCGATCACCAGCGTATCGACGCCGGCAAAGCGCTCCAGCGCTTCGGCATCACGGATGAGCACCCCCTCGCGCGCGCCACGGCCGGTGGCGATCATCACCGACATCGGCGTCGCCAGACCCAGAGCGCAAGGGCAGGCGATGATCAGTACCGCAACCGCCGCCATCAGCGCATGGGCAAGCCGAGGTTCCGGTCCGACCGTCATCCAGATGCCGAAGGTGAAAAAAGCGGCCAGTACGACAGTCGGCACAAAGACCGCCGAGACCCGATCGACCATGCCCTGCACCGGCGCTCGCGTGCGCTGCGCCAGCGCCACCATGCCGACGATGCGCGACAGCGTCGTATCGGCGCCGATCTTCTCGGCCACCATCACCATGGTGCCGTTACCGTTGATGGTGCCGCCGGTGAGCATTGCGCCAACCTGCTTTTCGACGGGCAGGGCCTCGCCCGAGATCATTGATTCATCGACCGTCGAGCTGCCTTCGGCAACCGTGCCATCGACCGGCACCCGTTCGCCGGGACGCAGCCGCAGGCGATCACCGAGGCGCACCAGATCGAGCGCCACCGTCTGGTCCGTGCCATCTGGCCCGACCCGCTGTGCCGTGTCAGGCGCGAGGGCCATCAGGGCGCGGATGGCAGAGCCGGTCTGTTCGCGTGCCTTGAGTTCGAGCACCTGGCCGACAAACACCAGCGCCACGACGACGGCCGCAGCCTCGAAATAGACCGGCACGCCGGTGCCATGGGCCGTCATGGCCATCGGAAAAAGATCGGGCGCCAGCAGGGCGACGACGCTATAGAGATAAGCGGCGCCGACGCCGAGACCGATCAGGGTCCACATGTTCGGGCTGCGGTTGAGCACCGAATTCCAGGCCCGGCGGAAAAAGGGCAGGGCAGCCCAGACCACCACCGGCGTTGCCAGCAGAAGCTCGATCCAGCCAGTCAGGCGCTCGCCGATCAGGGTGTCGAAAGGCAGGCCGACCATCGGCCCCATACCGAGAACAAGTAATGGCACAGCAAGGACCACACTCACAAAGAGCCGGCGCATGAAGTCGGCAAGCTCCGGGTTCGGGCCTTCGTCTGCGGCCGGAACGCCCATCGGCTCCAGCGCCATGCCGCATTTCGGGCAATCGCCGGGCTTGTCGCTGACGATTTCGGGGTGCATCGGGCAGGTGTACTGGGTGCCCGCAGGCATTGCCGAAGCGGCAGGGGCCGCTCCATCGACATAGGCTGCCGGGTTGGCTTCGAACTTCGCCTGGCAACCGGCCGAGCAGAAATAGTGTTTCGCGCCCTCGTGCCGCAGGAAATGCGCCGCCGTCGCCCGGTCGACAGACATGCCGCAAACAGGGTCTCGGGCCGTCAGGAATGCACCCGGGTCAGCCTCGAATTTCGTCCGGCATCCGTTGCAGCAGAAATGGTATGTGCGGCCTTCGTAAGCCAGATGCGGCTTACCCGCATCGGGATCGACGATCATGCCGCAGACGGGATCGCGGGTGACGGGCTGCATGCCATTGCCGGAGGCATGGGAGTGACCATGATGCGCGTCGTGATGGTGGGCGTTCGATGCCATGGCAGTACTCCAAACCCCGTTGAGGTTTCGCTTTATGAACCTTCCAGCGACTGGAGGGTCAAGCAGTTTCTTTGCATTGGACAAACGAGACCGGCAACTACCTGGAAGCCAGCTCGTGTGTTAGCTTCAGGCAATCGACACGTGCGAAATGATTCCAATGCGATATGAGCTTTCTGCGGCACAGATGTCCGCCCTCCTTCCGGCCATCATTCATGCCGAAGACCGGTTGGCCCGGCTGGACGAACGGGTGCTGCGCCACGCCATCGGCGACGGATTTCGCGAGCGCGGCCATTTCTTCGATGCCGTCGCGGCTCTCTGGGTTGGCGGTGAACTGGTGCATGTCGAGGATCTCGTGCTGCACGACGCCCATATGGATGCCCGCACGCCGACCCATGAACTGACCATCGCCCACGCGCTGCTCCGCACGCGGCGCCGGCTGTGGCAGGCGGAGCCCGGCTGGGGGCTCGATCCAGCCGGCATTGCAGCCTTGCGCGGATCGGGCGAGACGGGCGGCAGCGAAGCTTCGACTGCGACCGCCGATCCCGAGTCGGAGACCGGGGCCGAAGATGCCTTCAGCCTGGAGATGGCAGCGATCGATGCGGTGCTGGCCCGCTCGGACCGGCTTCTGGAGGAGACCAAAGGCCGCGCGCCGGAAACCAAGGCAGCCGTAGATCACGATCCGCTGGGCCTGATCCACGACGATGAATGGGATGAAAGCGAGCGCCTGCGCGAATGGCGTTCCGTGATCGGTGATGCAGACGGGATGCCGCCTGCACTGGGCGCAGCGGTGCTTTACGATGCCTGGGAACGCCTTGAGCCGCTGCGTCGGCAGCACTGGCTTGGGGGGCTTCTGACGGCCAGCTATCTCCGGTCGCGCGGCAAGGTGACCTCCCACCTGTTCTGCCTCAATGTCGGGATGAAGGCCATCCGCTTCGAGCGACGGCGCGCACCCGACCGCCTCACGCGGCTGACCGCTTTTCTCGAGGCGATGGCGGAGGCGGCCGAGGCGGGGCTGAAGGAACTGGACCGGCTGACGCTGGCAAGGACGCAGATGGAACGACGGCTCAAGGATCGCCGCTCCAACAGCAGCCTGCCGGCAACCATCGACCTCGTACTGTCGCGACCGATCGTCTCAGCCGGCATGGTCGCCCGCCATGCCGGTATTACCCCGCGCGGCGCCCTCAACCTTGTCGCCGATCTCGGCATCCGCGAAATGACCGGGCGCGGGCGCTACCGAGGCTGGGGCGTGCTTTGAGCGGAGGTCAAGGCCTGATCAGCCGTCCGCGCGGCCGCTCGAAAGTCTTGCGGCCGCCTTTCCAGCCAGCCAGTACCGGCCTGATTTCGCGAACGATCTCAGCCGGATCGTTACCATCGATGAGGATCATGTCGGCCGGCGCGCCGATTTTTATATGACGCTCCCGCCCCATCAACCGCGCAGCGCCGTCGGTGACCATTGCAAAGACGCCCAGCATGTCCGCATCGAGCGAAACCTGCGCCACATTGGCGTAGAGATTGGCCATACGGATCAGCGACGCATCGCCATAGGGGGTGAAAGGGTTCATGACATTGTTGGTGGCGATCGATGTCACCACGCCGAGCGTTGACAGATCCAGCGCCGGGGCGACGCCGCGCGGCACCAGATGATCCCGGTCGCGGCCGGTCAGGAAGAGGTCTGTTGACGGCAGCACCGTCACTGCCACACCGGCGTCGGCTAGCCGGCTACCGATCTCGGAAACCGCCTGCGGCGGCATTGCCGAAAGCTTGGTCACATGGCCGACCGAGACCCGCCCACTGTAACCGCGCGCCATCGTCTCTGAAATCACCGAGGGAAGGTTGGAGTTCTCCGGGTCCAGATCGAAATCGAGGTGGAAGTCCACCGCTGTGCCGAAACGCTCCGCGAGATCGAAGATACGGCGGATATGCTCCGTGGGGTCGGGATCGGTGTAGGGACAGCCACCGACCAGATCAGCGCCGTCGGCAAGCGCCTGCGCCAGCATAGCCTCGGTTTCCGGCTCCTGTGTCAGCCCCTCCTGCGCAAAGGCGCAGATCTCGATATCGATGGCCCATGCATAGTCCGCTTTCAGCTGGCGGATAGCATCGAAAGAGCGAAACCCGGCGCGAGGGTCGATCTCGACAAAAGTGCGCAGAAGGGTCGTTCCCTGCAGGATAGCGCGCTCCAGCACGATGGCTGCGCGGGCATAGACGTCCTCGACGGTAAAGCCGGCTTTCGCCCGCGCCGTTTCCCGCACTGCTTCGGCAAGCGTCCCCTCGCAGATGGTGCATCTACCGAGGATGCCGGCCTTGTCGAGATGGATGTGGCTGTCGACGAACCCGCTGCAGAGATATCCGCCGCTGGCATTTTCGACAGGGCCTTCGAATGTGAGGGAGGGAGCGATCGCGGCGATCAGGCCGTTGGCGACACCGACGTCCACGGGCGTCGGTTCGCCGGGCAGGCGGGCATTGGCGATGACGACGTCGAGTGGCATGGGCATCCCCGGAAAAGACTATCTCCGAGGTTTAAAGGGGCAGGGCGACCCCAAGCAAGGGCCGCCCTGTGAAAATCGGTCAGGCATTAGGGTGGATGACCACCTTGACGCAGCCATCTTTCTTGTCGCGGAAGGTCTTGTAGGCTTCCGGACCGTCTTCGAGGCCGATGCGATGGGTGATAATGAACGACGGATCGATCTCACCCTCGAGGATGCGCTTCATCAACGGCTCGAGATGGCGCTGGACATGAGTCTGGCCCATCTTGAAGGTGAGCGCCTTGCCGAATGCCGCACCGAGCGCAACCGGAACAGCCGCGCCGACGAAGACGCCGGGCAGCGACACCGTGCCCCCGGGACGGCAGGCCATGATTGCCTGCTGCAGTGCATAGGGCCGCTCCATCGAAGTGAGGTCGGTCTGCAGGGTTTCCATGATTCCGCCTTCGCCATGGCTTTCCATGCCGACGGCTTCGATGACCGAATCCGGTCCCTTGCCGTTGGTCATTTCGACGATGCGCTGCTGGAGGTTACCTGCCGCATAATCGAGCGTCTCGGCGCCTGACTGGCGAGCCAGCGCCAGGCGTTCCGGAACGGTGTCGATAGCGATAACGCGCTCGGCACCGAGCATGAAAGCCGACTTGATGGCGAACAGGCCGACCGGTCCGCAGCCGAAGACGGCAACGGTGTCACCGCGCTGGATGTTGCAGTTCTCGGCCGCCTGGTAGCCCGTCGGGAAGATATCCGACAGGAAGAGCACCTGTTCGTCGGAGAGACCTTCCGGCACCTTGATCGGCCCGACATCGGCATAGGGAACGCGGAGGTATTCGGCCTGGCCGCCCGGGAACCCGCCATAGAGATGAGAGAAGCCGAAAAGGCCGGCAGTGGCATAGCCCATCTGCTTGGCCTGTTCGGCGCCAGCAGGATTGGAGCGTTCGCAGAGCGACCACATGCCCGACTGGCACATGCGGCATTCACCGCAGCCGATGGTGAATGGCACGACGATCCTGTCGCCCACTTTGAGCTTTTTGTTGTCCGAGCCGACTTCGACCACTTCTCCCATAGTCTCGTGGCCCATCACGTCGCCCGACTTCATGCCGGGCGCAAAGCCGCCCATGAGATGGAGATCAGAGCCGCAGATGGCGCAGCTTGTGACCTTGATGATTGCATCGCGGGAATGGAGAATTTTCGGATCCGGAACAGTGTCGCAACGGATGTCTTCTTTGCCGTGCCAGCAGAGTGCGCGCATGGGGAGGTCCTTTCGAAGGTTCAGGCGGTGGAGCCTGAAAATCGAACGACGACCTATTGGATAGGTTCCCATTTTTCGAGGAAAGCTGGTCGGACAACCTCGGGCAAAAAGGTCTGTTGGGCCAAATGCCTTCAAGCCTGTATGAGAGATGTCCCAAAAATATCTGCCGAGATCGCCTCCCCAGCAGGGCCAACGGGAGACAAGCGGCATGGTTCTGGGGTAGAGTACACAATTAGCACGCGTAAAAGTGGTTAAATGCGCTCACGTTAATCAGTCCGACATTTTAGATTGGACTTTATTAGGTCCGGATGCTAATTTTTAAACAAATTTTCAAGGAATTTCATTTTGGAAAACCCTATCTTCGAGCAAAAGTCAACGTTCCTGAGCGCTATGGCCAACGAGCAGCGGCTGCGTGTTCTCGATATCCTGACGCGGGGCGAAATGCCGGTCGGCGCATTGGCCGATATGATCGGGCTTAGCCAGTCGGCGCTGTCGCAGCACCTCGCGAAGCTTCGCTCGGCCCACATGGTGAAGACCCGCCGCGATGCGCAGACGGTCTACTACACCGTCAATTCGGAAAGTGTTCGCAAGGTCCTGGCGCTGCTCGAGGAAATCTTCGACGCCCCAGAGGTCAAGGCAGAGGAACTCAAGGCGGGCTGATTTAAAGTCGGCTGGCTTTTTCAGGTTTGCTGCAGCAAGACACTAGGTCTTCAGCAGCGAGCTGATCCTGCGGATGGCCAGTTGATAGCCTTCCGTACCGAGACCGGCAATAACGCCGTCTGCGCGGCTCGACACGAAGCTATGGTGCCGAAATTCCTCGCGCTTGTGAACATTCGAAATGTGCACTTCGATCACCAGGCCGTCAAAGGCGTTCAGCGCGTCGAGGATGGCAACTGACGTGTGGGTGAATGCGGCCGGATTGATGACGATGGCAGCCGCCTCGTCGCGGGCCGCATGGATCCAGTCGATAATCTCGTATTCCCGGTTGCTCTGCTCGAAGCGGATCGTATGGCCGAACTCCTGCGCCACCCGGTGGCAATCGGCTTCCACCATCGACAGGGTCTCATGGCCATAGACCTCCGGCTGGCGCTTGCCGAGCAGGTTCAAGTTGGGGCCGTTCAGGACGTAGATCAGGCTCATGGTAATTTCTCGACTGTCGCGGAGGCTGATGCCAACTGCCGACCCCAAGGCTACAGCATCGTACCCGTTGCTGTCGACCACCGGCTCGACGACACGTTAAACTCTCAGGCGAGATCAGCCCTGCTTTTCGGCCGGCGCCTCGACGTGCTGGCGATCTTGGTGGCGCCGCACGAGCTCGGCCTGTACCTCGTCCTGGAACAGCATCACCTGGCGGCGGACGTCATCCTCGGAAAGACCCACCGCCGTCAGCTGCGCGGCCAACCTTCGGCATTCAGTTTTCCAGTAATCGACAGCGTCGGTGCCATGCTTGTCGTCCAGTTCACGCGCACAACGCTCGATATCACCCGCACGACTTGCCACCGGAAACACCACGATATTGCCATTGCCAACGACACTCAGCAGTTCACTCAACTTCGACGCCATGCGACTCAAAACCCTCGTTTACTGCTCCCTGTTTACGCGCAGTTGGTTAACGGTCTCTTGGCGAGGTAACCGGAATGGCACAACCGCGCCCTCTACCTTTCCATGATATCTGCCTTATGTCTAAAGCAGGCGAAAAGCGGTGGAGGAAAGGGTGCAAGGACTTGGGCTGAAGCCAGACAACGAGGCGGAACGGCTGATTGCCGTCCGTTCCCTGAGTTCTGCACGCGGTGGCGCGACCACCGAAATGGAAGCTCTGGCAGGACTTGCCCGCAATGTTTTCGGAACTGCCTTTGCGGCCATCAACATCGTAGAGGAGGACTGGCTTCGCATAGCCGGTCAGGCGGGCCTGGTGCTCGGCGATTGCGGCCGCGACCAGTCGATCTGCACACGGGTCGTCTACGGCAACGACCTGCTCGTCGTCCCCGATCTGAAGGAAGATCCCGAGCTCAGGCATCTCCCCTTCGTCGACGGCGATCCCTTTTTCCGCTTTTATGCAGGAGCACCGGTCGAGCTCGATCCGGGGTTGGCAGTGGGCGCATTCTGTATTCTCGACACCCATCCGCGCGAGCTCGACGTCTTGCAGATCGAGACATTGCGAAACTTTGCGGTGGTCGCCAGCGCTCTGTTGCGGCTGCAAAAGTCGAATATCGTCATGTCGCTCACCGAGCAGGATCTCCGCACGGCGGCGATGACGGACCCGCTCACCGGTTTCTTCAACCGATCGGCGCTGCCGGCCTTCGTCGATAGCGCTTTGACAAAGGCCCTCGAATCCGACCGCCCGTTCGGAGCGCTCTATATCGACCTTGACGGGTTCAAGGCGATCAATGACCGGCTCGGCCATCACGGCGGCGACGATATCCTGCGCCAGGGGGCGGAGCGCATCCGCGCAGTCATCCGCTCGAGCGACATCGCCGTGCGCATGGGCGGCGACGAGTTTGCCATCTTCTCTCCGGAACTCGGCAGCCCCAGAGCAACAGCCGCATTGGCGGAACGGGTGGTCGGGGCCTTCCGCGAGCCTTTTGTGATCGAGGGGGAAATGATCCGCGTCAGCGTCAGCGTCGGAGCGGCCGTGGCACCGGAGGCCGGCAATGATCGGCAGACGCTTCTGAAGAATGTCGACGACGCACTGTACCGGGCGAAATCGGCAGGACGCGACCAGTTCGCCTTGTACCGCCAATAAACAAAAAAATGGGCCGCGACCCTTTCAGGAGGCGGCCCATCGATGACGCAACAGACTAACCTTATGCGGCGGCGGAGACGCTGCCTTCGGTCGGAACTTCTGCAATGGTCTTCAGGATCTGCGAAGCGATCTGGTAGGGGTCGCCCTGCGAGTTCGGGCGGCGATCTTCGAGGTAGCCCTTGTAGTCGTTCTTGATGAACGAGTGCGGCACGCGGATCGATGCACCACGGTCGGCAACGCCGTAGGAGAACTTGTTCCACGGAGCAGTTTCGTGCTTGCCGGTGAGGCGCTTGTCGTTGTCAGGACCGTAGACATTGATGTGGTCCATCAGGTTCTTTTCGAAGGCTGCCATCAGGGCTTCGAAATAGGCCTTGCCGCCGACTTCGCGCATGTAGGCGGTCGAGAAGTTGGCGTGCATGCCCGAGCCGTTCCAGTCTGTGTCGCCGAGCGGCTTGCAGTGATATTCGATATCGACGCCGTACTTTTCGGTCAGGCGCTGCAGCAGGTAGCGGGCTATCCACATTTCGTCGGCGGCGCGCTTGGAGCCCTTGCCGAAGATCTGGAATTCCCACTGACCCTTCGCCACTTCGGCGTTGATGCCTTCGTGGTTGATACCGGCTGCAAGGCAGATGTCGAGGTGCTCTTCGACGATCTGGCGCGCGATGCTGCCAACGTTCGAATAGCCGACGCCCGTGTAGTAAGGACCCTGCGGAGCAGGATAGCCGGCTTCTGGGAAGCCCAGCGGACGGCCGTTCTCGTAGAAGAAGTATTCCTGCTCGAAGCCGAACCAGGCGCCGGCATCGTCGAGGATGGTAGCGCGGGAATTGCTAGGATGCGGCGTGACGCCGTCCGGCATCATGACTTCGCACATGACGAGAACGCCGTTCAAGCGCTCACTGTCCGGAAAAACGGCAACGGGCTTCAGCACGCAATCGGAGCTGCGGCCTTCGGCCTGCATCGTCGACGATCCGTCGAAACCCCAGAGAGGCAGTTCCTCGAGAGTTGGGAATGCGGCGAATTCCTTGATCTGCGTCTTGCCGCGCAGATTGGGAACCGGCGTGTAACCGTCGAGCCAGATGTACTCGAGTTTATATTTCGTCATGGCGAACCTCTCATAGGTTTACGAAGCTAAGGTCAGTAAAGTCTATCGGCGTCGGCGGCCTCGGATCGTGGCCGTCCACGTTTGCCAAGAGACATGCATTTGCTATGCCAGTTTCTGCGCCAACCCCTTCGCAACGCCATCTTCCAGCGGTTGGCACACTTCTTTAACCAGAATATTCTAAAATTCACATATTAAAGAGGCCAGCGCGCTGCGCTGGTGGCGACATCTGCGGCCTTTTCCGCATGGAAGCGCATCTTCCGGTTCGCTTCGCTCACGGCATAGGCCGGCACAACGCTGACAATGATCTGTCAGCGTAAATTTACGCCACAATATCACCACGATTTCCCTTGCGGAAAACGGCGAATTGCCTACATATTCAACATAATGATTTCTTTTTAATCATTTCGAGCAAATGGCAGGCAGACATGTTACATTGAGAATGCCGGGAGTCGTGATCTCCACGGGGAAACGAAAGATAGACATCAATGGCAAACACACACGCAGAAACGGCAACGATCTACCAGTTTCCCATCATCACCCGTAAGGTCCGACGCGACCTCGGTGGTGACGCGACCGTCGTATTGCTCGATCGAAAGCTCAATCGGTTTTCCGAAGGTGCGTATGCGGATGCTGCCTATGGCGGCAGCTGGTATCATGACGCGGCTATCGAAGCCGAGCACAAGCCGAAGTCCTGATCCCCAAAGCCGGCGCAGACGTCCAGAAGCTTCCGCTGCTCCGTGGCTTGCGATCGAAGTTATGAGCTGTGCCTACATATGCGCGAACCGAAACCATCACGCTCCTAACCATGGGAACATATCCCATCCTGACTGGTTGCTGCTTTTCAACCTCAGGAGGACATCATGGCCGAAGAATTCACACCGAAACCCGCTACGCCGCTAGGCATCATCGAGCCCTCCGACGCGCCGCTCGTCGATGAAGCCCTGGCGCAGCCGAAGTCGGACTTTTCAGATACCGTCGCCGACCAGGTTGAAGCGCTAAAGGCCGAGGTCGCCAGCCTGTCGACTTCCATAGCCGATATGACAGATGCGGCGCGCACCAAGCTCAAGTCAAACGCGAATGCGGTAGAGGCGGTGGTCGACGAGACCGTCAGGCTGCACCCGGTCCTCAGCGTTCTGACCGCAGCCGGCATGGGATATCTCCTGGCACTGGCCGTACACGGCGTCAACCGCCACCGCTGATCCGCCCGCAATCCTTTCGTCTCCCTCGCGCCAGACTCCGGCGCAGGGGGCGAAAGTGAATCCGGGCACAGAACAAAGGCCACGCGCCTGCGTTGTGTCGATGACGGAACTCTGGAGACACCCATGGTCGGCGACGAAAATCTCAAGACCTATCGCGCCAAGCGAGATTTCAAGAAAACGCAGGAGCCGAGCGGCGAAACGGAGATTGCTGCCTCGAACAGAAGGCGGTTCGTCATCCAAAAGCACGACGCGACGAGGCTTCACTATGACCTGCGCCTGGAACTCGACGGCGTCTTCAAGTCCTGGGCAGTCACCAAGGGTCCGTCTCTCGATCCCGGCGACAAGCGCCTTGCCGTCGAGGTCGAGGACCATCCGCTCGACTACGGCGACTTCGAAGGTACAATTCCGAAAGGCCAGTATGGCGGCGGCACGGTGCTGCTGTGGGACCGCGGATACTGGGAGCCGGAAGGCAGCAAGACCCCGGAAAGAGCGCTTGAAGACGGCGATTTCAAATTCAGTCTCGAGGGCGAAAAGCTGCATGGCAGCTTTGTGCTTGTCCGCATGAAGCACGACCGGAACGGCGGCAAGCGAACCAACTGGCTGCTGATCAAGCATCATGACGATCATGCCGTGGACACCGGCGGCGAGAAAATTCTCGAGAAGGATAGCTCCGTCGCGTCCGGCCGCTCGTTGGAAACGATTGCCGCAGGCAAGGGAAAGGCCCCCAAACCTTTCATGCTTGCTAAGAGCACTTCGTCCGCCGGCGCTGTCTGGGACACCAGCGAGGGACTGGCTGCAGAAGAACGCGCTACCAAAGAGCCAACGCGCAAGTCAGCCAAGGCCGAGGTCAAGGGCAAAGCCGGCGCAAAGGAAAGCAGCTCGGCAATGCCGGATTTCATACCGCCGCAGCTTTGTGACACGGGCGCACGGCCACCGTCCGGTAAGGGCTGGGTACACGAAATCAAGTTCGATGGTTACCGCATCCAGATGCGGATAGTGGGCGGTAGCGTCAGCCTGAAGACCCGCAAGGGCCTCGACTGGACGGACAAGTTCAGCGCGATTGCCCGCGCCGCAGAGGCTCTGCCCGATGGCATCATCGACGGGGAAATCGCCGCGCTCGACAGCCATGGCGCGCCGGACTTTGCCGCCCTGCAGGCAGCCCTTTCAGAGGGAAAGACTGAGGATCTCGTTTTCTTCGCCTTCGATCTGCTGTTCGATGGCGGGGAGGACGTGCGCGAACAACCTCTTTCCGAGCGCAAGATTCGCCTGCAGAAGATCTTGGACAAAGCAAAGCCCGATGCCCGCATCCGGTTTGTCGAGCATTTCGACACCGGTGGCGACGCGGTGCTGCGCTCCGCCTGCCAGCTTTCCCTTGAAGGCATCATCTCGAAGAAGCTCGACGCTCCCTACCATTCCGGCCGTAGCGCCTCGTGGTCGAAGTCGAAATGCCGCGCCGGCCACGAGGTGGTGGTCGGCGGATGGGCAACGACCAACGGACGGTTCCGTTCGCTGCTGGTTGGCGTCTACAGAGGCGATCATTTCGTCTATGTCGGCCGAGTAGGCACCGGATATGGCGAGGCGAAACTCAAGACGCTCGAACCAAGACTGGAAGCCGTCAAAGCTGACAAATCGCCATTCACCGGCATCGGTGCCCCGCGCAAGGATGCGAGCATTGTCTGGGCAAGGCCGGAGCTCGTCGCCGAGATCGAATTCGCCGGCTGGACGAATGACGGGCAGGTTCGACAGGCGGCGTTCAAGGGCCTGCGCGACGACAAGCCCGCATCCGAGGTCGAGGCCGAAAAGCCTGCATCGCCTGTAAAGGTAGAGGTGCCGCATCCGGAAGAGAAAGTCCACGCAACCCGGCGGGGCGCAGCAGCCCGGGCGTCGGTCATGGGCGTGGCGATCTCCCATCCAGACAAGGCCATGTGGCCTGACGCCGGCGACGGCGAGCCGGTCACCAAGCTGGATCTTGCCCAGTATCTGGAGGCGGTCGGTCCATGGATGATGGACCACATTGCCGGTCGGCCGTGCTCGATAATCCGGGCGCCCGACGGCATCGGCGGCGAGCAGTTCTTCCAGAGGCATGCAATGCAGAGCACATCGAACCTGCTGGATCTTGTCACCGTATCAGGCGATCGCAAGCCCTATCTCGAAATCGACCGCATCGAAGGCCTTGCCGCGGTGGCGCAAGTCGCGGCGCTCGAGCTGCATCCCTGGAATTGCCTGCCGAAAAAACCCGAAGTGCCCGGAAGACTGGTATTCGACCTCGATCCCGGCCCTGACGTGCCATTCTCGACCGTAGTCGAGGCTGCGCGCGAGTTGCGCGACCGGCTCGAGGAGCTAGGCCTTGTCAGCTTCTGCAAGACCACCGGCGGCAAGGGCCTGCACGTCGTCACACCTCTGTCGGAAGGCAAGACGGCGCTGACATGGCAGGAGGCGAAGACGTTTGCCCACGACCTCTGTCTTCAGACGGCCCATGACGCCCCTGACCGCTACGTCGTCAACATGGCAAAGAAGCTTCGCAACGGACGCATCTTCCTCGATTACCTGCGCAACGACCGCATGGCGACGGCAGTCGCCCCGCTTTCGACACGCGCGAGACCGGGCGCGACGGTGTCGATGCCGATCCTTTGGTCGCAGGTCAAGTCCGACCTCGACCCGAAAGGCTTCACAATCCGCACCGTGCCCGCCCTGCTGAAGAAGAGCTCGGCCTGGGAAGACTACAACGACGGCGCCCGCCCACTCGCCCCGGCGGTAAAGCGCCTCGCAAAATCGCGCGCGGACGCGGCCTGATGGCGGTGAAGGCAGGCCGGAAAGGCAAAAAGGCTGATGTCAGCAAGGGAGACCTGCTCGGCATCGCGCTCGATACATCACCGATGGAGGCGCGCTCCGCCGAGGCGTTGCCGCAGGGCGATGGCTGGCAATACGAACCGAAGTGGGATGGCTTCCGCTGCCTCGCGTTCAAAAATGGCGAGGAAGTCGCGCTTCATGCGAAATCCGGCAAACCGCTCGGACGCTACTTTCCCGAGGTTCTCGCACTATTGGCCGAGATTCCGGCCGAGAGATTTATCATCGACAGCGAGTTGGTGATCGAAATCGACGGTCACCTCTCGTTCGAGGCGCTGCAGATGCGCCTTCATCCGGCGGAAAGCCGCATTCGAAAGCTCGCCGCCGCCACGCCGGCTCGCCTCGTCATGTTCGACATGCTGCTGTCTTCGGACGGGATGCCGCTGGTCGACCTGCCGATGTCCGAGCGCCGTAGCGCACTCGAAAGCTTCGCAAAGCAGAACCCCCGTCCGCGACAGATGGTACTGTCGCCCTTCACGACCGACCTTACCCAGGCTGAGCGCTGGCTTTCGTCGTCGGGAAATAGCGCCACCGACGGCGTCGTCGCCAAACGCCGAGACGGCGCCTACGAGCCGGGCATCCGCGCGATGCTGAAGGTGAAACGCCTGCGCACCGCCGACTGCGTCATCGGCGGCTTCCGCTACGAGAGCAACAGCGCCGAAGTCGGCTCGCTTCTGCTCGGCCTCTACAACGAGGACGGCAAGCTCGATCACGTCGGCTACACCTCGACAATTTCGGACGAGGAACGACCGGATCTCACAAAACAGCTCGAGGCGCTGCAGGCACCACCAGGTTTTGCCGGCAAGGCGCCGGGCGGCCCCAGCCGCTGGACGACCGAGCGCAGCGCAGCGTGGCAGCCCCTGCGGCCGGAGCTTGTCGTGGAAGTCCGCTTCGACCAGGTGACAGGCCGGCGTTTCCGGCACGGAACGACGCTGGTGCGCTGGCGACCGGACAAGGACCCGCGCCAGTGCACATTCGAGCAGATAGCGCCGCCTCTTGCACCGGATGAGGTCGATTAGGGGCCGGTACAAGCCGTCCCTTCACGAACGCTAGCCGGCGTTCGCGGTCAGCCATTCGCTGACATGGCTAACGGTATCGCCGTAGAACGTCTCGTACAGCGACTGCGAGACGTAGCCGATATGCGGGGTTGCCAGGACGTTGGGCAGTGTCCGGAATGGATGATCCGGCAACATCGGCTCGACGTCGAAGACATCCACCGCAGCACCGGCGATGGCCTTGCGCTTGAGTGCATCGATCAGCGCTGCCTCCGTGACGATAGGGCCGCGCGAGGTATTGATGAGGAAGGCGGAAGGCTTCATCAGCGCAATCTCGTCGGCCCCGACCAGTCCGCGACTGCGATCGCTGAGCACCAGATGTACGCTCAGGAAATCGGATTGCCGGAACAGCGCCTCTTTAGAGACCAGCGTCGTCCCGAACTGTTCGGCCTTATCGGCCGTCAGGTTCTGGCTCCACGCGATGGTCTTCATGCCGAATGCCTGGGCGATGGTCGCGACCCGCGAGCCGACATTGCCAAGCCCGAGCAATCCGAGCGTCTTGCCGTTGAGATCGGAACCGATCGAACGCTGCCAGCCGCCGGATCGAAGAGAGGCATTCTCGCTGGCGACGTGACGGGCAACGCCGAGGATCAGCGCCCATGTCATTTCCACGGTCGCCGTCGATGCATAGCCCGTGTGCTTGACGACGATGCCGCGTTCCGCTGCAGCTCCAACATCGATCGAGGCATTACGCGCGCCGGTCGAGACGATGAGCTTCAGGTTAGGCAATTGTGCCAGCAACTCGGCCGGCAGCGGCGTGCGTTCGCGCATGACGCAGATCACATCGAACGGCGCCAACCGCTGGACGAGTTTCTGCCGGTCGGCGAGGTGATCGTTGAAGACGGTGACCTCGGCCCGCGCGGTCACATCGGACCAGTCGGCAAGCGTCAGGGCTACATTCTGATAGTCGTCCAGGACTGCGATTTTCATCTGTGTTCCTTCAAGGGCTGATAAGCCTAACCTAGGAACGAAGAACCATTTTCACAGGGCCGAAACGCGGACGGCGGCCCATCAGCCGCCGCAGGTGCGCAGCTGGCTGTTGTAGGTCGAGGCGATGCCGGCGGCCCGGCGGGCGGTGCGCTGCAGCTCGCCATTGGAGCGGAAGCTGCCGCGGCTGTAGCCGTCATGGCCGACATAATAGGCCATGTAGAGATTGTAGGTATCGTTCAGCGCGATGCCGTTCTGGAGATGGCTTTGCGCATGGTACCAGCCGATGAAATTGATCGCGTCGGCAAAATTGGTCCGTCGGGCCGACCAGTGGCCGGTCGCCCGCTGGTAGCGCGACCATGTTCCATCGAGAGCCTGGGCATAACCATAGGCGCTGGAAGGCCGCGTCCATGGGATGAAACCGAGCAATAGTGTGCGCGGTGGCCGTGCATAGGGCTGGAAACCGGATTCGACGTAGATCGTCGCCATCAGCACCGGCACGGGGACCCCGTACTCGCGCGAGGCCTTGTCGGCTGCCCTTCGCCAGTTGTTGAAAAGGCCGTCGCGCTGCTCGAAAATGGCGCAGCTGTTGCGGATCTGATGGGGCGCCGTCGCGCAACTGGACAACACGACAAGGGCGGCGATAAACAATTTTCGCATCGCAAACTCACTCTCTTCCGAGAGATGAATAAGCGGTAAACGTTAAAAACGGGTTTTTATCGAGTCCGGGAATCGCACAGCGTGATTTTTGGCGAAATGCGCCTGCAAACGGGGAGAAGACAATGCCGGAAACCATCCGCCCGATGCCAGGCGAGGCAGGCATCCTCGAATTCCTGCAGCTGTGCGACAGCTTCTACCCGGCCGATGCCGTCGATGCGTCGATTGGCCAGCAGCGTCTCTGGTACGATGCACTCTGCGCCCAGTTCGAGAGGCGAATGCCGGACGGCATGACGGCAGAAGATTGCCCGATTGGCACCGTCCCGACCCGTCGATATCGCCCCGCCGACGTGCGGACGTCGACGAAACTGCTCTATCTGCATGGCGGCGGCTATGTCGTCGGCTCGCTGTCGAGCCATCATTCGATCTGCGCCGAGATCGCCGACGCTGCGGGCGCCGAACTGATTGCCGTCGATTACCGCCTGGCCCCGGAACATGTGTGGCCGGTGCAGACGGACGATTGCTTCACGGTGCTGAAGCTGCTGCTGGGCGATGGCGAGACGGTCGTCCTAATCGGCGACAGCGCCGGCGGCAACCTCGCGGCAGGCCTGACGCTCAGGGCACGTGACGAAGGGCTGGATGGGATCGTCGGCCAAGTGCTTATCTACCCGGCGCTCGGCGGCGACCTCGTCTCGGGCTCCTACCAGGAGATGGCAGACGCTCCGGGGCTGACAACCGCCGATGTCGCCTATTATCGCGCCATCCTCAAGGCACCTGCAGACGAGCCTGTCGCTCATCCGCTGCTAACCCGGACCTGTGCGGGCCTGCCGCCAGCCTACATCACGGTCGCCCATTTCGATCCGCTGCGCGACGACGGAAGACTTTATGCCGGACGGCTTGCCGCTGACGGCGTCGAGGTCTGGTTCCGCGAGGAGCCGCAGATGGTGCATGCCTGGCTCCGGGCCCGCCATATGAGCAACGGCGCACAGGCAGGCTTTCGCGCAGTCTGCATCGCGGTCAGCCGATTTGCCGACACGCTCTGATCACATCATGTCGCGCGGCACGGCCTTGTCGAAGGTCTTTTCGAAGACCTTCGTCTCGCCCTCGTAGCCGATGACCGAACCGCCGATCAGCCATTCCGTCGCCGTGCAGGCAATCGTCGCGGTCGAGACGGTGCGGACGAACCAGCCGGGCCGCTGCATGTCACAGGTCCACACCGATTTGCCCTTCATCGACAACGGATCGTTGGCGGAGATCGACCACACCTCGTCGCGCAGCTGGCGCGTCGACAGGCCGGTGCCGGGATGCTCGAACAGGCCGGTGTCTTCATAAACGCAGTAATCGGTGCGACCGGCGGAGAGATCGCGCACCACCTGGCGCTTCGTCTCGCTCGGCTTGTGCTCGATATACTTCGGCAGCGGATCGGGGTTATCCGGCTGCTTCATCTCGAACATCTGGTGCTCGCCGAGCAGCGGCATCGCAAGGCCTATAGAGGCGAGATCGATGGTCACGCCTTCGTCGACGGGTGGCGGCAGCAGCATCGGCCAGTAGGCAGTCGACAGCGACAGGCGGATGCGGTGGCCGGCCTGGAATCGATAGCCGCAGGCATCGAGCACCAGACGGATCTGCGTCGGCTCGCCCGGCACCATCGGCTGCGGCTCGGCATTACTGTCACGATGGGCGAGATTAAGAACGCCGAAGGTCACTCGCGTCGCGGTACCGTCCGGATGGATATCGACGAGGCGGGCGCAGAGATTGGCAAGCTCGGCGTGAGCGCGGACTGTCAGCGTCAGTTCGGGGCGCCCTAGGAAGTCATGGGCTTCCGTCAGCACCGGCGTCTGGAACACCAGCGAGCCGCCATCGTCGCCGCGCTGGTCGAGTGCCATCTCGGCATCCGGCTTGAGGGTGAACCATTCGCCGGATGCGGTGCCCGTGTCGAGCGGCGACTTCAGGAAGACCGGGTGCTCCGGCGCATGCGGGATCGGCATCCCTTCCATCAGCGTACCGAATTGCTCGACATAGAAGCACTGCATATCCGGTTGCTGCCATTCGGGCTTGGAAACCCAGAAGCCGGGATCGACATCGCGGCGGGTCGCGGGCTTCGGGGCATCGAGCATGAAAGCGCGCACCTGCGGCAGGTTTTCGATACTGTTGTCCTCGCCGCGCAGCCAGCGGTTCCACCAAGCAATTGCCTCGCCATGGAAATCGGCACGCGGTTTCGGCCAGGCGAAATGTGGATATTTGTGAACCCAGGGGCCGATCAGCGCCTTGGCCTTGTCGCCCAGTCCCTCGACGGCTTTCAGCGGCGTATTGCGGTAACCATCGGCCCACCCGGCGATTACAAGGGCCGGAACCTTGAAGGCCGAGAAATCGTCGCCGATCGATCCATGTTGCCAGAATGCGTCGCGACGCTGGTGCTGCAGCCACTCCTCCATGAAGAACGGCTCGTTCTCCAGCCGCTCCATCCACATCTCGCGCCAGCGCTCGCCGACGATCTCGGGGTCGGGCGCACGTGACTGGTAGGCGAGCATGGTCGCTGCCCAGGAGAGCTGCGCCGACAGATGGCAGCCGTCCTTGTAGTGAATGTCGTCATTATAGCGATCGACGGTCGAGGCGATCGAGATCACCGCCTTCAGCGCCGGCGGATTGAGGGCTGCCACCTGCAGGCAGTTGAAGCCGCCCCAGGAAATCCCCATCATGCCGACAGACCCGTTCGACCACGGCTGGGCGGCAATCCAGGCGATCAGCTCGCAGGCATTGGCGAGCTCCAGCTCGGTATATTCGCCATCGATGACGCCATCGGATTCGCCCGACCCCCGGATATCGACGCGCACCCCGGCAACGCCGGCAGCCGCAAACACTGGATAGGTGGATTCGTCTCGCGGGCTGGTTCCATCACGCTTGCGATATGGCAGGAACTCGAACACCGCCGGCACCGGATCTGCCTCGGCATTGTCAGGCATCCAGATACGGGCAGCGAGCCGCGTGCCGTCGGCAAGCGTGATCCACTGGTTTTCGATGACGGTGAAGGGGCGGTCAGTCATGGCATTCCAATTCCAAGGCAATAGTCAAAGGCAATAATCAGATGTCGAAGAACTTGATAGGTATCAGTCTTTCGTTCCAGCAATAGCTACTCGTGCATGACCCCTGCCTCAGCACTCAGCCGAACGCCTGGAAGATTTTGATAGTCATCATAGGATAGAATGACCGCCGACTTTTCGCCATCGCGGGTGATGATGGTGGGCTTGCTTTTCAATGCGTCTTTAACGAGGGCGGACAACTTTTCCTGTGCCTTCTGAAGTTCAATCTCACGCATGTTGCACCTCCAAAGAGTATAGTTGATCTTAGCACCGCGCCCTGTCCTTTCACGGCGCAGACGCGCCGTGGCTGGATACCTGTGACGGGCACAGGTATGAGGAAGACTTTGAGCCAGCGCCGACAGACACCAGCATCATAGCTCAATTCCCCGCGCTCTCCATCTTCCGCGTCGTCAAGACCTTCTCCAGCCAGCCGATCTCCATTTCCGGCACCGATTTCAGCAACAGGTCGGTGTAGTCGTCGAAGGGTGGCGAAAGGACCGTCGATTTCGGCCCGAACCGAACCAGCTTGCCGCGATGCATAACTGCGACGCTGTCGGCGATGGCGCGCACGATGGCGATGTCATGGGTGATGAAGATGTAGGAGAGCTGCTTTTCCTCCTGCAGCTTCATCAGCAGGTTTAGGATGCCTTCCGCGACCAGCGGATCCAACGCCGAGGTCGGCTCGTCGCAAAGGATCAGCTCCGGATTGGCGGCAAGCGCACGGGCGATGGCGACACGCTGCTTCTGGCCGCCGGAGAGTTCGGCCGGATAGCGATCGACGAAACCGGTGCCCATCTCGATCTGCTCGAGCAGCTCTTTCACCCGGGCTGTCTTTGCCGCACCGCGCAGGCCATAATAGAAGGTCAGCGGCCGGCCGATGATATCGCGCACCGTCTGGCGCGGGTTCATCGCCGTGTCGGCCATCTGGTAGATCAGCTGGATGCGTCGAAGGTCGTCGTTCGAGCGACCTTTCAGGGCAGGGGACAGCATTTTATCGCCGAACGAGACACTGCCCTGCTGGGGCGGTAGCAGGCCGGTAATGACGCGTGCCAGCGTCGACTTTCCGGAACCGGATTCGCCGACGATCGCCAGCGTCTGGCCCTTCGGCACATGCAGCGTGACGTCGAACAGCACCTTGAAGCCGTTGGAATAGCCGGCAGTGATGTTCTCGACCTTCAGCAGCGTGCCGGTCTGGACGGCAGCCTCGGTCCGCAGCGCCTGGCGGACGTTGACGAGCGCTTGAGTATAGGCCTCGCGCGGCGCCTCGATGATCTGCTGGGCGGTGCCGTATTCCACCGTCTTGCCGTTGCGTAACACCATGATGTCGTCGGAAATCTGGGCAACGACGGCAAGGTCATGGGTGATGTAGAGGGCCGCCGTGTTGGTCGCCTCGATGGCGTGCTTGATAGCGGCGAGCACGTCGATCTGGGTCGTCACGTCGAGCGCCGTGGTCGGCTCGTCGAAGACGATCAGCTCCGGGTTGGAGCACAGTGCCATCGCGGTCATGGCGCGCTGCAATTGCCCGCCGGAAACCTGATGCGGATAGCGCTCGCCAAACGTCTCGGGGTTGGGAAGGCCGAGGACGCGGAACAGATAGAGCGCGCGGGCCCGGGCCTCTTCCTTGGTCATCAGGCCGTGCTTGACGGAGGCCTCGATGACTTGTCCGCCGAGCCGGTGCGCCGGATTGAAGGCGGCCGCAGCCGATTGTGCCACGTAGCAGACGCGGGCGCCGCGCACGCGGCGGATGCCGGATTTGCCGAGCGCCAGAAGGTTCTCACCGTCGAGCAGCACTTCCCCGCCGGTGATTTCGGCGCCCCCGCGACCGTAGGCAAGTGCCGACAGGCCGATGGTCGACTTGCCCGCACCGGATTCGCCGATGAGGCCGAGCACCTTGCCCTTGGCGAGATCGAAAGAGACATCGTCGACGATAGTCACGCGCTTGGGCGGCTCGCCGGGCGGATAGCTGGTGGCCTCGATCTTCAGGCCGCGTACCGAAAGCAGCTCAGGCATCGCCACGTCCTCCCTTGAGGCTGGACGTCCGCTTCAACAGCCAGTCGACCACCAGATTGACACAGATGGCGAGCGCCGCGATGGCCCCGCCGGGCAGGAGCGCCGCAGAAATGCCGAAGATGATGCCGTCCTTGTTGTCCTTCACCATGCCGCCCCAGTCTGCAGTCGGCGGCTGGATGCCGAGACCGAGGAAGGAGAGGGTGGAAAGAAACAGGATTGCGAAGGCAAAGCGCAGGCCGAATTCAGCCAGGAGCGGCGACAGCGTGTTTGGCAGGATTTCGCGGAAGATGATCCAGATCTTGCCTTCGCCACGCAGCTTTGCCGCCTCGACGAACTCCATCACCGCCACGTCGAGCGCCACCGCGCGACCGAGACGGTAGACGCGGGTACTGTCGAGAATAGCCATGACCAGGATCAGCACGACCAGGTTCTGCGGCAGCACCGCCAGAACCACCAGCGCGAAAATCAGCGTCGGGATCGACATCATCAGATCGTTGAAGCGCGACAGCACGGTGTCGATCACGCCGCGCGAGACGGCTGCGGTAAACGACAGGATGATGCCGAGCGAGAACGAGATCAGCGTCGCACCGAGCGCCACGGACAGCGTCGTCCGGGCGCCGAAGATCAGCCGCGAGAGAATGTCTCGGCCGAGATTGTCGAGCCCGAAGTAGAATTGCCCGTCGGCCGGCGCCCAGACCTCGCCGACGACCTCGGTCTCGCCATGCGGGGCGATCCACGGGGCGAAGATAGCGCAGACCAGCGCCAGCAGGATGCCTGCCATGCCGACCCAGGCGGTGATGGGGATCTCTCTCAATCTCATCGCGGATGCCTCAGACGGGGGTTGGCGACAATGGCAAGGATGTCGGCCACCATGTTCAAGAGGATGTAGACGGCAGCGAAGATTAGGCCGCAAGCCTGGACGACGGGCATGTCGCGCACCGTCACGGCGTCCACCATGTACTGGCCCATGCCGGGATAGACGAACACCACCTCGACCACGACAACGCCGACGACGAGATAGGCAAGGTTCAGCGCCACGACGTTGATGATCGGCGCCAGCGCATTCGGCGCCGCATGCCGGACGATGGAGCGGAAGGCGCTAAGGCCCTTCAGTTCCGCCGTCTCCATATATGCGGACGACATCACCGAGAGGATCGCCGCCCGCGTCATCCGCATCATGTGGGCGAGCACGACGAGAACCAGCGTTGCCGTCGGCAGGGCAATTGCTTGCAGCCGGTCGTAGAGGCTCATTTCGGCATAGACGGTGGCCGGGAAGGTGGCGACGCCGAACTTTACGGCGAAGAACATGATCAGCAGGTAGCCGATGAAAAACTCAGGCAGCGAGATCGCCGCCAGCGACACGATGTTGATGATCTTGTCCGGCATCCGGTTGCGGAAATGCACCGACAGCATGCCGAGCCCGACGGCCAGCGGCACGGAGATCAATGCCGCAAATCCGGCGAGAAACAGCGAATTACCGAGCCTGAGGCCGATCTGCTCGCTGACCGAATTCTGGCTCGCCCAGGAGGTACCGAAGTCGCCGACCATGGCATGGCCGAGCCACGACAGATAGCGCGACAGCAGCGGCAGGTTGAGTCCCAGCTGATCGCGGATGTTGGCGATTGCCTGAGGCGTCGCCGACTGGCCGAGATAGGTGGAGGCGAAATCGCCGGGCAGCGCCTGGAGGCCGACGAAGATCAGCAGCGAGACGGCAAACAGCAGGACTATGCTGAGGATGAGACGCTCGAGGATCAGCGCCGCCAGTGGAAACTTCTCGCGCAGCCTGCGGCCGGGAAGACCGTCGGTGTCGATCGAATTGGACATGGGCTGACCGCCTTTTCTGAAACGGATAGGGCTTTTCTGAAACTTGAGGGGGTGGATCGGGGGCGAGACGTCCCACGATCCACACTCCAGTCTGGCGGGCGGCGCATCGGCCGCCCGGTTTCAGTCTCAGGCGTCGAGCCAGACGCGGGTGGCGACATAGCCGTTCGACATGTCGTTGCCGATGTCCTGGACATAGTTCATCAGCTTCTTCGAACCGGCGTTCACGAAGTCGTTGAACATCGGCAGGATGGTGCCGCCTTCGTCGCGGACCATCATGGCCATCTGGCGATAGAGGTCTTTGCGCTTGGTCTCGTCCAGTTCGGCACGGGCCGATACCAGCAGCTTGTCGAAATCCGGGCGCTTGAAACGGGTGTCGTTCCAGTCGGCGGTTGACAGATAGGCGCCGGAATAGAACTGGTCCTGCGTCGCGCGGCTGCCCCAGTAGGAAGCGCTGAACGGCTGCTTGTTCCAGACGTTGGTCCAGTAGCCATCGGCCGGCTCGCGCTTGATCTCGAGGTTGATGCCGGCCTTCTTGGCGCTCTGCTGGAACAGCACGGACGCATCGACGGCACCGGGGAAGGCAACTTCGGAGGTCCGCATCAGAATCGAGCCGTCATGGCCGGACTTCTTGTAGTGGAACTTCGCCTTGTCCGGATCGTACTTGCGCTGCTCGATGCCATCGGGGAACAGCGCATAGGTGCTGTTGATCGGGAAGTCGTTGCCGAGCGAACCGTAGCCGCCAAGGATGCGCTTGACCATTTCCTCGCGGTCGATGGCGTATTTCAGTGCGAGACGCAGGTCGTTGTTGTCGAACGGTGCGGTGTCGCAGTGCATGATGAAGACGTAGTGACCGCCGCCGGCCGTCGTCAGAAGCTGGACGTTCGGGGCGCGTTTCAGAAGGTTGACCGTCTTTGGATCGATGCGGTTGATGCAGTGGACCTGGCCGGAGGTGAGGGCGGCGACGCGGGCCGTCGCGTCGTTCATGGTGATCAGTTCGACGCTGTCGACATAACCGCGATCCGTGCGCCAGTCGTTCGGGTTCTTCTCAAAGGTCATGCGAACGCCGGCCTGGAAATTGGCCACCTTGTAGGCGCCGGTGCCGATCGCTGCCGTCGGGTTGTCCATGCCGCCGTTCGGCTGGATGACGAGGTGGTAGTCGGTCAGGAGCGCCGGCATGTCGGCATTGCCCTGGTCGAGGGTGATGACGAGATCGCCGTTCTGGTTCTCGATCTTGGTCAGCGACTTCATCATGCCGAGAGCGCCGGACTTCGACTTCTCGTCGGAATGGCGGTGCAGGGTGGCGACGACGTCGTCGATGGTCATTTCCTTGCCATCGTGGAACTGCACGCCCTTGCGGATCTTGAAGGTCCAGATCTTGGCGTCAGGCGACGATGTCCAGGATTCGGCAAGTGCCGGAAGTGGCTTGCGGGTCTGCGGATGGGTTTCGACCAGCGTGTCGCCCCAGGTGCGTACCGCGACGAACATGACCTGCGAGGTGGCCGAGGCCGGATCGATGCTGTCGGTCGACGAGCCGCCCTCCAGCCCGAGCTTCAGGTGGCCGCCCTTTTTCGGCGTCTGCGCCATGGCGCTGGTGGCAAACATCGCGTCGGCGGCGGCAAGCGTGATACCGGCGGCCATGGCGCGACCCATGAATTCGCGGCGGTTCATGCCCCCCGAGGTGACACGACCGGTCAGATATTTCGTAAACTCGCTCATTCCCTGTTCCTCTTCTCTGGTTGTTATTAGACTTCGTATCCCGGCTGCCGTTTTCGGCGTTAACTTCCCGGTCCGATCCATTGCCGACGACTATACGGAGATAGCAGCCAATTCAAACCCTTGATCGATCTCCCTGATAAATTCGCCGCATCTTTTCGTGACCGGATGCGCGGCAATCCTCGACGTGTATCGGCGGATCGGCTGGCCGCCCGCCATCGGTTTCACCCTGCAGTAATGGCGGGTTCACCACCGATTGCAGCGGTTGAACGCGACAGAAACTACCCCCGATGCGACGATGCGGACCGGCATCCCTGCCAATCCGCCCATCGATCTCCAGGCTGTCGCCTCGCGGCCCGAATCCCGGGCCGGCGGCACCGATTGCGATACCCATTCTACCCCTGTCGTTTCTGCCCGACATGCCGTCCCACTCCCTCCGGCGGAGGCAGCGTCGCATGGGCACCGGCGATGGCCATGATTCTGTTCAAGATAATTTCCGGCGCCGGCATCGCCTTGGCAGCCTTGGAGTCCACGTGCAGCAGCATCTGCTCTGCGGTGGCGATCGCTTCGCCCGTCTCGCTGTTGTGGATCGTGTGGAAAACCTGCAGCCGCTTGTCGTCGGCGAAAAGAATCTGGCAGGTGGCATGGATCGGCTGTCCGAGTTTCGCTTCACCGAGATGCCGGATATGGGTCTCGACGGTGTAGTAGCTGTGACCGTCCCGGACATAGG
Organism: Rhizobium sp. rho-13.1; assembly: GCF_007000305.1. Lineage (NCBI taxonomy): Bacteria > Pseudomonadati > Pseudomonadota > Alphaproteobacteria > Hyphomicrobiales > Rhizobiaceae > Rhizobium > Rhizobium sp. rho-13.1. The sequence goes on along the minus strand of NZ_SCFL01000004.1, from coordinate 3,997 downwards.
CGAGATCGACGCCGACGAGCCGCAGCAGCGCATCCGACGTGTCGCCGAACACCTGCAGATAGCGGTGTTCCGTCATGTGGCCGTTATAGTCGACCCAGGCCGGGCTGACCTTGGTCTCCACCAGTGTCAGCGGCCGCGCCGTGTCGTGCAGCGTATCGCGCTTGCCGCCCTCGGCCCAGAGGCCATCCTCGAAATCCTTCAGCAGCTTGCCGGCACCCCAGCCATTGCCGCCGTCGCCGCCCTTCAGCGTCTGCAGGATGCCGACGAGGTTTTCGTCACGGATGCGCTCGAGTTCGCGGATCGAGCGACCGCCGGCCTGCTCGTCAGATTGCCGGCCGATCTTTTCCACCAGCGCGTCGTCGAGATCGACGACATCGGTGAGCTTGCTCCAGGGCCAGGCGAGGCACGGGCCGAACTGCGCGAGGAAATGCCGCATGCCGGCTTCACCCCCGGCAATGCGATAGGTCTCGAACAGCCCCATCTGCGCCCAGCGCAGGCCGAAGGAATAGCGGATGACGTCGTCGAGCGTTTCGACCGTGCAGATATCGTCCCTGATCAGCCACAGCGCCTCGCGCCACAGCGCCTCCAGCAGGCGGTCGCCGACAAACGCCTCGATCTCCTTGGCGATATGGACGCCCTTCATGCCGATGGGCACCAGACGCTCCATTGCCGCCCTGATCGTTTCGGCGGAGGTCTTCTCGCCACCGACGATCTCGACCAGCGGCAGCAGGTAGACCGGGTTGTAGGGATGGGCGACGAACAGGCGTTCCGGGTGGCGCATGTCGCGCTGCAATTCGCTCGGCAGCAGGCCCGAGGTGGAGGAGCCGATCAGCGCGTCCGGCCGGGCGGCCGCATCGATCTGGTTGAGCACGCCGCGCTTGAGGTCGAGCCGCTCCGGCACGCTCTCCTGGATCCAGTCCGCATCGGCAACCGCCTCCTCGAGGCTTGCCGTGAACGTCAGCTGACCCCGCGCCGGCAGCGGCGCCCCGGTCAGCATCGCATAGGCCCGCTCGGCATTGGCCAGCACTTCGCCGACAATCCGCTGCGCGTCCGGATGCGGATCGAACACCTTGACGTCGATGCCGGCCAGAAGAAACCGGGCAATCCACCCCCCGCCGATAACGCCACCGCCGATGCAGGCCGCTCTATTGATTTTGGTCATAGTGGTTCCTGCCATGCTCTAACTTCCGTCGTCCGACCCATATTGCTACCGCTTTGTCAGCTTCAGCTTCCGCCGGACCTCGTCCGGCCCGATAATGCGACCGCCCATGCCTTCGACGACGGTGACGGCTTTTTCGACCAGCTGGGCATTGGTGGCGAGCTTTCCCTTGCCGACATAGAGATTATCCTCCAGCCCGACGCGGACGTTGCCGCCGGCAAGGATGGCGGCTGCCGGATAGGCCATGGCGTTGCGGCCGATCGAGAACGCCGAAAATGTCCAGCTCGGCGGCACGTTGTTGACCATCGCCATGAAGGTATTGAGATCGTCGGGCGCTCCCCACGGGATACCCATGCAGAGCTGAATCAACACCGGGTCCTCGATCAAGCCTTCCTCGACCAGCTGCTTGGCAAACCAAAGGTGGCCGGTGTCGAAGGCCTCGATCTCCGGGCGGACGCCGAGGTCGGTCATCTTCTTCGCCATGGCGCGCAGCATGCCCGGCGTGTTGGTCATCACGTAGTCGCCAAGCGAGAAATTCATCGTGCCGCAGTCGAGCGTGCAGATTTCCGGCAGGCACTCGGCGACGTGGGCAACACGGTCCGTGGCGCCGCCCATGTCGGTGCCGACAGGATTGAGCGGCAGTGGATTTTCGACGTCGCCGAAAATCATGTCGCCGCCCATGCCCGCCGTCAGGTTCAGCACGACGTCGACCTCGGAGGCGCGGATGCGGTCCGTGACCTCCCGATAAAGCTCGATGCGGCGGCTGCCGGCACCGGTTTCGGGATCGCGAACATGACAATGGACGATGGCAGCGCCGGCCCTTGCGGCATCGATGGCGGATTCGGCGATCTGCTTCGGGGTAACCGGCACATGGGCGGACTTCGAAGCCGTATCGCCGGCACCGGTAACGGCACAGGTGATGAACACATCGCGATTCATGGCAAGAGGCATTTGGGGGTCTCCATTGGTTGACCGGATTACGCGGCATGACAGAGAGGATTGCTTTGCATTTTCGGAAGTAGATTATACATTATCGGAAACGGACCGCGATCCCTATGCTGACCTCGTCGAATGCCCCGCTGGATATCGACCTGCTGATCCTGCCGGAGACCAACCTGATCCTGATCGCCTCGGTCATCGAGCCGCTGCGAGGCGCCAACCGCATTGCCGGCAGCGAGATCTACCGGTGGCGATTGTTCACCCCCGACGGCGCTCCGGTGCAGACGACGAGTAATATCCAAATCCCTGTAGACGCCGCCTTTCGTCCGGCCAGGGAGACGACGCCGCTGTTCGTGCTCGGCGCCTACAACTGGCAGCGCAGCGCCACGCCGGCCCTGAAGATGCAGCTGTCCCAGACCGCGCGTTATCGCACGGTCATCGCCGGCATCGAATCCGGAACATGGCTGCTGGCGGAAGCAAGCCTGCTCGACAACGTGGCGGCCACGACCCATTGGGAGGATTTCGACGATTTTGCCGCAGCCTATCCGCAGGTACGGATGGTGCGCGAACGCTTCGTCATCGACGGCAAGCGCATCACCACCGGCGGCTCGCTGCCAACAGTCGACCTGATGCTCGAAATCATCCGGCGGCGGCAGGGCTATTCGCTGGCACTGGAGGTAACCCGGCTCTTCATCTACGAGCAGGCCGGTTCCCGCAGCAACACGCAGGTCATGCCGTCGACGGCAGCGTTCGGGATGAACGATCCCCGCGTCGCTCACGCGGTGCGGCTCATGGAAGAGACCGTCGAGCAGCCCCTGTCGCTCACCCGCCTCGCCAGGCGCGCAGGGCTCAGCGCCCGTCATCTGCAAACGCTGTTCCGCGAAAGCGTCGGCGTTGCGCCCCACGTCCACTACCTCGCGCTCCGCCTCAACGCCGCCCGCCGCAAGGTGATCGAGACACCCGCCACCTTCGCCGACATCGCCGCCGCCACCGGCTTCAACTCCGCCTCCGCCTTCTCCCGCAGCTACCGCACCCAGTTCGCCGAAAGCCCCTCCCAAACCCGCAACCGCATCGGCCGGAGGGTTTGAGCGGGCCATGGGAGAAGAAGGGAGAAGAATATCGGCGGGTAACCAGGCTTCAATTTTTGATTGTACCTATTGATATACTCGCGCAAAGATACGGCGATGAAAGGCTACGTCTACATACTCGCATCGAAACGCAACGGTACGCTTTACATCGGCGTGACTCGGGATATGGCCGGCCGGCTTTACGACCACCAGAATGAACTGACCCCCGGCTTCACCTCGCGACACGGTGTGAAAACGCTGGTCTGGTTCGAGGAGCACGATCTGCTGACAGCCGCGATCACCCGCGAGAAAACGATGAAAAAGTGGCCCCGACAATGGAAGCTCAACCTGATCGAGACCACCAACCCCGATTGGCAAGACATCTCCCACTATCTTCACGGCCTGTAGAACGGTGGAAACCCGGCACGACGGCGCTGGAGTCGCCCACAAGCGGTAACCCTCGCACGTGTAGGCTCGTCACAAGCATAGGTGTGTGGCGCGGATCCACAGACTGAGCAGGTATTGAAAAATATATCCATAACTGCCAAACGCTTCAAACTCCAACCTTGCCCTGACGCCCCCGGCTCCCTCATTCCTGTGCTCGTCACAGGAATCCAGTCACGGCGCGTCTGCGCCGTGAGAGGACTCTCTGTTGGTGAGAAAAGTGTTTATCGCCCAAGGACTTGGGCGGCTGGATTCCTGTGACAAGCACAGGAATGAGGGAGGTCGGGGTGGCTCTTTCCGGTTTTGTGATCTTTCTGATTTCTTACACTCTCTCTCTCCTCTCTCGCTTCCCTCCATCGCCCCTGCTCGCAGCACCTCATGGGGATAA
>NZ_SCFL01000048.1:0-8601 GCF_007000305.1 Rhizobium sp. rho-13.1 | reverse complement strand
GCAGTAAGCTGGCCCAAGACAAGCATACAAAAACCTCCCAGCGCGACGCCAGTCAGGAGGACAATCAACGACGACTCGTTAACAGAGCGGAATCCCCGCCGCTCTGTCTGATACTTCCGGTGCTGGTGTGGACAGGATGACCTAAACTCTGGCGCATGCAGCGCTTAAAACGGACGTTTGCTGGGTCAGTCTGTCGTGTTGGCAACAAACCGGGAAAAGGAGCATATCTTGAACACACAAGAAATTTCATACAGACGGATTGTGCCCGGGGAAGGCTCTATCTTCAAACAGATATGGCTGCAGGCCTTAAGGTCCACACCATCGTCCTACGCCAGCATTCTTGATGACTGGGAGTCTCTTTCCGAGGATGAATGGAATAGGCGGCTAACTGATCCAGTCTTCGGCGCTTTCCATAGTGGTATCCCTGTGGGATTGATGGGGCTTATTCGCAGGCATCCAGCAAAACTGAAGCACCGGGCTATTATCGTAATGGCTTACGTCCACGCCGACTTTCGGCGAACTGGGACGGCTTCGGCTTTGCTGAACCATGTCATTTCATTCGCAAAAGACGAGAGTATTTCGAAACTGGAGCTATGCGTCAGCGGCGAAAATGTATCTGCCATTGCATTCTATCGTAGTCAGCTTTTTTCTGATCTCTGCGTGATGCCTGGCGGAATTATCGAGAATGGCAAGCCGGTTGAAGAAGTTCAGATGATACGCTCCATCGGTGGTTTAGGGTAACGGCTTCCCTCGCAACGCAATTGCACTGCGTCAAGTTACGCGATGCCAATCCATTTGACGGCGCTTTTGAGCGATGCGCCGAGAGTTCCAAGGAGTACTGCATGAAGCGCGTCTTCACTATTCTCCTCGCGGCATTGCTACCCGCCGCAGGGAGTGCAACCGAGAACCGCCAGGGCCCCCTCGCCCTGCCAGCTGTAATTCATATGCTTGGCAAGGGGCAGCCGGTCGCCGTCACCGTTGATCTCAGTCTTTGCAGCGCGGTACCAAACGATGCAAAGCCGAGCAAAACACGCGGTGGACTACGGATTAACGCATTCAGATTGACGGACGATGGGACGCTTGCCTTTGCTGACGAGCATATGACCATCGATCTCGATGGAAAGCCGATCGTTCAGTTTTTACGATACAAAGTCCACCCAGATAACAGCGCTCAATTTTCTATGACTGTGTTCAGCCTGCCCGCGTACGAACAAAAGGGTAAGACACTCGAATTCAACTGTGCGATGGACCGTGGATTAAGTTTCTTCCCAGCGCGCTAATGTGGCTGCACGTAGATGTTGATGGCGTGACAGGCAGACCTAACGACGCGGGGAAATTCGCGCCGATTCCGTTGCGCACATTATTCAACGGGGATCTGCCACCACTGTTACCAGCACACAATGCAGGCCGGCTGTCGCCGCTAAAGACCGCTACCGCCCTGCCTGACGCGTCGGTTGTGTTTCGGCAGCTGGCCGGAAATTTAGGCGGCCGATGAGCCGAATTAAAGGATATTGATGAATGACCCTAGACAACTCCGCAGAGCGGTCTACGAACTTTCGAGTTCCGGTGCTACCCATTTCAACCCTGAGCGCCGACCCTCATCGCGTCTACCGGCACTACCGAAAGGAGATTCCGTTCATCTTGTCGGAAGCGGGGGTATATCTCATCTTGCGTGCCAACGACGTTCTCAGCCTGTGCAGCGATGCCAAGACACGTCAGGTAGAAACAGAATTGGTCACCCTGCGCGGCGTTGAGAATGGGCCGATCTGGGAATTCGTGCGAAACGGGATGCTGACGTCGAATGGCGATGTCCATTTGCGCAGACGATCTCGCCTGACCAGGACATTCGCCTTCAAGATGATTGATGCGTTGCGACCTCTCATTAGAGAGACCGTTGCGCAGATCGCCGATACCGCAGCGCCCGATGGTGGCATGGACTTGCTTGAGGACTTTGCCGCTCTTATTCCGGCCAGGATCATTGCGTCGATCTTGGGCCTCCCCCAGGACGATGTGAATAGATTTACAGAGATCGTATACCGCTTCAGTCCGCTCCTGGGCGGATCTTGGCGTGCGCAAGATGTACCGCAGCTTCAACGAGCAGCCGGCGAGCTGAGATCATATGTTGCTGACGTAGTGGCAAAGCGCAGCTATGAGAAAAACAATGACTCTGTGAGCAAACTTCTCTCCGATGTGGAAAGCGACGGATCCTTGTCCGCCGAGGAAGTGATTACCCAAATCATGACTTTGATTGTCGGTGGCAGCGACACGACGCGATCTGCCATCGTCATTCAGCTGGCAGTGCTTCTCCAGCATCCTGAGCAATGGAATGCAGTTTTAGACAATCACGACCTGGTTCCAAAGGCCGTCCTGGAATGCCTTCGTTATGAGCCCGCGATAGGCTCGGTTCCGCGCTTTACCACAACCGATATCGAGTTGGACGGGATGCTCCTCCCTGCCAATAAAGCTTGCTCCCTTGTGACCATGTCCGCCCTCCGAGACGAGCATCTCTACAACGACCCTGATCGGCTGGATATTACAAGAGAGCAATTGAAATGGCATCCGGTATTTGGCGCTGGAGCGCACCGTTGTCTGGGCGAAGCACTGGCGAAAGCTGAGCTGGAAGAGGCATTGACCGTGTTAGCGGAGCGTTTTCCGACCATCAGAGCCGCAGGTCCCTTTCCAAAAGTCACCGGCTTTTCGGGCATCCGAACGGTTCAAAACTTTCCGGTCACTTGGGACGCAGATCAGGCTCGATAGCATCTACCAAATGATCAGCAAAATGACACCTGCCACCTTTGAAAAGGAAACAACAATGCGGCCCACTGACTGCGCAGCGCCATCCCCAGAGTTCAACGTGCAGGATGTTTTAATTCGTGGTACTCGCACGCAAGATGCCGAAGGAATTACGGAAATTCTTAACCTGCCCGGGTTTCGTTATGGGACTTTACGCCAACCGTTCCATAGCGCGGATAGAACTCGAAAATATATCGAAGCTATGTCGCCTACAGATATATTTATTTGTGCTGAATGGCATGGCAAGGTCATCGGCAATGCCGGGCTACACCGCAAAACCGGCCGTCAGCTTCATAGTGCGACTTTGGCTATTGGCGTTCATGACGATTTTGTCGGTAAAGGTGTCGGAGCGAAGCTCCTCAGCACGTTGATTGAGACGGCCGACAGGTGGCATGACATCCGGCGTATCGAACTTGATGTGTTCGTAGATAACGGCCCTGCCATCCGGCTTTACGAGAAATCTGGTTTTGTTCGTGAGGGAATACTACGACAGAACGCGTATCGTGACGGCGAATATGTAGATGCATATCTAATGGCCCGACTGCGCTGAGGTCCATTCAACTGAGCCCTTTGGGTGACCCTTGAAGCCCTTGCCGTCGTCCGAATTGGATCGACGAAGCTCAAATTAAGCGCACGATCCACCGAAGGTATTCGAAGGTCCTCGTATGAGTCGATCTCAGCCAAGCGTTCGACCGGTAACGTTTTGACTCCTACAATCGCGTCGGCGCCGGCCACAGACTGCCTGGCGGATTGTATATAATTGCGAGCTTGATCAAGACCTCACCGGCGCGGTGGGTTCGGCCTGCTGACCGTAGCAGACTGCTTATAAGTACTGAAGGATACGGTCGCGCCTTAAACAATTCTAATCGGGCACCCTCTTCTCCGGCGGCCTAGGGTCCGTTCCACGAGATTGCGTTGACGGTAGACCCAGCAGTTGAAGCTGAATGTCTGCTTTCGATTGGCCTTTGCAGGGATATTCGCCCAACACTTGCGTTGCTTGGCAAAGTTACGAATTGCATCCGTATCATATGCCTTGTCGGCGAGGATCGACGCGCCGGGCCGCAGGTCGCTCAACAGCTTTTCAGCCATCGGTGCATCGCCGGCTTGGCCGGCGGTGAGTTCGAGCCGAACCGGTCTGCCATCTGCATCGACAAGAGCGTGGATCTTTGTCGTCAGGCCGCCGCGCGAACGTCCCATGCAAGGATCGGCAGATCCCCCTTTTTAGCGTTGGCACCATGCTGGTGAACGCGAACACAAGAACTGTCGATCATCACGATGTCTCCATCGTAACGCTTTGAAACGGCATCCAGAAGACGATCCCAGACGCCCGCCTTGCGCCATCGGGAGAACCGATTGTAAAGCGTCGTGCGCGGGCCATAACGCTCCGGCACATCTCGCCAAGACGAACCAGTCCTGAAACGCCAGAGGATGCCGTTGATCACCCGGCGGTCATCGACACGTTCAATTCCACGGCTATTGTTTGGCAAAAGAGGTGCAATGATAGCCCATTCTTCGTCGCTCAATTCGTGACGGCGCATAGCAATCTCCTTTCAAGGAGATTGAATCATACACCGTCAATAAGATGAACCCCGTTTATGGGGACACTGCCTAGTCCCGCTTCGCCTTAGACCTGTTCGAAAGGAGAGATGATGGCCAGGAAGACCATCGATGAACGCCTCGCCCAGATCGAGGCCCAGCGCAGAACCCTCAAAGCCCGCCTCGGCCAACAAGAGCGCAAGGAAGATACAAGACGCAAGGTGCTGCTTGGCGCCCTCGTTCTCCACCGTCTGGAAAACAGCGGCGATGCCGAGTTTTCGAAACGTCTCGCCGAATGGTTACGCCGCGAACTGCCGGGCTTCCTCACCCGCGATGCCGACAGGCAGCTGTTTGCCGACCTGCTGCAGCCCTCCCCTTCGTCCTCGAAAGGTGCCTCGGCGGAAGGAGCGGAATAATGATCCAGGCAAGGCTCGTAGGCCGCGTTTAACAACATGCTGCGGACCGCAGCCCGTGCTTCGCTGGTGAAAGATAAATATCTCTCGACGATTCTTCGATCGCCCCATGATCAAAACGTTGACGTTCCCTGGGTGATGTCGGCCGAAAAGCCTCGTTGGTGTGAACCGACTGCCGCAAACGCACCAAGTGATGTTGCAAGGATATGAAAAAGACGATATTATATATGCTATCAAAGGATATGCTGATCATGCCTCTCTACATCAAGGATCCGGAAGTCGACGAGCTCGCGGATGAGTTCGTAGGCCTTACCAAAACCTCCAAGGTCGACGCCGTGAAGGCGGCACTGAAACGCGAGATCGCCAGCCGCAGAAGCAGCCTGCCGATCCGCGACCGCCTCGCAAAATATCTGCGATGGCCCGCGCAGCGGGACCTTATGCACCCGGCGACCACAAGCGTGAGACCGATGAAATGTGGGGCGAGGACTGATGCTGTTCCTCGACGCATCCGTGATTGTCGCGATCCTCGCGTATGAAGAAGACCGCGAGGAGCTTTTAGACCGTCTTGGGCAGGACGAAGGTCCATTCTATGTGTCGTCAGTTGCTCGCATGGAAGCTTCGCTAGCGCTCGCCCGCCGCATGGCTGAGCGCGTCGGCCGAAACAAGCCTGCAACGCCCGAAATGCTGCGGGAGTCTCGCCGAATAGTAGATCAGTTTCTCATCGACCTGGAGGCGAGAGACGTCATGATTTCTGGCGATGTGGGCACAAACGCCCTCGACGCCGCGCAGCGGTACGGCAAGATCGTCAGCCACCCTGCAAAGCTCAATATGGGCGATTGTTTCGCCTACGCTTGTGCTCGCGCCTACGGGACCAAGGTCGCCTACAAAGGCAACGACTTTTCCCTGATCGATATAGGCTTGGTAGCGCCTAGGCGCTTCAATGCCGGGGCAGCTTCAGAGGTAACCCCTCACCCTTTCCCACTCGGAGCGGCTTAGACCCATGGCAGTCCAATCCATGAGCACCACCATGGACTGGCCGATGTGAACGCTATAGGATCGAAATCCTCCCGTGTACGGTTCGAATCTGAAATGAGTTTTCCAGTCATTTGAAAACAAAAGATTGCTCGCCCACGGTTGGAGAGCGCCCAATCGGCTAGACTGCATCCATCAGGGAACCACGGGCAGGTCGAAACCACAGATTATGCGGCACTTGGCTTTTCACGCCTAGTTTGTCAGGTGCAGACGCGCACGCTCTCAACATGGTACCCGTCATCGTATCGATTCTGAACCGTCTGACGCTGATACCAGCACTCTGGCGGGCGCGGCGGTGGTGCATAGTACCGAGGACCGCTGTTTTCGATAGCAGTGCCGATAAGCCCGCCGACCAAGCCTGCAGCAAGTCCTCCGGCGATGACGCCGCCATAATCATGGTGATAGTGGGCCTCTCAGGCGGAGGCCCTTCCCAGCCGCGATTGTCATGCCAGGGCCGGCCGTAATACTCTTGCGCATCAGCGACGCCAGCAGTCAGTGCCAGAGGAGTGGCGATGGTGGCAAGAACGAGCGCCGAAAGGATAGTTTTCCTGAACATTGTTATGCTCCAGAAACCGGGTCGGACAACGCGAGATGCGAAGATCACTCCGGATTGACGGGCATCATGGCGCTCGGCCCTGAATGCTGGCTGAATGGACCCTTCAGACTATCCGCAGGTTGGGGATCTCTCAGCAGCGAACGGATCCCAGATCAGGGCCCTTCCCGCAGGCCCCGCAAACTTCAACACGCCGCATGTGAACCTACATGAAACCATGAACAGACAACTACAGCAGTTGCCGCGCGTGTCGATATATAGCCTACGATCGCTTGATTTTTTATACGAAACGTATTATTCCACGTACCAGCATAAGGAGGCCGGCATGGCGTACGCGGAATTCAAAGGATCAATTACGACGACGGGACGTTCGGAAGCGTTGCGCCTCGACAAGGCGCTTTTCAAGGCGCATCCGGAGTTCAAGCAGCGGGCAAAGATTCGCGCCCATGTCATTGGCCCGGGCAGTATGCTAGTGACGCTGGATACGTCCGAGCCTGGGGACGGGGCAAATGATAACCCAGAACGCGATCCCGTTGTCTCGGCCTATCTTGCGTTTCTGGAACGCGACATGGTCGAACATCCCGACCGTCTGCGTCCTTTCACCGACCTGGATGTCGCTCGCATTCGGACGCTCACGGCAAATGTCACCGTTGCTGACACCGATGTAATCCCGGATGATGTCACGCTGTGACGCCGGCGAAGACCCAATTTGCCGAACGGCATGGCTGGAAACTCTATCGTTCCAGCGCCTTTGCCGAAGCGTTCGACATGCTTGAACGGGATGTGACACGACTGGCATCCGAGAAACCTGATGACTATACATCCCATCCCAAGGCGAAACTTCTTGCCCGGATACAAGCCCTCATCTTCGATGAGATTCCGCGCGATCCCAACGCTTATATCTTTGGCTTGGGAAACACACTCGGCTCAGCGCACCGACACTGGCGGCGCGCAAAGTTTCTCTCGCGTTTCAGGCTATTCTATCGTTTCGACAGCGCCAGCCGAGTTATAATCTATGCTTGGATGAACGACGAAAATACATTGCGCAAGGCGGGATCTAGAACTGATCCTTACACCGTCTTTGCCAAACGGCTAGATGATGGCGATCCGCCCGATGATTGGAACGACCTTTTGCGGAACGCCCAATCAACTACTCCCAAAAGCTAGGCCGACGTTCATACACTCATACTCATATGGGTTGCTCGAAATTTTTACGCTGTTTGAACTACTGCTCCACCTTGGGTGATCAAGGCGGCAGCCGGGCATTGAAAGTGGCCGGCCCTCCGGTCAATGCCGACATGCACTCGTGATCAGCCGCGCCTCCGCATTCGAGTAGGCTCAAACTTAGGGCTGCCTTCTCAATTTTGGCGCTCACAGCGGACTATTCGGGGCCGCCCATACCGTCGAGCCTGACGTGCCACGGTATGACTCGACGGCAAAGTGTTGGTACACGGAGCAGGAGGACGCCATGATTCTATTCGTAATCATCAGATCCGTTCGCCCTGGCTAGGACTTGGGGTCAGTGACAAATCGGAGCAACATTTCATTGATCTATACCGTAGCGCCTTTAGACAGCGCGTCCTGTTCGGCCAAAACTATGATTGCCTCCGTCGCTTCTATTGGGCTCCACTCCGCATCAACGGCGTCGGCAATCAATTTCAGCACCAATGGCGAGAGCACCCCCTGGCAATCCAGGAACCGCTGTGGGTCGGTTAGCGGCCTTATGGGTTTTGCGATAGCCATACCATGCTCCAGAGAGGAGCTTAGCACAACTCATGATAAGCTACAAATATAGATCTAAACCTGAAGAGGTTACAGGCCTTCGACCAACACAATCAAGAGTTCAGTGGACGTACAGCACTCCTCTCTGAAATCACGGCAGAACCTCTCAAAGGAAAAAGCCCTAGAGGCATCTGGCTTGAGACCGAGCGCGAGTTACGCCTCGATGCGGATCGGTTTTGGCGCATTGCTGAGGAAAATGGTTCGGAACCTGCGCCTAGGCAGGCCCCCTGCCTCGGCCGAAAGATCATCAATCCAGTAACTCACACGGGTCGCAGGCCCCATTCGCGCTCAAATTCGTCGTCAGTGCCCAGCGACTTTTGTACGTCTTCGCCCTTTGCTTTGCTGGGCAATATTTCAACAGCGACCGATGAGACGATGCTGAGATTGTCGGCAAATTTCCGTCCCCTGCTCTCAGTTACGGCGTAGTTCAGGGTCATGCCTGTTTCGAGCCGTGGTAATTTTGCTGCCTCGACGCTCTTAAGAGGAAGATAG
>NZ_SCFL01000047.1:0-9112 GCF_007000305.1 Rhizobium sp. rho-13.1 | reverse complement strand
TGTGCGACCTGGCCCGCTTGGCGGGGATCGCAATTCCCGCAAAACCGAGGCGCATAGGGAACAGATCATGGCCTGGCTTGCCGAACACCGGGACGGAACCTTGTTTGAACTCCGCGACGCGTTGGCGGAGCAAGGCATCACGATCAGCAAGTCGGCCTTGCACCGCTTCCTTGTCCGGCACGGCCAGACGCGTAAAAAAAGACTGGCCACGCGATAGAGCAGAGCCGGCCCGATGTCTTGGAGCAGCGCCAGCGCTGGTTCGACGAACAATTGGATCTCGATCCCGCCAAGCTCGTCTTTATCGACGAAACCTGGACTGCGACGAACATGGCCCGCAGCCATGGACGCTGCAGGAAGGGAGAGCGCCTGCGAATGGGCTTTCCTCACGGCCACCGCAAGACGACGACGCTGGTGGCGGTTTGCGCAGCACGGGCATGGTTGCGCCGCTCGTGATCGACGGGCCGATAAACGGAGACTGGTTCGAGGCCTATGTCGCACAGGTGCTGGTTCCGACATTGAAGCCTGGCGATGTTGTCATCCTCGACAATCTTTCCAGCCACAAGAGGCCCGCTGCCCGCGCGTTGATCGAGACTGCCGGCGCACGCATGCTGTTCTTGCCGCCCTACAGCCCCGACTTCAACCCCATAGAAAAGGCATTCTCAAAACTGAAAGCACTCCTGCGCAAGGCGGCAGAACGCACTGTGGCAGGCCTTTGGGACAGGATTGGAAAACTGATCGACCTCATTGAACCTCAAGAAGCCCGAAACTTCTTCACCTCCCGCGGATATGATCCAGAATGAAAGGGAAACGCTCTAATGTTTCTTGTTGCGATGTATACGTCCCTTGAGCTGCCTGTTTTTGACGTTGGAGGCGCCAACCGGCGTTTGAGGAGACGCCGGTTGGCAAACGTTTGTTTCCGTCGAGACTGCGTAATAGGTTGCGCGATATAAATGAGGCGAAGCAGCGTATTCTCCGACTGGCCGTTACACTACATCATCGGCTTGCTTCCTTGACGAAAAATGTGGCGGCACATATCAATGTCGACTGCCGCAGGCTCCTGTTCTCACGTGTTGCACCTAACTAAAGGCGCTCGGCTACGGCTACGAAACCCGCTTGTCGTAGTATGAGGCTTTTGCTCGATACATAATTTTATCTGCACGATCGACCGTGTTTGATAGTGGTTCGTCCAAACAGGTTGTTGCAGCTCCTATCGACACGCTTAAGAGCCCCCGTTCGCTGGACTGGTTGTCAAGTCTGACGAGCCTCTCCAAAGTCTGAAACACTAATTGTGCTTCAGTTTGTTCTGCGCCGGGCATTACCAACACGAACTCGTCGCCACCAAGTCGGGCTGCAAAGAATGCTCCATGGGCAAGTACAGTAAGTATTTCGCCCATCCTCTTCAAGAGAGAGTCACCAGCAGTGTGCCCATCGGTGTCATTGACCGTCTTCAAGCCGTTCAGATCCATCATCAGAAATGAAATTGGGCGAATTGAGGACGCCTGAAGCTCGCTCAGCCGCTTTTCGAAAAAAATACGGTTGTGCAGATTTGTAACAGGATCATGTGTCCCGGCATGACGCAGTTGCTTTTCAGCTTTTTTTCGCTCTGTAATGTCTATCCGCGCAATTTGGACCTTGGCCCAACTCGACTCATAACCCGGCATCACACTAAGTTGGAGCTCCACGTCCACATCATGTCCATCGAGAGTGAGGTCGCTCGTATCGAGTTGCTGAAAAAAATTGCCCTTCCAGAGACCAAGAATTTCATTCACGAAATCGTCAGGGTAGCCGCCGCAGCGTGGTTTCTTCGCATCGTTCAGAAGGCTATCCTTTTCAACGGCACCAAAAAGTCGCATGGCTTGGACATTTACGTCGAGAATACGAACTGCGTCTAAGCATCTGTTTTTAAAAGCCGAATTATGTTCAAAGTAAGCCCGCAAATCAAGAACGCCTTTGTCTCGAGCTTTGTCCAGCAGACATTTCACTGCACTAAAATCTTTTACCCATAGCGCAACCGGAGAATTTTCAAATAAGCCCTGTGCGTACCTCGCAACATCGCTTGCTGTACGTCTGGCTTGTTCCAAAGCTGTTACGTCTTCAATTGCGATGAGCACTCGGCTCCAGTCTCGCTCATGGCCGGGTAGCACATGACCCCGAATTTGAACATTCAGGTCGCGACCCGACAAGGTTGTGTTAACAGTTTGGCCAAAAAAACTGGTCTTGCCGTCCCAAAGCTCAACCCATTGGTCGATAATGCCTTCCAGGCTTTGAGCTTTAAGTATTCTAGGGATTGCGGCGAAAAACTCAGAAAAATCGGACGCTTCGAAAAGATCTAGCGTTTTCCTGTTTACTTTTATGACATTGAGCTTGGAAAGGCAGAGCGTTAAAGACTCAGGCTGCTTCAGATACTCTCTCAATGATACCATGCCTCGCGCTTGCCATGTCTCGAACAGCGCCTTAACGGCACTGGCGTCCTCCAACCAAAGGGAGACTGGCGCAAGTTCAAATATGCTCGAATTATCCAAGCGCTCTATTTCAAAGTTTCGAGTGAACTCCATGTGGCACCTTCGCGCAACTACCTCACTAAGGTTCTAGATCGTTTCTATTCCGGCGCCGTAAATGACATCATTCGTAATGTAACTAAGTGCAATTATTTGGTATAAATACCCTCTTAATGTTGTAAATTGTACTAGAGGTGGCCGCCTGCTGCAGACATATACGGACGAGCAATGGCCGATTGCAGTTAATTGGAATGGCCTTTGCAAAGTGAATTTAGCTTCTGATACATTCTGAGAAAGCTACTAAGAGCTGACGATCAAAATGCCCATTGCTTTGAAACATCCATCGGATCGCGTCAGTGACGGTCCAAGGCTTTTTGTAGGGACGCAACGAGGTTAAGGCGTCAAACACGTCGCATATAGCCGCTATTCGTGCGTATTGGCTGATTTGTGAATTCGTCAGACGATCGGGGTAGCCGCTTCCGTCCACTCGCTCATGGTGATGTCTGCAAACGTCGAGAACGAGCTCCGGCAGCCCTGGCTGTCTCCCGAGAAATCCATGGCCCATTGCTGGATGTTTGCACATCGTGCGCATCTCTCCAGGCGTGAGAGCTCCTTCCTTTTGCAATATGTCGGAAGGAACGAAAAGCTTACCGATATCGTGTAGCAAACCGCCCACACCCATAATTTGAGTTGTTGGAACGTCAAACCCTAAGTGATCCGCCATGCGCATCATTAGTGCCGACACTGCAATCGAGTGGACGAAAGTGGCACTGTCCTTAGACTTTATCCGAGTTAAGTGAAAGATCATGGCTTTACCGACCGCCTGAGATTGCGTGATATCCTCAACGATTGGCAGCATGTTAGCAGTTGTGACTGGACTACCGTTGAGCGCTCCCCGGAAAATATTTTGAAGGGACAGCGTTGCGCTATTAATATGGTTTTTAACGGAGATTTCTACGACAGTGGAGCTGAGACATTTCGTGTCGTCAAAGCTCATAATCACTTTACTCGATGTCGGAAACTTTATGATAGCAGGTGCAACCTCTGCATACAGACCCGCTATCCCAGCACGCTTCCTCAAAGGCATATTTCGCTTGGCGATATTTGTGAGGGTCTTTTTTTGTCGCAACGCAGCGTTGACTAATCTTTCGGTTGGGCACGCTTGGGAACTTCCTTGCTCAACTTGATCTTGGGCAACTTGTTTTGCCATCTCTGCTGCTCCATTGGTCTGGCGACACAGGGCTTGTGTTATGATCTGAGTTGAATATTTAGGCGAGAGATTAGCGGTTGAATATATCGGCGACTGTGAATCGGATATTGCTCATGCTGGCCCTGCCTACCAGCGCCTTTCGTACCCATCAAAGGCGATGTTCCGAACTCTAGATCCCGTGTCGTCTAATTGCTTTAGAATTTTAATTCTCGTCTGACGTTTTACACTTGGTACAAGGTTTGAAGGTTTTGAACACGCACAGAGTCTCCACTTTGGCCTATCACCCTTGGTATGAGCAACTGCTTGTTAATCGCGAAAAGCTCCGGCAACTTTAGCGAGGAGACGGTTCGCTGGGGATGATGCCTGTGGATTGCCTACTGGGATACTTGGCTCAGTGGACCGAGGACCGGACACGGGTTTGCCAATTTTGAACTGCTTAATTAGGGAAAACAAAGCGTCTGCTTCATATGCTAGTCCGTGACTAGCTGCCGTCGATTGCTCGACAAGAGCAGCATTTTGTTGTGTTCCTTGGTCGATGGTGTTGACGGCGACATTTATTTCTTTCAGGCCTGTTGCTTGCTCTCTCGATGATTCAACGATCGCTGTCACGTTGACATTGATGGCGATCACCTGGGATACAATTTCGTTAAGTGCATCGCCTGTCTTAGCTACGAGCGAGACGCCGTCATTGACTTGTTGACTAGAGGCGTTGATCAAAGCCTTGATCTCTTTAGCCGCTCTAGCAGACCGTTGCGCCAACTCCCTCACTTCTTGTGCCACGACCGCAAAGCCTTTGCCTGCTTCTCCCGCGCGAGCTGCCTCCACGCCAGCATTCAGAGCTAGGAGATTCGTTTGAAAGGCGATGTCGTCGATAACACCGATGATATTTGAGATCTCTCGTGAAGAAGACTCGATGTGGCCCATCGCTTTTATAGCTTGTCTAACGATCTGCCCGGACTTTTCAGCGCTGCTACGAGTGTCACTGACAAGTTTGCCCGCATCGGCCGCTCTTCGACTTGAGTCTGCTACAGTTGTGGTGATTTCTTCCAATGCGGCAGCAGTTTCCTCCACTGAGGCTGCCTGGTGCTCAGTTCGCTTTGCCAAATCATCTGCTGCAGATCGTATTTCGTTAGAACCGGACGCAATGGCTTGCGCATTCTGGCCAACTGCGGCCATTACCGTGCGTAGCTTCAAAACTGTGTTATTGAAATCGACCCTTAACTGCTCGAGCGACGGAATAAACGGAGCGTCGAGCTCAGTGCGGAGATCACCTTCCGACAGTGAGCGGAGCCCGTCGGCAAGCGTGCCGACATTCTTCACGCGAGGAGTTATGTCAGTGGCAAATTTAACCACTTTGAACACACGCCCGTCGGGGTCGAAAATCGGATTGTAAGACGCTTGTATGAAAACGATCTTTCCACCCTTACCAAGCCGCATAAATTCTTCCGCGATGAACTCACCCGCTTGTAGCCTTTTCCAAAAAAGTCCATACGCATCGCCTTTCGTGTAAGACGGATCACAGAACATCGCGTGATGCTTACCAACGACGTCTTGCAAGCTGTAGCCCAAAACTGTGAGAAAGGTCTCGTTGGCATCCAGAATTTTGCCGTCGGGCGTAAACTCAATGACAGCTTGGGCACGGGATATAGCTTTAATCTTGCCTTCGTCATCGGCGCTCTTTAACTTAGCCTGTGTTATATCCGTCGCGAGTTTTACGACTTTGAAGGGCTTTCTCCCGTTTGATACCGGATTATAGGAGGCCTCGATCCAAACTTCGCGCCCACCCTTTCCTATCCTCCGATATTGGCGTTGTTCAAATATGCCCAATCGAAGCTTGTCCCAAAATGCATGGTATTCTGGCGATGCTGCCTCTATTGAGTCGACAAACATGCTGTGATTTTGTCCGACAATCTCTGCCACTTCGTATCCCAGCGCCTGGCAAAACTTCGAATTCGCAGTAAGGATTTTACCTGACATATCAAATTCGATCATCGCTTGTGATTTGCTGATTGCAGCCAAAACCGCTCGTTCGCCGCGATCTATCATAAAGGCCATCAAGATTCCCCTGTCAGCGGAGCTGAAAAGCGTCAATACATTTTCGACGTAACTTTCTCTTTGTCATACATGATCAGTCGCCACGCGTTACCTGACAGTTAACGCGTTAATGCAGTAGCTTATCGCATTACGTATATTTCGTATTTCGTCTACATTGTTCGCTTTTTGTATATTTATGTTTTTTGATTTTAAGTTCCAAAAGTCTTTTTTATAACGTAACCGCCCGATTGTTACCGCTGAGAGTTCGCTTTGATGCGAGCAACGAGTTCCTTGTCGTCGACGAAACTGTCGAGGAAGTCGTTCTATTCTTGGAGTGAGCGGCGCGCGTCTTTGAGCATCTGCTCCAACTCGTCCATGCCGTCGTCTGTCAGCGCGGTCACGGATTCGTCGTCTCCTGTGTACACGGAGATGATGCTGCCGTAGCTCAGATTATCATCGTTGGAGACGATTGCCTGAAGAAGCTCCTGATCCTCTTCGAGAATTTCGGCAACAAATTTGATTGTACGGACGTATGTGACTGTCGCCATCAGGCTGCCTCGGCGGAGATTTTGACGAGACCAGTTCCACGGCAGCAGCTCGTCAAGGCGGTTGATCTTGTGATCGTGGATGCGGTCGAGCACATCAGTCAGATATGCCTGAGGATCAAGACCATTCATCTTGGCCGTCTCGATGATCGTCATGGCCCGCGCCAAGGTCTCAGCCCCTGTGTCGGCTCCTGCGAATAGCCAGTTGCGTCTTCCAACGCCTATCGGACGCAGAGCCCGCTCGGCGGCATTGTTGTCGATCGCGATAGGGCCGTCATCGAGGAACAGGCAGAGCGAAGACCATCGGCTCAAACCATATCGAAAGGCTGCCGCCAGATCACCCTTGCCTGGTATGCGGGTCAGTTGGGCTTCGGCCCAGAGACGGAATGCTTCAGCCTTGGGCTTGCTCTGCTTTTGACGCGCGGCAAGGCGGATCTCGGGAGGCTGACCGTTGATGTCTCGCTCTATGTCGTAGAGCGCACCGATACGATCGAGGGCTTCCCGCGCGATCTCGGATTTGTTCGATGTCCAGATATCGTGGAAGTCGCGTCGCCAATGCGCCCAGCAGGAAGCTTCTTTGAAGCGCGAGAGCCCATCCGCTCCAGCTGAATACAGCTTCCCGTATCCTTTGTAGCCGTCAGCCTGAAGGATGCCACTTGATTGCTTGAGATGGCGGTGGACGTGCTCTTCTTTCCAGTCAGGCGCAAAATAGTAGACTGCACCCGGCGGGGAGGCTCCAGCCCAGGGACGTTGATCGCGAACATATGTCCAGATCCTGCCCTTCACGCCTTTCCCCAGCCCTTTGTCTCGCAGCGAGCGATCCAGCACCCGGATCGGGGTATCGTCCGCATGAAGGAGATCACTTGCCATGATCGCCGTTTCGATCCGTTCGATGAGAGGCTGAAGGACCTGCATGGCGCGACCACACCAATCGCCCATCGTGCTGTCGGGAATGTCGACGCCCATGCGGGCGAAGATCTCGTTCAGACGGTATAGCGGCAAATGATCATCGAACTTCGAGACCAGAATGTACGCCAGGAGGCCAGCGCCCGCCATGCTGCCAGGGATCGGACGGCTGGGCGCAGGCACCTGCACCATCTTCTCGCAGCAGCGGCAGGACTTCTTCAATCGGGCGACCTCGATCACCTTCATCTGCGCCGCAATCATGTCGAGGATTTCGGTGGCGTCCTCACCGACAAGACGCAACTCACCTCCGCATTCCGGGCAGCAGGTGCCGGAATCGAGTTCTCGGCGCTCGCGCACCGCCTTGTCGAACACGCGTGGGCGTCGGCGCATGATCTTTTCCGACGCATGCGCCAGAGGCACAACAGACGGCGTCTCATCGGCTTCATCGATCGGGGCCGTATTGCCCTCAGCGGCGGAGATCAATAGATCCTCAAGCGCCAGTTCCAACTGCTCGATTTCACGCTCGATCTTTTCGGAAGACTTGCCGAAGACCTGTTTCTTCAGCTTGGCGATGCGCAGCCGCAGGGTTTGGATTAACTGGTCGTGCGCTTGCAACGTCGCCGACATCTTCGCGTTTTCTGCCAGCAAAGCGGCAATCATTGCCTTGAGAAAGGCTGGATCGTCGGTCAGATTTGTCGTTGCGTTTGACATGATCCCGACTACCATAAGTCAGGAGAAATTGCCATAAAAACGAGTGGTTTCAGAGGGATAAAATCACCCGACACGAGCCGGTGGCGCTCCCCAATCCGGACGACGCCAATCGATCCCTTCCCACAACATCGCCAGTTGGGCCGACGTCAGTCGCGCCGTCCCGTCGGACGCCGAAGGCCATGGGAACCGACCTTTCTGCAAGATCTTGTACCTCACAACAGAATGCAGCCACTGCCAACGCAGATACGCAGTTAGTGCGGGTTACACATCCGTTTCATCCTTTATTCCCACGACAATTGCCGTGCGTCGGCAAGCGCTACAACCGGCATGGTGAACGCCTTTTGCTGCAGACCGAGGACGCCACTGTTTGGTCGGTTCCTCCGCAATGGACTGATCTTGTAAGCTTGGATCCTGAGGTCGTCATGAGCAACGGACGATCGCTCTTGCGGGTGGTCGACTTAATGGAGTTGGCCACTCTGGTGAAGCGCCTTTCGAGCAAATTGGGGCCGCGCTGACGTGCAGAAGTGTAAGGATAAATATGCCGCATTTGTAAAGTGGATTATGCCGCAAGAGGTCGCTTTTATGAGAGGATATGCCTGCAATTACGAGTCATTTCGTCAAATAGACCATACGCATCAGCTTGACGAGGTAGTAAAATGCGTCATAATTAGAATTACTCTAACGCCGCTTCGTGTCCTCGGAGCCATTGATGTCTGCGAAGTACGACAGCAAGCGCACAAAGACGGATGTCCTCATCGAAGAGGGCACGTTCAATCCCACCCCCGAGAAGGTGCGCGATCCAAAATTTCGGGGCAGCGAGTTCTTCGATCCGCACGACGCCGTGCAGGTCAAATACGAGATGCTGCGTCGCGTCTCCATCGACAAGGTTTCGGTGACGGAGGCCTCCGACGAGTACGGTGTTTCCAGGCCAACCTACTACCAGGCCAAGGTGAACTTCGACATGGCCGGGATTGCGGGATTGGTGCCGACAAAGCCGGGCCCCCGCCGTCCCCACAAGATCGACGACAAAGTCCTGGCATTTCTGCAGGCGCAGCTTGGCCCAGGAGAACCCGTTCGCGCCCGGGAACTGGCCAAGCTGCTCCGCCAGGAACTCGATATCGAGCTTCATCCCAGATCGATCGAGCGGGTTCTAAAAAAAAGCAGCAGGTAAACACTGCCGCGGCGGTGGCATGCCTGATCCAACCGTC
>NZ_SCFL01000046.1:0-9220 GCF_007000305.1 Rhizobium sp. rho-13.1 | reverse complement strand
CATGGAGGCCTATAGATTCAGAACTTGTAAAAATACGCAACTGTAATGCTAGGCGAGGATCATGCTGCTTATCATGATCTCTACATGACGCTGCTTATGCTCGGCAGTCACGATCTTGCAGTCCTGCGCGGCGCCTTCGGCGTCGCAGAAGCGGTGGACTATGTGCAAGCGGTCGGCCCTACTCACATCATGGCCGTGCTCGGCTTTCCCGACCGCGTCCCGGCTCTGCTGGAGGTTGCCTTCGGTGCACAGTACGAATGGTGGGACGAGTGGATGACAGTCCATGGCGAAGCCCACGAGATACGCATCGAGTTCCAGAACCCCTATGTCAGGAATGCTGCAGCCACCGTGCGCCTTCGCGAGGCGTCCGGCGAAAATTCGAGCGAGAGAATATTGCCCGGCACCCCCGACACCGCGTTCCGCAAGCAGTGGCAGCACTTCGTCGCCTGCATCCATGACACGGCAACCCCGATAACACCGCTCCAGGGCGGGTTGGACGATCTGGAGTTGGCGGAAAAGATCATCAAAGCGCTGCCGCGAAAGACGGCCTGACGCCGCGGGCTGGTTGCTGACTGAAACACCGGGATTGGTTATCGGCGCCGTATGTTTCCGAACATTTTGATTGATGCGTTCAGCGCCGCGCGGTCAAATAAGATATCTGGGAGAGAACCATGGGCAGCATTACCCTTCAGAAGGTTTCGAAGGTCTTTGGCGAAGCCCAAGTCATTCCTTCCATCGACCTTGAAATCAAGGACGGCGAATTCGTCGTTTTCGTCGGCCCGTCCGGTTGCGGCAAGTCGACGCTGCTCCGCCTGATCGCCGGTCTCGAAGATGTCTCCGGCGGCAAGATCATCATCGATGGCAAGGACGGCACGAGCCTCGGTCCATCCGAGCGCGGGCTTGCCATGGTGTTTCAGTCCTATGCGCTCTATCCGCATATGAGCGTCCGCAGCAATATCGCCTTCCCGCTCAAGATGGCCGGCATGTCGAAGGACGAGATCGACCGCAAGGTGAGCGAAGCCGCTCGCGTGCTGAACCTCACGGATTATCTCGACCGCAAACCGCGCATGCTGTCCGGCGGCCAACGCCAGCGCGTCGCCATCGGCCGTGCCATCGTGCGCCAGCCATCGGCCTTCCTCTTCGACGAGCCGCTTTCAAACCTCGATGCATCGCTGCGCGTCAACATGCGTCTCGAGATCAGCGAATTGCACCAGCAGCTGAAGACCACCATGGTCTACGTGACCCACGACCAGGTCGAAGCCATGACCATGGCAGACAAGATCGTCGTTCTCAACCGCGGCAACATCGAGCAGGTCGGCTCGCCGATGGAGCTTTACAAAAACCCGGCAAATCTCTTCGTCGCCGGCTTCATCGGTTCGCCGAGGATGAATTTCGTCACCGGCGTCTATGCAGAACCATTTGGCGCGCCGACGGTTGGCGTTCGGCCCGAGCATATCGTGCTGTCGACTGAAAGCGGCGTTTGGCAGGGCAAGGTCACCGTTGCCGAGCATCTCGGCTCCGATACGTTCCTGCATGTCGATGTCGAAGGCATCGGCCACATCACGGCGCGTGGTACCGGCGAATTCCCGGTCAAGGCCGGCGAGACCGTCTACATGACCCCGGACCGCAGCCGCGTCCACCGGTTCGACGACAAGGGACTGGCGATGTCTATAGGTGGTCTTGATGGGAATCGAACCGTTGAACAGTAATTTTGGCAGAATGAAATCTCGTTAGAACAGATACTTAGGTGAAGTGTCGAGATTATATAACTCGCTTGGTTCGACATGTCGCGTCGTCATCCAACCTTTGTTTCATCATGTCATAACAGCGATGGCAATCACCCTAGCGAAAGCCGAAGGCTGTTCAGGGTTCCGTAAATTTCTCGCGAAATGTACGCATTATCTCGAGCTGAATGCCATTTCGCTTTTCCCGCGTTTGTAGATATTATTCGGGGCGGTTCCAGCGAGAGATTGGCCAGGCGCCTTGCTCCGCCCGGAAATCTGGTCTTGATCAATCTGGAAACATTATTGCCCCCGATCATTACCATCTATCAAATCGCCCAAGCAGGTGTGAGCTACATCGAGTTCTTGCTCCAAACGATTAATCTAAGGCACGATGTCCACAGATTGACAGGACCGATTGCTTCAGGCTAACTGTCCTCAGTCCTAGGACAGAGGACACTGTTTATGAAGAGCCAAGATATCGTCGTTTTGTTAAAGCTGGTAAGTCTGCAAGACCAGGAACTCACCAAGGGCATCGATCGGTTGCGATCGGAATCCGTGGGGGGAGACCCGTATTCCGTTCGGAACCTAGAGGCGCTACTAGGTATCAGCAAGACCGAAATAGGGCAGTCCATTAAGCGCAGTGTCGCGTCAGGCATCGCGCGAAAAGACAATAGCAAGAACGAGCCTAGGCCAAGCCGCAGGAACCTGTTCGGCTTCATTACCACCGGGCTAAAGTTCGTCTTCCCCGCTCAAGTTGGGCCGATGCAGCGCGGCGTACCGACCGCCTTCGCCGCACCTATGCTCACGGAACTCCTGATCAGCGGCGGGACGTACAACTTCGTTTGGCCCTATGCCAACGGAAGGGAGATGGGGCAGGCGGTGGAGCCGCTCTTCAAGACCGTGCCGGACGCAGTCCTGAAGGACGACGCACTCTATGAGTACCTCGCGTTGGTCGATGCGATCCGCCTCGGGAACCAGCGGGAAGTTGGTCTCGCGACAGACCACCTCAAGTCAAGGATCATGAGCAAATGACAGCGATCCGCGCCCAACTGCTGGAAATGATGAAAGCCGTTGCCTCGGCCCTTGGCGACGACCTCCGCTCGCGCCTGGTCTTCGTCGGCGGATGCACGACCGCGCTATTCATCACTGATCCGGTCACGCTTGAGGATGTGCGTGCCACTGACGACATCGACCTGATCGTTGACTTGGCAGGCCTTCCCGCCTGGGCACAGCTCCAGGAAGAGCTTCGACACCGGGGCTTCATGGAGGCAGCTGACGAGGCGGTGATCTGCCGCATGCGTCTCGGCAAGCTCACGGTCGACTTCATGCCGGATGATCCGGCTATCCTCGGATTCGGAAATCGATGGTACGCGAGTGGAATCGAGACGGCACAGCACTACCAGCTCTCGGTAGACCTTGCGATCCGGATCCTGACGCCGCCAATGTTTCTTGCGACAAAGCTCGAGGCCTATGCCGGAAGGGGAAACGGCGACTTGATCATGAGTCGTGACGCGGAGGACATCCTCCTGATTGTCGACGGCAGGGAGGAGCTCCTAGCCGAGGTCACGGCGGCCGACAACGAGGTTCGAAATTTCATCGCCGGACAGTTTCGTGCGCTCCTCGATCAAGGTGACTTCGACGATTTTCTCGATGGCAATATCCGCGGGCCCGCCGGTCGTGTAGAAATCGTCCGGGACAGGTTTGTCTCGATAAGCCATTGTGCGGATGGCCCCGCACAATGAAAATCAAGGCCCGATGGTTGAGCCAAAAAGGAACACGCACCGACGACAATCGCGACCATGCGGGGATCACGGGGAGACATGGTGAACTCCTTGCTATCGTGGCTGATGGCGCCACGAACGGCTCAACAACGGGGGATATGCACGGGCAATCGTCGAAGCTGTCGTCGACTGGTTTCCAGGAACCGACGAGGCGTGGGGCCACGAGCTCATGCAAGCCAAGCTTCGGGAGATTCATCAAGCCCTTCGCAAATCGTTTCCAAGGGGTTCCGCCAGAATTATCTTCTTTCACGTGAGGGACAGACACAGGCTCCTTGACGGTTCTCCACTCAGGAGATTGCCTTCTTGGCAGGCACGACGGCCAGGTACACTGGCAAGTCACGCCACATACCCTCGCAAACGCCTTGGCGGACATGCCTCTCGATGCGATCGCAAAATCCCCCACGAGGCACCTTCTCACCCAGAGTTTTCGTTCCAGGAAGTTCATGGTCACAGACGTCCTCGCAGAAGAGAAGGTCAGCGGCACGTTTTTTCTTGCCGCCGATGGCTTCTGGGCGGAATTGACGGAGAGCGAGCAGGAAGTTCTTCTTGGCGGCGGCCAATCAGCTGCTCCAGAGAGAGATGATGGCAGCGTGCTACGATTATGGCTTTCCACCGAGGAGCCGACCGAAATCTTGCTGGACGATCGTGGATCGACGAATTTTTATGTGCGGACTCCAGGGCCCCGGAAATAACCCAGAAGCATAGATATCCGGCATCTTTCGCCGCCCATCAATGCCCGACGTCAGTTCCAGCGCCTTGAAAGGATTCGAACCAGCGACCCACTATTTAAAATCCGAACTGCTTAAGGAAATGCAACTATTTCATAAGTAGCTATCAGCACGACGAATCGTATGTGCTGTATCCATCCCATTAAAACTGATTGAAACCCGCCGCAGGTAATCAGAGAGGTGCTCGCCGTATTATCAGCCAGCCAACGCTTGAAATTGGCTCCGATTAATTGCCTTGGTGCGGCGTTGTTACCTCCACTCATTCCCAAAGAATCTGCGTGTATATCGAGGTGCATTTGCTAGCTCACGGTTAGCAATTTTGACTGAAGCTGATGAAGATCACCGATGCGCGCCGCTTTAAGCGAGTGCAGATAGCGCACGATAGCATCGCCGCTGCAGGTACCCTCGGAGCGCACCTCTGCAGCCTTCTCACCAAAGTGGGCTGTGACAGTAAAGCTGTAACGTGTGATGGACAGCGCATAGTGATAACTCGATGCGGTATCTTGCACGAAGTGATAGGGAGAAACCGCTACATGCGCGGCATCTTCGTAGAGTGACTTTAGATGGACGCCGATCAGGTCGAGCAGTTCCTCGGCGATGGTGACAATTGCCGCCTTCTCGCTAATGTCGCGGTGATGAAATATTTTGTTTCGCGCATGCCGCACCTTCTCAAACTGATTGAGGAAGGTTGTGACACCAAATGATGGCGCTACGGCAAAAGAATCTTTGATCCTAATCCAGTCCGCACCGATCAGCCTTTCGAGGTCGTTCAGCTTGGTGAACTGGATTAGATCCATTGTCCCGCCTCCTTCATCGACGAGGATCCGCGCTTCCTTGCTCATTGCAATCGAACGAGCAAAGTCATGGACGGCATTTGACAGGTCCAAACTAATGCGAAGGGTTCCGATGTGCGAAATGCCGGGATCGCTATGATGATGTGGATCGGAACGCAATATCTCAATATCGTAGGCCGGCTTCCACCAGTAAGATGACCCATGCACTTCATCCATCGTGTGGGCGAGAAAGGACCGGAAGGAACTTTCGAATATATTGAAGAGAGGATAAAGCCGCCCCATCTCCGCTAGACGCCGATTATAGGCTTTATGGACCTTGTCGATGAAGGCCCCAACCTCGATAGTAATTGCGGTCACACCCTTCTTGGGCCTGCCGATCGCCTCTTTTAGGCTGTCGCGCAGGATCGAGTCGTTGGCGATAGGTATGAATTTCGCAATCTTCTCAACGATGTCTTCTGAAGTTCCCTGTGGCAAAAGACGCCTTGCGGTCTGATGATGATCCTGCATATTAGATCTACCTGCACTCCGAAAAACCCGTCCTTGCAGGCTCGCCATCCCTATTGACGCGCCCGACTAGGTTATCTATATTCCCCTCACTCTGAAGTCGAGGAACAAGTCTTGATCCATTGCCTCGTGCAGGACGGCTACGGAGTCTAAAGCGATACAGCACGACCAATTTGGGCCCCACTGGGGCCTAAATTATTTTGGCATCCTCACTCCCTCGAGAGGTTCGCCGCCTTGATGCGGATTATTGCCGTCACGCAGGTATAAATGCGTTGTCATTGCGATCGTTACTTTCTAACGCCTAGAACCGCCCGCAGGCTGCAGTACTGCCTCGTCAGGGCCAAAAATATTTCCCAATTTTCAAGCAGAAACTTATGGCGTTTGCTACTTTAAATTGAACCGTAATACCGAGAAGATTGCGGCATGGCATTCAGATTCATTCATACGGCCGACCTCCATCTCGATTCACCATTACGCTCATTAGCGCTACGAAATAGTGACCTTGCCGAGCTGATCGGAGACGCCACCCGACAAGCCTTAACAGCGATCGTCGGCTTGTGTGTTGACGAACAGGTAAATGCTCTGATTATTGCCGGCGACCTATATGATGGCGAACAGACTTCGATGAAAACGGCCCGCTTTCTGGCCAGCCAGATGCAGCGGCTGCACGAGGCTGGCATTAACACGTTCGTGATCCGTGGAAATCATGACGCCCTGTCCCGAATTACCCAGGAGCTGATCCTACCGCCGTCGGTGACCGTGTTCAGCGGCCGCCCACACGCCGTCGACATCACTCATGGCGATCTAGCTATATCGGTGCACGGCCTGAGCTTTGCAAAGCCTCAAGCCCCGGAAAGCCTCCTCGAGAAATATCACCGCCCAACCCCTGACACCGTCAACATCGGTATCATGCATACGAGCCTCGCCGGAGCACCGGGTCACGATCTTTATGCACCGTGCAAGGCGGTCGACCTGCACGGTTGGGGTTTTGACTATTGGGCTCTTGGGCATATCCATGCGCGGGCACAGCATGCCGGCGAGCGCAGGGTGATCATGCCTGGTATGCCACAAGGGCGGGACATCAATGAGAGCGGCGAAAAGACGGTCACACTCGTCACGGTCAATGACGATCGTAGTCTTATCATCGAGGAGCGTTCGACCAGCATTGCCCAGTTCGAACGAATATCGGTCGATCTCTCCTCCGCCGATACCTGGCGAGAGGCGGCAGACCTTATCGAGCAGGGCATGAGTATTGCACGCGACGGGGTACGCTCTTCACTCACATGGGGAATTCGGCGTCGAGCCCTTTTAATAATCCATGGGACGCTTCCTTCGGTTGTTTGTGTCTGCAGTCAAGGCTCGGCCTGCTATTTATGACCGGGTTGTTTCCATCGCCGGTTCCACCTCGCATACGGCGCGCTGGTCGACGACACCATGATCTCGCTTGCGTCGCGGCCCAGGCTCAGGGGAACGATCCCATTCTTTGTTTAACGGCATTCGAGCCCTATCGAGCTTCGGGTCGTTCACCTGGATCTGCCAGGACTGATGATCTGGTCGGCTGATTGCAATTTGGCGAGGTTGCGGACTTCGCGATAGTTGTTCTCGGCTTGCCTTCAACACAAAGCCCTCGATGACGACGCCACCGGTCACGTATTTCCATAGCGCCACCAAATTTGCGCCAGTACCACGATCGCGCTCTTCTTCATAAGGCCACCGTTCGACTGGACCCACGACTGTGAGAGGCTGCGCATGAACTGCGCGAGGCTGGCATCGATAAGAAACTAATTCTAGACCTACTGGACGTCGCCATGCTCAGCAAATTCAAAGGGAAACTGCGGTGCTGAACCATCGTGACCTCCGCGGCAGCAACATACTTTGGGACGCAAGCATCGAGTCATTGGCACTAGTTCTGCTCCGACATCTTCATCGCCGTATCTCGACCGAATTTCAGAGTCGTGAATGGCAGAGTAGCGGTTTGGATGAGGACAAGACCGGCACCATTGAGTGCAGTTTTCGCGATTTGTGCGGCTCCGCTCGAACTTTCTAAATCTGTGCTTTCCACGGGACCGACAGACGGTCGTGCAGAATTTCTAGGTGGGATTGTCCCCGCGACCAGTGGATCTCGGGAGTCACAGCCGGGATTACATCGATCGTAGCGGATGACTTTGGTCGAAGTCGTGGCGGACGCCGAACGGTTCATCTTCTCAGGGTCACGAGATCTAACACCGTCAAAGACCGGCCGCTGGGTCGGAATAACGGTGTAAGGTGCAGAAGCAGCTTGCGTCTCTGTGATGCTCGCTGTCATTGGTGCTCGTGCCGTATCAACAATGTTCTGAAGTCTTGTTGAAGCGGCAACGGCTTCCCGACCGTCGGGATGGGAGGCCGTGACCTCTTGCAACAAAGGGGTGTGTGTCGGACCCGGATCGCTATAAGCAACGACAGATATTGCACCGAGCATAAGGCCGCCAGCCGCAAGCATGAGCCACGCTGGACCATTGTGTCGCGGCTTTGGGGTCCGTATATCGAGATCATGGCGATGCTGCCACACACGCTCGACACGGATTAACTCTCCATTGCCTGCCTCCGGTCGGGAAATGATGTCACGGCTGCGAGAAGTAGACATTGGATGCCTTTCGTTTGGCGTTGGACGGTCGAGGGCAAGCTTTGGCTCACCCAAGCGGTTGAACAGGGCGCTGGATTGACAACCCGGTATGGCTTATCTCTGGTACTGGTCGTGGACGACACCCATGATATCGCCCGACCGCGATACGCTCACGAGCAAGTTGTCGCCGCCACGGGTTGCCTTGACCAGATAACGTTCGCCGACATCCTGAACATCCCTCACTCGGTAACCACGATCCTCGAGCAAGGTAATAACGTCGTCAGGTCCAAAGCTGGGCCGTTGTACGGACCAACGGTTCTGATGGTCATGATGGCGGTTCCACGAGTTTAGAAAGTTGGATTCCGTGTTCCCGTCAACCGAGTAGGGATCTGAAGGCTGGCCATCGTAGATGACCACCTGCGAGAAGGCGGGTACGGCGGCGGTAGCGAATAGAGCAGCGGCCGCGGTGAACGCGATGACATAACGTGTCATGAAACTTACCTTTGACTAAAACCCTCTACCCGATCCTATTTGGCGACCGAGTTAGATCGATGTTTTGACGCGATGCGAAGCACAACGGCATTATGCGCCTTGCAACTGTTGCAGTGTGTCGTTTGTTATTGCGAAATGTTGCAGACACTTTACGGATAAAACTGCGCCGGGACTTGCTTCAGAAAAGTGAAGAGGTTTTCTTGAGTTGAAGGCAACCGGAATGCCAAAGCAGAAGAAATCTACAAAGGAATTTGGGAAGGAAGCAATGCGCCTGGCGTAGACGAGCGGACGGACATTGTGCCGGGCTCGCGTCTTCCCCAGCACTTGCTGCGCGAGATTTCTTTCTGCGTAGGCAGAGTCGATACGATAGCTCCTCGTTCGAAAACGATTGAGGTATTGGCGGTATGCGACCAGAACCTGCGGACTAAATTATGAGACGCGTCATCTCATTGTCATGTAAGAATTTTACTTCCGAGGCTAACGGGGCCTTAAATTGCGTTAAGGCCCGTGAAGTTGAACTTAGCATTCCGGATTGGTCACGAAAATGAAACAAGCGATATCGCCATTATCGCCGGCTCCCTCGTCGCGAAACAGT
>NZ_SCFL01000045.1:0-9512 GCF_007000305.1 Rhizobium sp. rho-13.1 | reverse complement strand
TCCT
This sequence comes from Rhizobium sp. rho-13.1, assembly GCF_007000305.1. NCBI lineage: Bacteria > Pseudomonadati > Pseudomonadota > Alphaproteobacteria > Hyphomicrobiales > Rhizobiaceae > Rhizobium > Rhizobium sp. rho-13.1. The sequence continues at coordinate 9,508 of NZ_SCFL01000045.1, read as the reverse complement.
CTTTAAAACTTGTCGTCGATGAATTTCTGCAGGCGAGGCCGCCCTGGCCGCCCTGCAAAACTCCTGCAAGGTCGTCTAACGCAAATCTCTGCGGCCCTTTTTAGCCGCCAAAAGCAGCGCGATTCTACCGGGTATTTCTGTTTCTCCAACCGTTCGTTTTGAAATATGTCATTAAATCAAAGGCAAGGTTAAGGCAGTTTGCGATCTCGGCATAGTCCGACCTGCGCAAAACCTTGCTTCGATCCGTCTCAGGGCGTTTCGTCTGGACGCAGGCTCGTCGAGTGTGCGCTATTCTCGTGACGCCTGTTATAGCGCACCGAAGACCAGAAAGAGAGGACGATCAGGGCCGCGCCGCCGAGGCCGGTAACGACTTCCGGAATATGAACCAACGTCTGGACGAACATGATGACCGCCAGGATGAGGATGGCATAGAAGGCTCCGTGTTCGAGGTACCGGTATTCGGCAAGTGTGCCTTTCTCGACCAGCATGATGGTCATGGAGCGGACATACATTGCGCCGATGCCGAGGCCGATGGCGATGACGAACAGGTTCTGGGTCAGTGCGAATGCGCCGATGACGCCGTCGAAGGAGAAGCTGGCATCGAGCACCTCGAGGTAGATGAAGGCGCCGACGCCGCCTCGGGCAGCCTCGCTCATGGTCCGCTGCGATGCATCGAGCAGGCCGCCGAGCACTTCGACGAGCAGGAATGTCAGCAGGCCGTAGATCGCTGCGTAGAGGAAGCGAGTGGCATCGTCGCCGTCGAGAAGCGCGGCAAAGCCCAGCATCGTGATCAGCACGACCGAGATCTCGACGCCCTTGATGGTGGCAAACCGCGCCATGGCCTTTTCAAGAAAAGCGATCCAGTGGACGTCTTTCTCGTTGTTGAAGAAATAGGTCAGTCCCACCATCATCAGGAAGCTGCCGCCGAAGGCTGCGATCGGCAGATGGGCTGTCTTCATGATGCTGGCATATTGTTCGGGTTCGACCGCCGCCATGCGCAGCGCTTCCCATGGGCCGATCTCGCCGGCGACGGCAACGATCGCCAGCGGGAAGACGATCCGCATGCCGAAGACGGCAATCAGGATGCCCCATGTCAGGAACCGCTGCTGCCAGACAGGCGTCATCTGCTTCAGCTTGTTGGCATTGACGATGGCATTGTCGAAGGAGAGCGAGATTTCCAGGACGGCAAGCACGACGCAGATGAAAAACACGGTGGCCATGCCACCCAGCGTTCCCGTCATCTTCCAGCCGAGAAATCCGCCGCCGATCAACCCGACGACGGTGACGATGATCGCCCATCTGAAATAGGAAAGGACGGGCATGCCTGATCCTTGGCCAGTTCCTGAGCCTGATGTCGGGCGCGTCATGGGCGCACCTGTAGGGCTGGGAACGCGGGAAGGCGAAATGCACGTAGACGTCGCTTGCCATCGACGGCATGCGAGGAAAGCATGGTCAGCTTGTTCATGGGGATAAATCCGCCGGCTTGTCTGCAGGCGGTACCGACATCACGAGAGCGCCGTAAAAACTCTCGCCAGAGGGGCCCGGCACCAGTGTTATCCGCGGCAGATGTCCTTGATCCGCAGAGCCTCATAGGTAAGGAGATTGCCGTCGTGGTCAAGAGCGGAGCGGGAACCAAATCAACAGGTCGACGTTGAACCTCAGGTTGCATCCCGCAACCGGATTGCGGAGGAGGCAGTCATGGAGCATATCACTCAACAGACAGGTACGAAATTCGACGCGGTGCAGCCACGAAAATTCGGCCGACCCAACGCCTTGCGGAAGGCTCAAGTCCTGCCGCCACACCATGTGGATCTCACCCTTTCGTCGGCGCCGCGCGACGATCTCCGCGTGCCGGCAACGATAAGCGGCGGCGTCATGTCGAAGCGGATCGACCGGCAAGGTTGAGGCATCGTCGCACGATAACTGGCCAACTGGCGCCGGCTAACCGGCGCCGCGAAATCTACTTCTTCGCGGATGCGTCGCCACCGGTGCGGAAGCTGCCGGTGAACTTCGAATCCTTCGATTCCGCCGAGCATTCGATCGCCACTTCCTTGCCGCTGTAAGGATTTCCGAAGGTGCAGGTTCCCGCGGCCTTGACCTGGCCGGTCATGGTCGTGCCGGCGCCGGAAACGACCATGTTCAGCGCCAGGCGGACGTTGCCGTTCGATGCCGCCTTGATCGTCTTGCCATCGCCGGCGAAGCCTAGCATCTTGCCCTCGGATGTGAAGATGAAGGTCACGGTGCCGTTGGGGGCGGTGACGCTTGCAAGCTCATTCTTGCACTTCTTCGTAGCGTCGAGCTTGCCGACCACCAGCTTGGCACATTTGCCTTTAAGCACGATGGCGCCGGGCCCGCCGGGAAAGGTCTGCGCCGAGGCAGCGCCTGCCGTAAGAGCGATCAGGGTCGTTACCAGTGCCAGGCTTGTCGTCCGCATTCAAAAGTCTCCGATTTTCAACTTGTAGCGTCGTCCGGCATCAGGCCGACCACGATGCATACGCCCAGCCATATGGTGCAAGGGCAATTTCTTTAAAGGCAGGCACATGAATGGAAAATGAAGGCGTTGCTCCAGACCCGTTCATTCCGCACAGATTAAAGGGTATCATCGCTCGACGCGGTTCGCCGCAGGTCGGGATCAATGAGGAGGGGACCATGACAACGAGAATTTCGACGGCCATTTTGGCCGCAATCCTGATGGGGGGCACGGTTGTTTCCTTGCCGCCGGTGGCCGCAGCGCAGGACGTCCAGTTTGAAATCGGACGCCACCGTCCGCCACCGCCGGATTACCAGCAGGACGACGAGGATGCTCCGCAGCCGGAATATGGCTACCATCGTCCGCGCCCTGACTATGATCGCCCTCCGCCGCGCGACTATGGAAGGCGCGGATGCGATCCTCGCCAGGCCGTCGCCATGGCCAGTCGCAACGGGCTTCGGCACGCCCACGTCGTGGACGTATCTCCGCGTCGGATAACGGTAGACGGCTTCACCCGTCGCGGGCCGGACGCGATGGTTTTCGGCAACGTGCGCGGATGCCCAAACCTCGATTGATGTTTTTCCGGCATGTGCGCTCAAAGGCGCGCATGCCGTTTTGGCGTCACTGCGGTTCTAGCCGCCTGCGCCGCCTGACGCGTCATCCATAAATTCCGGGTACTGCACAGTTTGCTGCGTGTCTTCGGGTTGTGCCGTCCCGTCGTCGCCAAGGTAATAATGGGCGCCGAGCCATTCAGCGAGTATTTTCGAGACGGCTGCATCACGACCTAGCCCGTGGTCTGCCATATACCGCGCAAGGGCTTCGTCGATATCTTTGGGCAAAGTGGTCATCGCGGCGTCTCTCAATCGAATTCCGGGATCTGGCCATGCTGGTAGAGGATGATCGTCGGGCCTTCCTCGCCAACGGCAGGGTTTGCCTCGCGACTCCATGCCACCACGCCGGCGTGATCGTTGATGAGCGTCTGCGCAGCATAGACAGCTGATTCTTCCGTTTCCATCTGTCGCGGGCCGAAGGCTGGTTCGAGCCTGCCATCCGCATCGCGGTCAAAGGCTGTCACGACGATCATCTTGCGAAATCCCGGCATTGGCTTTCCTCGCGTACGCGGCTCGATTATGACAGCGGCAATCACTGCAAGGGCAACGCGTCGGTACGGGCGGATGTTCCGTTGTCACACAGGCTTCAAATATTTCGTCGAAAACGGTGCTCGGCTGGCGTTTTAGAACCAGCCCATTAGACGCGCGGACCCTATCAGGCTGCCGGCGATCGACAGCAGGGCCATGATGATGATGATGGAAAAGACGATGGCGCGTGACATGGACAACTCCTTAACCGCGGCTTAGTAACATCAGGCGCTGGCCGCCTGCAATGGAACAAAAGAGCGCGGTCAGCATTCCGAACCGGGCAATTGTGCCGTTCGGTCGTGACAGAGAGAGCCATCATGAAGATTATGCTTGGATTGGGACTTGCCTTAAGTCTTGCTTGCGTTTCGGCCGCTGCAAGCCCGGGCGAATATCAGTACTATTTTGGCGGTCCCGTCGACCAGACCCCAACTCTCGCGGCAAAATTCGACAGGGCGTCGGACTATTGCGCAGTTGAAGCAAGCCGGCCCGACCGCGGCTCCAGCGATGTGCACAGCTACATCCATACGGTCGCCATGCGGAATTGCCTTGCCCGTTACAATTTCATCGACCGCGGTGTCTACTCCGCACTGCCGATCACGCTCGGGCTCGACCACTTCATCGATAGATAAGCGGTGCGCCGCTCGATAAAACGATGAGAGTGGCTACAACGTCAACCTGGTTCAGGCGGTGCCACCGCCTGCGCCTCCGCTCTTTTCGATCGCGGATACCATTTCACGGGTGCTGTCGGCCAGGAGATCGGCGTTTTCATGGGCTGCAGCGTCGTCCATGCCCGACTGCAGACCGATGCTGACCCAGCTTTCGTGTAGACCGTTGATATAGTCGTCCCGATCTTCCGCATCGATCTCAAGCACGTGCATTGCGGCCGTGCGGACGAATTCGGTCATGGCCTGGTCCAGGTCAGCTGTCATATTATTCCTCGATCTGATGTAACAGCTATTTGGCGACCTGGTGACGATCGTCAAGCGCAGGCGTTACATTTGTCGAGTAACCGGACCTCCAAAAGCGTTGCCAGCCAGAGCCGGCGGCGGCGCGTTTTGCGCCGACTTTGCAGTCCAGATTGCTATATTTTCGACGGCTGGTTTTTCGGCAGGATGAAATCTACGCCCAGCATATGCAGCCACATCCGCTCGAGAATGTAGCCGTGGGCAACGACGCCCGCAGTTGAGAAGTCGATCGCCAGCCTCAGCGAGATCGGCGGAATAGCCGCTACGCGCGCATTCCGAGCTGCGAAAATGGCGCCATAAGAAAATACGCCGAGAGAGTGGCGGTCGGCCTTTTCGGCGATGTGATCGAGTTTGCAGTGCCTGAGGAAGTGGGCTGCGATATTGCCGCCGTCCGGAAGGCCGTGGAGGATGCGATAGACCATGCCCATGCCGTTGGCGCCCGCATCGACGAATTCGGGAGCGCCCCAGGCCGTTAGTGAAAAACGCTCCGGCCTTACGCGCAACCGTCCACCGAGCTGGGCCTGGTAGTCGTCCAGCAGGGCTATCGGCGGAATATTGTTCTCGGCGATCCAGCACCACGACAAGGGCTGCACGTCATCCCAGTCGCGCCAGTTCTTTAGAAGCTCGATGAAGTCGGGGCTATGGGCGTGCGGGTCCGCCTGCGCATAGACGGTGAAGTCCTGGTCGTTGCCCACCTGCGTCATCATGTGATGAAGGTAGGTCTCCGATTCGCGACCGACATTCGGTCGATCGATGATGCGGAAGGCGCGATCGAGCACCTCGGGCGCGACGATCTTCTCGCCCTTGTTGTAGATGATGATGTCGAAATCATCCGGGATTTGATGAATCCAGTCGAGGGATTCGTTGTATCGTGCCAAAATCACGGAATTCACGAGCGATGCCTCCTCTAAGCCTCTCGATCACGCGCTCTGGACGAGAGTGTAGTTCAATCACGGGGCGCCAGGTGTCGAGGGAGGGGGCCGGCGGTGCGCCTCTCCTGATGGCTGCTACTCGGCGGGCTCGGTCCACAAACGGCGATCGAACGGAATGGGTGTGTTGGCGTTCAACTGGCCGAGATTTTCGAGGTATCGGTTGCGGTAGGCGATCTCGTCCTCGAACTCGACGTCGGTCAGGACAATGTCGGCGCCAATTTCATAATAGATTTCGAGGTTGCGCATATCCGGCACGGGAGTTTCGCCGCGTTCGGCTTCGTCCTGCATCTCCCAGAACAGTTGCTCGAGACGGCGTGCAAGGCCGGGGATGTCGCGCAGCACGCTCGTTTCGCGCTGGCTCTGCAGCCTGTCCCTGACATCCTGCAGGCTTTCCCGATCATGCGCAAAGGCTATCGCCTGGCGGACATACTCGTCCGGGCCGCCGCAGATCAGTTCGGGCAACCCGGCTGCGGCGACGATGCTGCCGCAGAAGCGCGAAGCAAATGTCTTGCCGGAGACGGTGAGGATCGGCAGTCCGACGGTAATGGCATCGGCCGCTGTCGAATGGGCACCGTAGGGGAAGGTATCGAGGAACAGGTCCGCCAGTCCGATACGCGCGAGGTGCTTGGGATTGGGCGCTTTTGCTGCGAAGATGATGCGGTCGGCATCGACGCCTCTTTTCGCGGCTATTTCGCGAAGCCGCTGGTTGACCGTGTCGTCGTCGGCAAGCAGCCAAAGCACGCTGCCGGGCGTTTCCGACAGTATCGTCATCCAGCGGTCGAAACAGTTGGCGGTGATCTTCTGCATGCCGTTGAAGCAGGCATAGACGAAGGCATCCTCGGGCAGGCCGGCCTCTGCGCGGGTCGGGCGCGCGTCGATCTGGCGCTTGCGGTCGATAGGCTGGTTGCAGGCGATACGCAGCACTTTTTCCGTATAGTAGATCTCGTTGGCGGGCGGAATGATGTGCTCGTCGGCGATGATATACTGGTGGAACGGGCTGGCCAGCGAGCCGGGATAGCCGCAGAAATTGACGACCACCGGGGCCGGGCGATAGGCGAAAATCTTGGTGCGTGCGAGCTTGGTGTAGCCGTTGACGTCGATCAGGATGTCGATCTTGTCCTTGGCGATGAGCTTTGCGGCATCTGCGTCGCTCATTTCGGCGATATCGCGCCAGCAATCGACAGCGTTCCTGATGCGCTCCTGCGTTGCATCGTTGGTGCGCCGGTCGCCGCAATAGTAGGCGAAGACCTCGACGCTGCTCTTGTCATGCAACTCCAGCACTTCTCTGAGGGCAAAGCCGACTGCGTGGTCGCGCAGGTCCGACGAGACATAGCCGACGCGCAGACGCTGGCCGGTTCCTGTTTTGTGGCGCGGAACGGTGTTGGCAGTGGCCTCGTCGAGATCGGGCTGCCCGATCAGCGACTTGTTGTAGCGATGCGCCTTGGCAAGCTGGAACAGCGGGTCGTCGGCGTAGCAGCCTAGCGTCAGGGGGGAGACGGCATCCAGCAACTGGCGAAGCGAGACATGCTCCGAAGGGACCAGCACCGGCCACTTGCACTGGCGCTGACGCAGCGATGTCCAATGCTGGCCTGCGTCGGTCTTTTCGGGCTGAAGCTCCATGGCCTGCCACAGGACCTTTTCCGCTTCCTCCATCCTGCCGGCACCTTCCAGCACGCGGCCGATGTGCTTGAGGGTCATCAGCCGGTGGCCGAGACGGTCGGCCGTGATATCGGAAGTGATCTCGGCATAGGAACGCCACTGCTCGACGGCGGGGTTTATCAGTCCGCTGTCCTCGAGGACGCGGCCAAGGTTGATATGCGCCGGGCCGAACTGCGGATCGAGCTTGAGGCACGCGCGAAAGGCATTGATTGCGCCCGCCCGATCGCCCATCACGTTGGCCGCGACCGCATAATTGAAATAGGCGAGGTGCAGCAGCGGATTGCCGTCGTTATAGGCGATCCAGCCCTTGTAGAGTTCGACCGCCTGGGCCTGATGCCCGCCGTTGCCAAGGATAGTTGCGATGTTGAACAGATCGCCGAGAGCAAGCTGTCGTTGCCGCGCCTTCTCGAGCGCATTAGTGAGCAGGGGGAGCTGAGCCGTGGCCGATGCGACATTGATGGTCATGACGATCCTACGAAGATGCGGCCTGGCGGCCATCGTTTGAGCCGGCGCACAAGGCGCTTTCGTCTTGCTACCTAGACTAGCTTGCGTCGAGCTGGCGCTCGCCTTTGCCTAGCCTTGAACGGAATTTGCAGCCGGCATTACAAAAGAAGACGCCGCGCAATTTCTTGCGCGGCGTCCTGGTCTTGTCGGGGCGGCCTGCGCCGCGCCGTTTGGATTACACTGCGTTGTAGGCGGCGATGACCGCGTCAACCTGCGTGGTGGTCAGCGACTGTACCTGAGCCGTGGTGAGGGCGGACAGCTTGGCGGAGCTCAGCGCCGCGATATCGTCCGTCGACAGACCGGCCAGCGCCTTGGTGCTGATGGCCGCCAGTCCAGAGCTTGTTAGGGCAGCGATGTCGTCCGTCGACATCACTGCGATGTCTTCAGAGCCGAAGGCGGCGATCTGCTTGCTGCTTAGCTGCGAGACTTCCGTCGAGGTCAGTGCTTCGACCTGTTCGGTTGTCAGGGCGGCGATCTGAGTGGAGCTCAGGGCGCCGAGCTGCGTGCTGTTCAGGAGGGCGATGTCTGCGGTTGTCAGGGCCGCGATCTGCTTGGTCGTCAAAGCCGCGATCTGCGTGCTCTTCAGCCCAAGCGTCTGATCGGTCGTCAAGGCGGCGATCTGGTCGGTGCCGAGGGCTGCAATCTGGCCACTCGTCAGGGCACCGATCTTGTCGGAGCTGAGGAGGGCAAGATTTTCGCTGGCAAGACCGGCGATCGCCTTAGCGGTGATGGCGGCCAGCGAACCGGTCGAGAGGGCGAGGATATCGTCCGAGGAGAGGGCTGCGATATCGTTCGATTCCAGCGCTGCGATCTGCTTGCTGCTGAGGGCGGCGATTTCTGTCGTCGTGAGGGCAGCGAGCTGGTCGGAGGTCAGGGCGCCAACCTGGGCTGTGGTGAGCGCGCCGATCTGGCTGGTCGTCAGCAGGGCGATGTCACCGGTGGAAAGTGCGACGATCTGCTTGGTCGAGAGAGCGGCGATCTGCGTGCTCTTCAGACCGGGCGTCTGGTCGGTTGTGAGCGCTGCGATCTGGTCTGTGCTGAGGGCAGCGACCTGGCTGCTCGTCAGCGAACCTATCTTGTCGGAGCTGAGGAGGGCGAGATTGCCGCTGGAGAGACCGGCGATAGCCTTGGTGCTGATGGCAGCCAGGGCACCGCTGGTCAGAGCCAGGATGTTATCCGAGGAGAGGGCGGCGACGTCGTTCGATTCCAGCGCTGCGACCTGTTTGCTGCTGAGGGCGGCGACTTCTGTCGTCGTCAGGGCACCAAGCTGGTCGGAGGTGAGGGCGCCGACCTGAGCCGAGGTCAGGGCACCGATCTGGCTGGTTGTCAGGAGAGCGATGTCACCGGTGGAAAGTGCGACGATCTGCTTGGTCGAGAGGGCCGCGATCTGCGTGCTCTTCAGGCCCGGGGTCTGGTCGGTGGTCAGGGCGGCGATCTGGTCGGTGCTGAGGGCCGCCATCTGACCGCTCGTCAGGGCACCGATTTTGTCGGAGCTGAGGAGGGCAAGGTTCTCGCTGGAAAGGCCAGCAATGGCCTTGGTGGTGATCGAAGCCAGGGCACCGGTCGACAGGGAGAGGATATCGTCCGAGGAGAGGGCCGCGATGTCGCTGGAGTCCAGGGCGGCGATCTGCTTGCTGCTGAGGGCGGAAACTTCCGTCGTCGTGAGGGCGGCGAGCTGGTCGGAGGTCAGGGCGCCAACCTGGGCTGTGGTGAGCGCGCCGATCTGGCTGGTGGTGAGGAGAGCGATGTCACCGGTGGAAAGTGCGACGATCTGCTTGGTCGAGAGGGCTGCGATCTGCGAGCTCTTCAGGCCAGGGGTCTGGTCGGTGGTCAGGGCAG
>NZ_SCFL01000044.1:0-9579 GCF_007000305.1 Rhizobium sp. rho-13.1 | reverse complement strand
CGCAAAATCACGATATCGCCCAAAACTCGCAAGGCGGTCCACGCCGGAGCGATACGCTACGCAATGAGGCGTGACAAAACCAATGCTCTGCAAACCCTCGCATAGAACGGACGGTAATATTCACCTGCCCTATCTATAATAAAACATAGCTTTGCATAATACAATAAATCATTGCACAACAACTAGTTCCGGAAATAGACTAAATAGTACATAATAACCCCAACAGAGGAGAGTGATAATATAGAAACTATACTACAAATAATAATTATCAATATACGCAGGCGCTAATCGATGCAAAAAATCGTCCGCGTTGTTGATATGTGTTTTCTCATGATTTAAATATAGGTAACGTTATGAAATGTCTAACACTATTTTGGTAGACTAGCTCAGCTGTTGCATCCTGACCCACGCTCTCTTCATGGAACCGTCCCTCCCTGCATCAAAGAGTTGTTATGCCTAGCCGACAGAGACCCACGGAGGAACGTTTGGAAGTTGAGCGCAAGCACTTCACGACCTCTGCAAAAAGGCATTATGTCAAGCAATCGCCGTGGAGCAAGCGCCGAGAAACTTACTTTGGGATTTCGATAGGAGTATTGTGTCAATCTAACGGGCAAATCAGGGTCCATGATGTCGAGTTTCCAGCCACAATATTGGCCGAGTACGAAAACCTTGATGCCATGCTCATAGATTGGGTAAAGCTGTAGTGCCACTTTGTCTGACACCAAGCAGCGACGCGCACAATCGCGCTACATAGATAGGTGCTTATCGTAAGCGATGCACCTAGAGAATTGAAGTTAACTAAAGGGTTGTAGTGGTAGCGGGAGAGGGACTCGAACCCCCGACACGCGGATTATGATTCCGCTGCTCTAACCACCTGAGCTACCCCGCCGCAAGACCTATGCGACACTCTTAAATTCGAGGCGAAAGATCTGTTTGGTTGAGCGGCTTATAAAACCGCCTTCACCTTAGTGTCAAGCGCGGCGAAGACAAAAATCGACGCGCCGAGTGACAAGTAGTTTTCCGGCGCTTGGCAATGCTCAGGCGGCGACGGCCGGTCGCAGCAGGGCTGCGAGCGACGCCTCGGCAGATGGCTCCCGTTCAGATCGTTCGATAAAGCCGCCGCCATAGACGCGGGCGTTGTCGCCGGGTGTGGAATAGAGGGCGCAGGCCTGTCCAGGGGCAACGCCCGCCTCGCTGATCGTAAGATCAACATAGATGCCAGACGCGTTAACGTGCAGCACGGCTGGCGTCGGCTGGCGTGTGGAGCGAACCTTGGCATAGCAGGCAAACCCCTCGCCCCCAGCGGCCACTTCAAGTGCCTCGTCGCCAAGCCAGTTGACGTCGCGCAGGTGAACCCGGTGCGTCTCCAACGCTTCCCTGGGCCCAACGATGACGCGGCGCGACCGCGCGTCAAGGTAAACCACGAAGAGTGGTTCGCCAGTGGCAACGCCGATACCGCGCCGCTGGCCGATCGTGTAGTGCAGAATGCCCTCGTGGTTGCCCAGCACGCGTCCGTCGAGATGGACGATCTCGCCGGCGAGCGCCGCATTCGGCTTCAGCTTCGTGATGATGTCAGAATACTTGCCCTGCGGCACAAAGCAGATGTCCTGGCTGTCGGCCTTCTTGGCAACGACAAGCCCCATCTCCTCGGCCAGAGCCCGGGTATCGGCCTTCGGCAGGCCGCCGAGCGGAAATCGCAGGTAATCGATCTGCTCCTGCGTTGTCGCAAACAAAAAATAGCTCTGGTCGCGATCGGCGTCGGCAGGCCGGTAGAGCGCCCGGCGCCCGGGATTGTCGGCAGAGGGGTTCGCACGCGAGCGGATGTAATGGCCAGTGGCCAGCGCGTCGGCGCCGAGCTCCCTCGCTGTTGCCAGCAGATCGGCAAACTTAACCGTCTGGTTGCAGGAGACGCAAGGGATCGGCGTCTCGCCGGCAACATAGCTTTCCATGAAGGGATTGATTACGGTGTCGCGGAAGCGCTGCTCGTAGTCGAGCACGTAATGGGGAATGCCGATCGTCTCGCAAACCCGGCGCGCGTCGTCGATATCCTGTCCGGCACAACAAGACCCGGCACGATGCACGGCAGCACCGTGGTCGTAGAGCTGCAGCGTGATGCCGAGCACGTCGTAGCCCTGGCGCTTCAGGATGCCGGCCACCACAGAGCTGTCGACGCCGCCGGACATGGCAACGACGATGCGGGTATCTTCCGGACGCTTGTCGAAATCGAGTGAATTCACGGTCTGCCTGCCGTTCCCTTGTCGCGCGTTCTGGTGACCTTCCGCGCCATGCCCGCAGAGCGGCGACATCTGGCTTGCCGGACCAAAAGAGGCTCCGGAAATCTGCGGTTTCTGGCAGACGATATAGAAAGAATTGGCATTGCACGCAAGGCCCGGAGCGCAAACGCAGGTAGCCGCCCGATCGGCGGCCGGCTGATAGAGCGTTTTGTCGTTCTCACTGCGTCTCGCCGCGCGCGCGAACGATGCAAAAGGTATAGATTGTCGCATAGCTCGTCGAGACGATCAGCGGCAGGGTAATGGTCTGTGCGATCCGCGGCGTCCCGCCAAGACGATGCACCAGGATGAGAACGGCTGCAGAACCCAGGCCGGTAATCAGCGGTGGGGCCCAAAGCGCTGAACTGACAGGAAAGCGCCTTGCCAGCACGTCTATTGCCGACTTCTGAAGCACCATAAGCAGCGCAGACAGCATTCCCTGCACGAGCCCGGCCGACAGGGGCTGCGGCATCGGATATCTGCGATTTGCATAAAAAGCCCAACTGCCCATGGCGGCGGACGCAAGCAGGAGATGAACAAGCATGCTGGATGCTAACCGACGCAACGCTGCCCTCATATAAAGACCATCCAATACCAAAAAGATGTCCAACGAACGGCACCGAAAAGACGACGGAATAGAGGCGTCGAGCGATAAAACCGCAATGCCCTCAATGCAATTTTGTCGTAGCGTTACGGTGAATGGTTCGAACTGCAGCTTTGAGCGACGCAGTCGACCCTTTGTTATTGGAGAACACCGCCTGGATCTACCGCGAGCATCGACCGGAGACCTAGAAATCGCATCCGTCCACAACGGCAGCCTACGCCGCAGGGCTCGACTGGTTCGGCTCGCGCGGCACCAGGTCGCGCATGTCCATGCGCAACTGCGGCAGCGCCTTCGGGTACTCCGACTGAATGAACTCGATCAGTTTTTCACGGACCTCGCACCGAAGGTCGAACGTCCGGCCAGCGCTCGATGCAGACACGAGAATACGGACTTCGAGCACAGTCTCGCGGAAATCCGTGACGGCGACATTGACCACGCGCCGATCCCACAAGGCCGATTCCGCCGCTATCGCCTCGACCTTCGCGCGCAAAGCCGCCACCGGCACGCTGTAGTCGAGATAGATCATGACAGTGCCGATCAGCGACGAGCTTTCGCGTGTCCAGTTCTGAAACGGCTTCTCCATGAAATAGCTGAGCGGCAGGATCATTCGGCGCCAGTCCCAGAGCTTGACCACGACATAGGTCGAGGTGATCTCCTCGACGTTACCCCACTCGCCCTCGACCAGTAACGCGTCATCGATACGGATCGGCTGGGTGATCGCAAGCTGTATGCCGGCAAATAGGTTCTTCAGAACCGGCTGCAGGGCAAGACCGAGAACGATACCGGCGACGCCGGCCGAGGCAAGCAGGCTGACGCCGTATTGACGCACCGGCTCAAACGTCATCAGCGCTGCAGCGATCGCCACGATGACGATCATGAGGTCGCCGATACGCTGCATGATCTTCGATTGCGTCACATGCTTGCGGGCAAGCAGATTGTCCTCCGCATCGAGCTTGAAGCGCCGGAGGTAGACGATCATCCAGATGTGCAGGGCCGACTTGCTCATCCAGGCAACCTGCGCGATGAAGCAAATGAGCAGGACGTGCCGCAACAAAGATGCCTGCACCTCGGTCAACGGGGCAACCGAGACCGCGAAAGCCAACGCAGCGACGACGATGGCAAAACGCGCTGGGCGTTCCGTGCGCGAGATCAGCGATCGCCAGAACAGATCCCAGGTGGCGACTAGCCTCGTGAGCATGTTGAAAAGCAGCTTGTGGACCACGAGGCCAAACAGGATCGCAGCAATGATCAGCACGAAGCCTACGATCCAGCCGGGCAGCCAGTTCAATTGATCGTCAACTCTTGCCAGGAATTCCTTCATGCTCCCAAAATAGTGTGCGGTGCGACATAGGAAAGGGTGCGCTGCAAAATTAGCATTTCGAGGCCGGCCACAGAAGGCCTTGCTCCCACCTGGCACCTAAGTCACGTTCAAATTTCATAAACCATCCCTATTCGGTGATTGGGAAATCGTTGCGCGGATGCCCCCATTAGCACCAAATCTTAAAGACACGCCTTTAGAGCTATAGGCCCGTGCCGTCTCAATTCTTGGCACGGAAAGCCTCTGCGTGCTGGAGCTGCCGAATGCTGGAAATCACGGAATTCAAACCCTCGTCAGCGGCCTTCGGCAAGAAGCGGATCGCCGTGCTGCTTCCCTGCTACAACGAGGCCGTGACGATCGCTAAGGTAGTGGCCGATTTCCAGATGTCGCTGCCGGGTGCCGCCGTCTATGTCTACGACAACAATTCATCCGACGGCACCGGCGCCATCGCCCGTGCTGCAGGCGCCATCGTTCGTGTGGAAAAGCGGCAGGGCAAGGGCAATGTCATTCGACGCATGTTTGCAGATATTGATGCCGACATCTATGTGCTTGCAGATGGTGACGGCACCTATTCGGCCCTGTTCGCGCCGATGCTGATTGACGCGCTGATTTCAGACGAGCTAGATTTCGTCAACGGCTCGCGCGTCTCAACACTTAGCGGCGCCTATCGGCCCGGTCACCAGTTCGGCAACAGGCTTCTGTCCGGAATCGTCCGCTGGATTTTCGGACCGCAATTTTCAGATATGCTGTCCGGCTACAAGGTCCTGTCGCGCCGGTTCGTCAAATCGTTTCCAGCCATGTCCAGCGGCTTCGAGACGGAGACCGAGCTTGCAGTACATGCGCTGGAACTGCGCATGCCTTGCGCAGAATTGCCGACACCCTACAGCGAACGGCCGGAAGGTTCGGTGAGCAAGCTGAACACGGTACGTGACGGTGCGCGTATCATGTTGATGATCGTCAAGCTCATCAAGGAAGAGCGGCCGCTGATGTTCTTCGGCCTGTTCGGCCTGCTGTTCTTTACCATTGCAACCGTGCTGATGGTGCCTGTCCTGATGACCTTTTTCGAGACTGGACTGGTTCCACGCCTGCCAACGGCAATCCTCAGCCTCGGTATGGTGCTGCTCGGGTTTCTCAGCATCTTCACCGCCCTCATCCTCGACATGACCACCCGCGCCCGCCGAGAGATCAAACGCCTCATCTACCTGTCTGTCGGTCGGATTCTTTGAATGCTACTGAAAACGCGTAAAGCCGACGCGATCGCTCGCGCCGGCTTTGAGTTGAGTTGACGATAGATCAGTCGACGTTGAAGACCAGAGGCCGCGCCTGGCGGATGGCAGGATTGGCCGTCAGCTTTGCCAACACATCGTCGCTGATCGCACCATCGACGTAGAGCAGCGCAATGGCGTCTCCGCCCTGGCTGTCGCGGCCGAGCTGGAAGTTGGCAATATTGACATCGGCCTGCCCGAGCGTCGTCCCGATGAAGCCAATCATGCCGGGAACGTCGGTGTTCGTGATGTAGACCATGTGCTGTCCGACATCCGCGTCCAGGTTGATGTTTTTGATCTGGATGAACCGCGGCTTGCCATCCGAGAACACGGTGCCTGCAACCGAGCGGGTCATGCCGTCGGTCTTGACAGTCAGCTTGATGTAGCCGTCATAGACGCCGGTCTTGTCGCGCTTGACCTCGGACAACACGATGCCCTTTTCCTTGATCATGATCGGCGCCGAGACCATGTTCACGTCCGACACCTGCGTACGGATCAGGCCGGCCAGCAGCGCCGATGTCAGCGCCTTGGTGTTCATGGTGGCCGTGACGCCATCGTAGAGGATCTCGATTTCCTTGATCGGCTCGTCCGTTACCTGGCCGACGAAGGCGCCAAGCACGTCGGCAAGACGGATGAACGGCTTCAGCAGCGGTGCTTCCTCGGCAGTGATGGACGGCATGTTGATGGCGTTGGAAACGGCGCCCTTCATCAGGTAGTCCGACATCTGCTCGGCGACCTGCAGGGCGACATTTTCCTGCGCCTCTGTGGTGGCAGCGCCCAGATGCGGCGTGCAGACGACGTTCGGCAGACCGAACAACGGGCTTTCCTTAGCAGGCTCGACCTCGAAGACGTCGAAGGCCGCACCGGCGACATGGCCGGACTTTATGGCTTCAGCAAGGGCAGCCTCATCGACCAGCCCGCCGCGCGCGCAGTTGATGATGCGAACACCTGGCTTCGTCTTTGCAAGCGCCTCCTTGTTGAGGATGCCGCGCGTCTTGTCGGTCATCGGAACATGCAAGGTGATGAAGTCAGCCTGTGCAAGAAGCTCCTCCAGTTCGACCTTGGTGACGCCCATTTCCTCGGCCCGTTCCTTGGACAGGAAGGGATCGTAGGCGATGACGTGCATCTTCAGCCCCAGGGCGCGCGAAATGACGATAGAGCCGATGTTTCCGGCACCGATGACGCCGAGTGTCTTGCCGGTGATTTCAACACCCATGAATTTCGACTTTTCCCACTTGCCGGCCTGCGTCGAGGCATCGGCCTGTGGCAATTGGCGGGCAACGGCAAACATCAGCGCAATAGCGTGTTCGGCCGTCGTGATCGAATTGCCGAACGGCGTGTTCATGACGATGATGCCGCGGCGGGACGCTGCCGGGATATCGACATTGTCAACGCCGATGCCGGCGCGGCCAATGACCTTGAGATTGGTGGCGGCAGCGATCAGCTTTTCCGTCGCCTTGGTCGCGGAGCGGATCGCGAGACCGTCATAATTGCCGATGATTTCGGCAAGTTTGTCCTTGTCCTTGCCGAGTTGCGGCTGGAAATCGACCTCGACGCCACGGTCGCGGAAAATCTGGACGGCAGTTTCCGACAATTCGTCGGATACGAGAACGCGAGGTGCCATGATGGCCTCCTGAGAATGGGTTCAGCGATGAAGTCAATGAAATGTTGTGGCTCCGCCCTCTCGGCGGAGCCTGGATCGCTCGGTCAGGCAGCGGCCTTGGAAAGCGTTGCCTTCTGCGTCTGGAAAGCCCAGGCGAGCCAAGGCATAAGTGCCTTCATATCCGATGTCTCGATCGTCGCACCGGCCCAGATGCGCAGACCGGACGGCGCATCGCGGTAATGGCCGACGTCGAATGCCACCGCTTCCTTTTCGAGGAGAGCGACAAGGCCTTTTGCGAAAGCGGCTTGTCCATCCTCGTCAAGCACCGAGACGTCCGCGTCGACGATACGCAGGCAGACGGACGTGTTGGACGCTGTTTCCGACTTTACCGCGAGATTGGCGATCCAGTCGTTGGCAGCGACGAAATCGGCAATGACCTTGGCATTGGCGTCGGCCCGGCCGATGAGAGCCTTGAGGCCCCCGAGAGATTTCGCCCAGAGCAGCGCATCGATGTAATCCTCGACGCAAAGCATCGACGGCGTGTTGATCGTCTCACCGGTGAAGATGCCTTCGATCAGCTTGCCGCCCGAAGTCATGCGGAAGATCTTGGGCAATGGCCAGGCAGGGACGTAAGTCGTCAGCCGCTCCACCGCACGCGGAGAGAGGATGATGACCCCATGGCCCCCCTCCCCGCCCAGAACCTTCTGCCAGGAGAAAGTGGTCACATCTAGCTTGGCAAAATCGAGGTCCTGCGCGAAGGCGGCCGACGTGGCGTCGCAGATCGTCAGGCCCTTGCGATCGGCCGGAATGAAGTTGGCGTTCGGCACTCGGACGCCGGAGGTGGTGCCGTTCCAGGTGAAGACGACGTCGCGGTCGAAGTCGATGCTCGACAAGTCCGGAAGCTCGCCGTAGTCGGCTTCGATCTTGCGCGCATCCTTCAGCTTCAGCTGCTTGACGACATCCGTCACCCAGCCGGCACCAAAGCTTTCCCAGGCCACCATATCGACGCCGCGCTCGCCGAGCAGCGACCACATGGCCATTTCGACAGCGCCAGTATCGGAAGCGGGAACGATACCGATGCGGTAATCCGCCGGTACGTTCAGAATTTCACGGGTAAGGTCGATGGCTTGCTTGAGCTTGGTCTTTCCGACCTTCGCACGGTGCGAACGGCCAAGGGCCGCATTGGAAAGGGCATCGAGCGACCAACCAGGGCGCTTCGAGCATGGGCCAGAAGAAAAATGAGCATTGTGCGGACGGATGTCCGGCTTTGCGGTCTCAGTCATGAGGCTATCCTCTCAGATAGAAAGCCCTTCGTTGGGGAAGGGTGGCCCGCCGCTGGATATACGGCAAGCCCAGAGAATGCGCAATAGGTATGGATACTTGTGTCGCTATGCCGGGCAATCGCCACAGATTAACTATCGCTGCGGTGAACGCGTCTGAACTTCGAACGCTTTCGCAAGGCGGTCGAAAACAGTTTACCGCAACCCGCTCGTGGCAAAGGCGGACCGGGTGCTAGGCCCTGGGCATCGAAAGTGGCCGCCCTCCAGTCACTTTCTATGCCCGTTGGGAAGGATCATTGCAGCGAGGCAACAGTCGCTATCGAGATAATCGGGGGCACACACGCGAAGAACACGAACGCATGGAGCCATTGACGCAGGTCTCGGCCACCGACTCATAGGCCCGCGCATAGCAACCATCGCTGTGCGGAAAGTCGAGCACGACGAAGCGGGCTTTCTGCTTCTGGTCTGGATCAACACTGTAGTCTCGTCAAAGTCGGCCGGCACATGCCCTGGCGGATGCGCAGGTGGGACTCAGACCTCCGGGAAACACAAACTTCGCTCGCGTCATAGTCGTTGGTAATCGTGCAAGTCCCGGCGAAACGACACCCGTGCCGAAGTCGGTCGAACACCTGCTTGGCGGCATGACACTGCTTGCGCGGAACCTTCGCATTCTCATCAAGCCACCGATCGATGGCTGAAATAATGCATCGAGCTTGAACCGTTGAGTCGGAGACCGGCGCTGGCAGCCGGATGGCGTCGAATACAAAAGCATCGTGACCACGATGTCGCGAGATATATTGAAATGCTTGCTACCTGACGACGGCTCAATCCTTTAAAGGCAAGCCAGACGAACTTCCAAATAATGTTTCACGGTGTAGATCTTCCGCCCCCTACATTTATTGCAGGGGTAAATGGGTTGCCGAGTTTTTCCCCGACGCCGTGTCCACTTTTCGCAACGCCACTCTCCCGTCGATCCGACGATATCCGCCTATTTGCCTTGCTTGATACAAGACTTCATGCATCGCATCTCGACAATATTAAATCGTTCGATCTGTACCGGTCTACAGACGACCTATCTCGCGGCCTTGTTTAGGAAGGGAAATGGTGGGCCTCCGTTGCGGGCTTCTTCGCATCAATGGCCCTCGTTCGGCGAAATCCCTTAGACGCGGCCGAATTCGTCGTTGAGGCGAATGATGTCGTCCTCGCCGAAATAGGAGCCGGTCTGCACCTCGATCAGCT
>NZ_SCFL01000043.1:0-9759 GCF_007000305.1 Rhizobium sp. rho-13.1 | reverse complement strand
TCATGGGGAGCCCCACCTAAAAGTTGGCTCAGTTCCAATTTTCAACATGTGGGGTTTGTGATTGTGATGATTGGTGCGGTTACAGTGATACAGCTCATATCTGTCACGCCGTCCGGTCATCAATTTCGCCCGCCCATTTTGACTTCAGAGAGCCAATGGATTTGGAATTAGGTACGGTTGCTGGGCGGTTTGGCATTACGTGCAAAAGTCGATGAAGACTTTAACCACGCACGCGTTTTGTGGGCCAAACGAAGTGATACTCGTTGAATTTAAGAGGTCTGGCCTTATTTTCAAACTCTACCGCATTAAGATCTGGATCGATTCGATTGTTTTTATATGTGCCCATTGTCATATTTTTTTGATAACTAAACAAGCTGTGCAAAGCTTCTCTTCTCTGACATCCTCGGAAATATGTAAGTATAATTTAATATTGAAAAATCGCTTCATATCACTGCTATTCGACATTGAAGTCAGTTTTTTTGCAGGACGAATGCCTCTGAGAGTGCTCTCGCTGATCAAGTACTCCTGGGAAAGCAAGCCAGTCTGCTGCATAAGCCCTGGGTTCAGAGACTGACAAAGTCATGGATGTGCGGCGGAAGCTATTCATACATAACCGTAGAAGCTGATCCTGGCCAAGAACTAGAGGTCATCAATGGCTACAGTTTGGCAGGCGATGAGCCAAGCCGGAAAAGCGTGCTTGCTTCTGTGATAGGGGGGGCGGCTGATGAATTTCCGAGCAATCTGAAAGATGCAATCGACATCCTCACCAAGACGTATCCTCCCGAAAAAACCGTGGTCAGATTGGTTGACCGTGTAGATCCTGAAGCTGGTAGCAGTGACCTTAAGGTGCAGGAAACGGGACAAAACCGGAAGGTGATGGATGAGTGGAAATCCATTCTGAACAATATGTCGCCCCCGCAACGCGCCATGTTGGTTGCCTGGAACCGGGTAGAGCGCGACACGGTTCTGGATCGCATCACGAAGCTGCCCTACCTGCCGAATGTCGCTGCGACTTATCTGAATGCCAATATTTCCTGTATAAAAAGACAGGAAATGCGTTGGCGTGAAGGCGTCCAAATGGGAATCTGGGAGAGAATAATCTTCTGGATTTGGATGCTGGTGATGCAACTCGGTGTTATCGTCCCCGATACTGTTTCCGTTTTCCTCGGAGCAGTCATTGCTGTGTTCCGTTCGGGACCGATCAGATTGCAAAATCAGCTCATGGCAATCGCGATATTGGATTTTCCCTGGGCGGATGAAAGGCTTGCGCGCTTCATCATCCTGCAGCGCTTCCTTGGTATTCTTCCAACGATTTTGTTCGGTATCTCCGCCCTGGCAGATTCAGGTTTCCGACGGACAGCTTTCAAAGGTGTGAGCAATATATCCTGGAAAGCAGTTATCTGCATCCTCTGGCAAGTCCTGATGCACAACTGGAAAAATCTGTACGATTTATATTATTCCAAGCGTTTAAGGGCGTTGAGGCTGTCGAGCCTCGAAAAGTCAGAGATTGTTGAATGTCAAGTTAGTCTGTCACGTTCCAACGCTCTCATCTATGCCGAGTTTGAGATTTACCAACTCGGAAACCGATTCGGAGCGCAGACGAGTTATTATAAGCAGGATCATGAGGATGTGGCAAAAGGTCTGCATTGGATTGCTCATACAGAGACAAAAGAAGCCGTCCAAAGGAATTTCGCCGGCAAGTTTTCAATTTTAATTGCGGTCATTGCCATTGGCAGTATGATTTGCACATCAGCCTTTCCAGTCGATCCCTACGCCGGCCTTGTTGCGATTGCTTATTTTGGTCCCTTGACCATCAGAACTGCGGTTGATGTTTGGGGTCCATCCCAAAGCCTTGAAGATCTTTTGCGCCTGTTCACCATCACTGCTGGGCCAACATTTCCGAGCACCCTCTTGATGGTCGTCAATTTGATTTATTGGATTATCACCAGAGAGGCGTTGTTCGTTGGCTTTTTGAACATAAAATTCGCCATCACATTCGCAGTTCTGGTTTATCTCAGCCTCTACCCTAAACTTTGGGGGGAGGGATTTTTGTACGTAGGGCTTGCTTGTCAAAAATACGGATCCCGGGTTACGGGAAAATCCTCTGGAAAAAATAATGTAATTCCATGAGGATGAAATATGTATTTCAGTTTTGTATTAAATAAAGATTAATTCTCGTATTCCTCCTTAAAGGTGCTATCTGAAATCCGAAAACATCTTTTGGTTTGATCCGAAAACCGGATTCCACTTTTTCCCGACGAACACTAAGTTGGCTCTCGAGCATTAAAACGTGCGGACCCACGTTTCATAGATATCGTGCGCGTCGTAAATTCTTATCCAACTCCAAATCGACACATGTCGTCGATGTCGCGGACTGTTTGTTTTTTCTTCAACATCGCGGTGTTGAGAATTGTTTGGTTGACAGGATATATACCGATGTCAGATCCGTGCATCCGTGCATCCGTGCATCCGTGCATCCGTGCATCCGTGCATCCGTGCATTAGAGGTGGCTCGGGAAATCTGCACAGCAGGGATAAGAAGTGGATTTTCTGCCTAACTTTGGATTCGATGCTAGGAACAGGAGATACCATGACAAGACGACCGCGCCGGAACCAAAGCCCGCCTTTCAAGGCAGAAGTCGCGCTCGGCGCCATTCGGAGCGAGCAAACACTGGTGGAATTATCCAGCAGTTTGACGTCCACGCCAACCAGATAAGTGGAAGGGCCAACTCCTTGAGGAGGCGATAGATGCTTTGGCGAAGAAACGGAGGCTGGACCAGCAGGTCCAACCGTCGACGTGAAAACGCCGCGCGCCAAAATAAGCGAACTGAAACTGGAAAAAGTCTTTTTAGCCTGAGCGCTCGACAAGGCGGGATTGGTGGGCGGAAAGAAATGATCGACCTCGAGCATAAGTTGTCGGTCGCGCCAGGCGAAGCTTCTCGGCTTCAGCCCTAGCACAGTCTATTATGTACTTTCTGCAGTGCCTGACGGTTATCTTGCCCTGATGCGCCGGATTGACGAGTTGCATCTCGACTACCTCTTTGCCGGAAGTCGGATGTGTCGCAAGGGCTCTTAAGAGGAAAAGAGCTCGAAGCTGGGCGGCTGGATGTAGGCACGCTGATGAAGAAGATGGGCATCAAGGCAAACGA
The DNA here is from genome assembly GCF_007000305.1 of Rhizobium sp. rho-13.1. Lineage (NCBI taxonomy): Bacteria > Pseudomonadati > Pseudomonadota > Alphaproteobacteria > Hyphomicrobiales > Rhizobiaceae > Rhizobium > Rhizobium sp. rho-13.1. Next base: position 6,611 of record NZ_SCFL01000043.1, on the reverse strand, counting down.
CCGTTGCCCGAACACCTCCTAACCTGCGCCAGGTCGCAAGATTTATCCCTGCCTCCTGCGAAAGTTGGCGGTCACCCGGCCCAACCAGGTTCGGGCAATGGACATAACGTATGGTGCGCCTCGCCCCAGTTGGGGAGGCATATGACTGGAATGCAAAGAGAAAGGAGGATGCGAAGAATTGCCTGCCCTCTGCTGTAAGGGGGCATGAGCCCAAGCGGCGGTGACCTGCCGTCAACTGGCAGGGTGACGTAGCCCGCAGGTAAAGGGGATTGAGGCGAAGCCGTTACGCCGAGATGGTTCCCGAGGCTGAAGTATTGGAAGGCTGAGGAACACGAACCGGTTAACCCGCATCTGAGGGCTGAAAGGTCGCCTTCGCCTACACGGCTTAACAGGCGAAATGCTGATGAAGCTGCCGGACACGTAAGTCGGCGGCATCCGAATGCGGTCGTATATGTAGGTCGCCCGTATGGGGTCATGAGGAGAATGCAGCCAGACCATGACATCGGCATCGACTTGCGGAACGCAAGGGAAAAGACTGCGACCGGCAGCCTCACCAATACGCAGACGTCCAGCATATGAACGAGGGAAGGCATGATGGAATGACAACGATGTTCTGCGTCGCAAGGGAGTTGACCCTGATGTCCATCGTGTTGGCGGAGTTCTCGTAGTAGTCCGCGGCAGGGAAAGCCTGCCACATGGCGAAGGGGAACAGTTCAAACTGCTTGAAGTGCAAACTATCTGACCAAGAGAGGTGAAGACCTTTGATAATCAGCGAAATGCAGCACAAGCTCGCAACATGGGCCGAGAGCGATCCAAACCGAAGGTTTGATCGGCTTCTTCGGCTGATTGCCAATCGGGAATGGCTTGCCGAGGCCGCCCGGATGGTTCTTGCGTCAAGTGGCGCACGAACGCCGGGTATCGACGGAATGGATAAGCAACGACTGCAGGCCAAACTGGATCAGCATCTGGACGACCTGCGGACAAGCCTGCTGGAGGAGAGCTATCGCCCCCAGCCGGTCAAGCGCATCTATATCCCGAAATCGAACGGCAAGCTACGACCACTGGGTATTCCGACCCTGACGGATCGCATCGTTCAACGCGCCATGCTGATGGCCATGGAGCCGATCTGGGAAAGCGATTTCCATCGTTTATCCTATGGCTTCCGGCCGGAACGCAGCGTGCATCATGCCGTCCGCACCGTGAGGATACAGCTACAGGATGGAGCCGATACGACGAGGGGCCGCTGGATCATCGAAGGTGATCTGGCCAGCTACTTCGACACGGTCCACCACCGGCTGCTTCTCAGATGTGTGCGGCGACGGGTGCAGGACGGACGGTTCGTCGATCTTCTCTGGCGGTTCCTGAAGGCAGGGCACATTGATCGTGGCCTGTTTACGGCCTCCAGCGAGGGTGTTCCGCAAGGTGGCGTTCTGTCACCGCTCCTGTCCAACATCATGCTCCACGAGTTTGATATGTGGCTGGAGGCGAAATACCTGAGCGACAAGGCCCGCAAGGACCGATGGGCATGGAACTTCGGCATCAAGCAGGGTCGCCCCATTACGGTTCGTGAGAACCGGCAATGGAAACCGGCCGTTGCCTACTGCCGATACGCTGACGACTTTGTCGTGATCGTAAAAGGAACCAAGGCTCAGGCAGAGGAAATCCGCGAGGAATGCCGGGCGTTTCTGGAAGGTGAGTTGAAGTTGGCGCTGAACATGGAAAAGACCCATGTCACCCACGTCGACGACGGCTTCGTCTTTCTGGGGCACCGGATCATCCGCAAGCGAGGGGCGAATGGACGGATGTCCATCATCACGACGATACCCAAGGAAAAGGCCAAGGGGTTTGTTCGCAAGCTCACCGAAACCCTTTCCGGCAATCATAGTGTCAGCACGGTCGACATGATCGCCGGCCTAAATCGCCAATTGGTGGGATGGGCGGCGTTCTACAAGTTCACCGACTTTACGGCGTACGTCTTCCGGCGCATCGACCATGTCGTGTTCTGGAAAATGGCGCATTGGCTGGGACACAAGTACCGATCCCGCATCAAACCCTTGATGCGGAAATGGGTCAGGGTCCCGGAACCGGGCAAGGCGAAAACCTGGCTCGTGTTTGGTCGGAATGAACGCGGGAACCCCGTTGGAAAAGCGCTGAAACGGCTTGTCTCAAGCCCCAAGGCGCAATTCCGGTGGCGTAATCCGGAGGAAAATCCATACATCTTCCGGATTGAGGACCGCAGTACCGTCACATCGCACTACCATGATGTTGCTATGGCCATGGGCCAAGCTTGAATAGAGAGCCGTATGCGCTGAAAGGTGCACGTACGGTTCGGGGAGGAGAAGCGCTTCCGCGCTTCTTACTCCACTGTGCAGGGCGCGGGGCTTTGCCTATCTCTGCGACGTTGTCGACCGGTTTAGCAGGGGTCGGGATCGGGCGGCCAAAAGTGCTGTCCACACATCGTCATCGGGCGGCTTCGATTGGATGCACGCACGCAGGACTACGTGGCGCGACGCATCGCAGCAGGAAAATCGAAGCCTGAGGCTATTCGCTGCCCGCTACATCGCCCTCGAAGCCTTCGCAATCATCATGCGGCGGCACCAGGAAATCATCCACAGTCGAATTGCAGGCTTGACTCTTGGAAGGGCATCCAGAGTTCGCGGTTCACCTCCATCGAATTCACCGCTGTGTTGAAGAAGGCGGAGATCGCCATCTCGATGGATGGCAATGGTGCGTGGCGGAACAACGTGTTCGTCGAGAGGACCTGGCGTTCGATAAAATACGACGAAGTCGTGTGCTGTGAACGCCTTGTCTTAGCTTGAGACAAGAGCGGAGCTTTACCGAAGATGGGGGACGGCCCCCCGAAGTCGGCCTGCAGGGGCAGGCTTCAAACCGCCACAAGCTGCGGAGGTAAAGAGCCTTCGTGGTGAGCGTTGTTGGAAAAGGCGGAAGCTATTCCGTCAGGTGGGTCTTGAGGAGACGAACGAGAGTGAACCGCTGATGACGTGTCGTAACGTATCAAATCGACGTCGAAATCGGGATCGGGACTTCTATCCCGCGAGCAAGGGTTGGGAGATGCCTGCTGATGGCCCAACTGGCGTCCGGCATGAAGGCGGCGTGACCTCAAGACAGGCTTCGGTAAGGAACACAGGAACCTGTCGTCCCGATGCGAAGGGAGAAACCCAAGCGGTTAGTCACCGTGAGGGTCTGAGTACCGATGCGGGGCACAGGGGCGGAGATGTCCGTAGTAGGGTAGATGGTTCTGTAATGGGACCGGACCAAAGGGACATCGTCATTCGACTCTATTCAGCGGGCAACCCGATAGGGGAAGACCTCCATGGATAGGGTGAAGCCGTATCGTATCGCTAAACGCGAGGTGTGGGAAGCGTACAAGCAAGTGAAGGCCAACCAAGGGGCGGCTGGAGTGGATGGGCAATCCATCGAAGACTTCGATAAGGATCTGGGTAAGAACCTATATCGGGTCTGGAATAGGATGTCCTCAGGTAGCTACTTTCCGTCACCCGTGCGGCGCGTTGACATACCGAAAGGCGACACTGGAGGAACCCGGCCGCTCGGAATTCCGACGGTCTCTAACAGGATCGCTCAGATGGTAGTCAAGCGTCACTTGGAACCGATTCTGGAACCGGTGTTCCACCGGGACTCCTATGGATATCGGCCTGGGAAGTCAGCACACGATGCCCTGGTAAAAGCTCGGCAGCGTTGTTGGGCTTATGACTGGGTGCTCGACCTCGACATCAAGAGCTTCTTCGACGAAATCGATTGGGATCTCCTGATGCGAGCGGTGCGGCGGCACACGGACTGCCCATGGGTACTGCTCTACCTCGAACGCTGGTTGCAGGCGCCTGTGAGCATGCCAAATGGGGACTTGGTGGACCGAGAAAGAGGGACCCCGCAAGGGGCAGTGGTTAGCCCAGTGCTGGCAAATCTCTTTCTTCACTACGCGTTCGACCGCTGGATGCAGAGGGAATTCCCGAGCATCCCGTTCGAACGCTATGCAGACGACGCGATCTGCCATTGCGTGAGCAAGGAGCAGGCGCTTGAGTTGCGTCAAGCGCTGGAACGGCGGTTTGCGGAATGCCAGCTACAGCTGCACCCGCAAAAGACCAAGGTTGTCTACTGCAAGGATGCAAATCGCCCGGGAGACTACCCGGAGCGATCATTCGACTTTCTCGGCTACACATTCCGGTCGCGAATAGCGATCGGCCGCAACCACAGGCGCTTCGTCAGCTTCATTCCCGCTGTCAGCGATAACGCTGGCAAGCGAATGCGGCTCAAGGTGCGCAGGTGGCGACTGCATCTTCGGAGCGATCTTGATCTGGAGGAAATAGCCAAGTGGGTTCGCCCCGCTCTTTCTGGGTGGGTGCGCTACTACGGCCGGTTCTATCCCTCCAGGCTTCGTGAGGCACTGCGCACGATCGACGCGTTCATCGTGCGGTGGGTGTCTCGCAAATACAAACGGTTCCGGGGACATACCCTGGCGGCCTGGGAATGGTTACGCTCGCTCCGGCGACGCAACCCTAAACTGTTCGCCCATTGGACCATGGGACCTGCGGCTGGATGATGGGAGCCGGATGAATCGAGAGGTTCACGTCCGGTTCTGGGAGAGCGTGGGGCTGCGATGCCCTACGCCACTCACCTACCTCCACGCCTACAAGACCGTGGCCGGCGCCCCCTTTCATCTCTTGGCCGGCAAACGCCGGATCAGGCCTACCTCATCGCGCTGGCACGAATTGCGTAGCGGCATAATGGGGGCGGAAAATCAATTTTAGAGTATCCGTGTTGGTCAAGCTAGCGATTGCCTCCATTTTCTTCGCTGCTTTAGGAGAGCATTGGCCAAGACGATAAGTTTTCGCATGATGGCGGTTATGGCCACTTTGGGTGCTTTTCCGGAAGCTTTCAGCTGATCGTATTTTGCTTTGAGATCGGGATTGAAGCGCATGGCGACGAGGGTTGGCATGTATAAGGCGTGTCGGACATTTGCGCGTCCACAACGAATGAAAGCACGGCCTGTCCATGTGCCGGATTGCCGAGCGACGGGCGCCAGCCCGGCCAGTGAGGCCGCCTGACCTTGATCGAGCGTGCCGAGTTCCGGCATGTCGATCAGAAGCGCATAAGCGGTGATGACAGACACGCTTGGGATGGAGACAAGAATGTCAAACCGCTCGGTACGGTCCTGATCTGCCCTGATCAGCAGCATGATCTCCTTTTCGATTGCGATCATCTGGCGTTCGATCTGCCTGAGCTGTTCGGCATTTTGGCGTTTGAGAAGCGCCAGGGTCAGGTTCTTTGCTCTGTTCTTGGTCGCGGTGCGGCTTTTGACCGGCGCCTCTCGGGCAATATGCAAATCCTTGAGGTCGTTGAGAGTAACGCCTCGAACTGGTCGCGCTTCCAGTTCAAGAAGTGCTCCCATACGCGCCAGCATGGCGGCATCTGCCCAGTCGGTCTTGGCAAGTGTCGATACCGGAGCAATACTCCCCAATAGTGCCGCTTGAATCTTCCCCCGGTGCTTCGGCCGCTGGTCTTCCTGGGCGCGCGCCGGGAGACCAGCGGCGCGTCATCGTCAATACTCCTTCCGATGGTCGGAAGGGGGATATTGGTGATCAAGCTGAGGGAGACGATCATGATCCTGGATCTGCATCAGCAGGGCCTGACAGTGTCAGCTATTTCCAGAGAAACCGGCATCGATCGCAAGACGGTGCGCAAATATATAGAGCGGGGCCTCGAGGTCCCGGCTTATGGACCGAGAAAGCCTCGCGCGACGGTTATCTATCCGTTCGCTTCATACCTGCGGGAGCGTGTGAAGAGCTATCCCGGCCTCACTGGTAGTCGGTTGCTCCGAGAACTCCGGGATCGAGGTTATGCCGGCGGTTACACCACCGTCACGGACTTTCTTCGTGACGTGCGACCTGCGGCAAGTCCAGGTTTCAAAGTTCGCTTCGAGACGCCGCCTGGCGAGCAAGCCCAAGTCGATTTCGCCCAGTTCCTTGTCGTTTTCACCGACGAGCCGATGACGCCAAGAATCGTCTGGTTGTTCTCCATGGTGTTGGGTCACAGCCGCCTCATCTGGGCACGCTTCGTTATGCATCAGAACCTGCCGACCGTCTTACGTTGCCACATCGCCGCTTTCGAGGCGATTGGTGGTGCGCCGCGGGAGGTGCTCTACGACCGGATGAAGACTGCCGTTACCGGCGAACGTCAGACGGAGGGCATCATCTACAACCGTGCACTCATCGATCTCGCCCGCCCTTATGGATTCCATCCTAAGGCGTGCAGGGCCTACCGAGCCAAGACAAAAGGCAAGGTTGAGCGGCCGTTTCGGTATATCCGCGAAGACTTCTTCCTCGCTCGTTCGTACCGCAATCTCGATGACATGAACGCCCAGCTCCGGCACTGGCTCGACACCGTTGCCAATCCAAGGAAACACGCGACGACCCAGCGTGTCGTCAACAAAGCCTTCGCCGAGGAGAGGCCGTATCTGCGGCCGCTACCCCTGGCGCCGTTTAAATCCGTTCTGAAGCTGGAGCGCCGCGTATCGCGCTAAAGCCTGTCGCCGTTTTTACGATTCAATCTTCTCAAATCAGCTTATCGGTGAT
>NZ_SCFL01000042.1:0-10476 GCF_007000305.1 Rhizobium sp. rho-13.1 | reverse complement strand
TTAAGGCGCTGATCTCGACATCTGGATCTCAGGTTAAAAATGGTGTCGAGCTTGTAGGACGAACTGGACAGTCGCTTGAACAGATCGTCAAAGAGGTCGAGGAGATCGACCAAAACGTCCGTGCTATCGTGGAGGCGGCACGCGAACAGTCGACCGGGCTGGCGGAGATCAACACGGCAGTCAACACGATCGACCAAGGCACCCAGCAGAATGCGGCAATGGTTGAGCAGTCGACGGCCGCCAGCTACAGCCTCACCAAGGAGGTGGCCGCGCTGAACGACCTGCTGGGCCAGTTCAACCTGAGAACCAGCTCAGGAGGCTTCGCTGCGAATTCATCCCCGACCGCGAGGGGCACGAGCCGGTCAGCTCCCCACCTGGCATCAGCTCACTCCCCTGTTCGCGCCACTCAGGTCAGGCCCGCTCCGACCGGAGTGTCGCCCGTTGCGTCCCCGGCGCGATCCCTGCGCTCGAAACTCGCCGGTGCCTTTAACGGCGGCGCTCAGGCAGCAGCCACGGCTAACGAGAGCTGGGAGGAGTTCTAGGTCCGTTGAGCGCCGAATTTTTTCCCTAGCTGTCCACTTTGGCAAAGGTAGGTTGATAGCGATTGACGCCTTATATCGATTTGATGCCGACCTTTGACGACCCACATCTTCCCGATATGTCTTCAGCTTGGTAAGCTTGCAGAGAGGCAAATTTTTAGGTCGTCAGTTTCACTGACTATTTCCCTCGCCGGCCCGTTCCGGCGAGGGTGCAGCCTTATACGATGTACCGGTCCAAGTGCATTATGACACAGGAAATTTCCGCGTCGACGTCAACCGAAGATCGCATCGAGAAGACAAGATTTTTGGCTGGTTGCGGCTCGTTTGAAAGAAGCCACACTGCAAAGGACATATCGCGATTTGATTTGAAGAGTTCCATAAATCAGCCTTGCGCGCCAACTCTATGTTATTGCTAGGAAAACGTCTCACAGGGTGAGTGGTAGGGTTCAGATCGCATCAAGGCAAAAGCAAGCTTCTGATGCTGGCGATCAATCGAGTATCGTCAGGACCGCTTGCATGCGGTTCTTGACACCGAGTTTTGCAAAAATGCTCTTCGCGTGCGATTTCACGGTGTTCAGATTGATGTCGAGTTTAATTGCGATCTCGCTGTTCGAATGGCCCCAACGCATCAGTTTCAGAACTTCCATTTCGCGCTGAGTAAGATCTATGACGGTGTCTCGCGAACGCGAACTGGGCGGGGTCTTTCGCTTCGCGGCGAAACCCGAAGTCGCGGCATCGGGAGCTACAAAGTCGCAGAGAACCCGCCAAGCACCTGTCACATTTCCGGTCGCCACGTTTTGCTTTGCTATCGTCGCCGTTCCGCGCGGCGCCATTTGCTGGGCTAACGCCTCGGCCTGCAATGCGGTGAGCAGGCGACCCTCGGCCCGGGCGCGCTCGGCAAGTGCCAGCAGCTTTTCAGTTGCAGCATCAGTTTGCCCGGCTTCCCTTAGAATTCGTGCCTCGAGAATTCGGAAAGGATCCCAGATCTGCCAGGCGGAAGACGGAAACCTGTTTCGTGCCTCGGGTAACTGGAGGGACAGCCGTTCCCACTCCCGCCGGCCCTCGGCGGGGCTGCTGAGGCGAAATGCCCGGTCGGCGCGCTCTACGCACAGCTGAAACTCCAGGCGGAAATCTTCTGCTTCGTAAGCCTTCCTGCTGGAGCGTACGAGAAGTGCTGTCCCTTCCTCTGCACGGCCGGTGACGTCCAAAAGCCGAGCGAGACCTGTGGTTGCGATCAAAATGCGTTCGCTGAGGCCGGATACATCGGTCGCCTTTTCCGAGGGAATGGCGCGTCTCCAGAGGCGTTCGGCCTCTTCGAGATCATTGTCGTTATAGACGATCAGCCCCAGAAGCGCCGAGGGCAGCGCGACCATGTAGGACCGCTCCCCAAAATTCTGCTCGGCAATGGCCAACGCTTCGGTGACGACATGCCTCGCCTCCTGAAAAAGCCCGCGCGCGATGTATGACATCGCGGCGATGCAGCGGGAATGAATGCCACCCCAGTGGCATGCCATGTCGTCATACACCCCGTTTGCGCGCCAGGTCAGGCGTTCGGCCAGTTCGAGGTTTCCGAGATTGAAGGCGATGTAACTGTGGATCGAATCCAGGTCGACCTGTCCGAATGCCAGGCGATCGAGCTCCCGTCCCACCAGCTGGGAAACATGGAAATCAGCGGCTGCCAGATCGCCTCCATAGGCGCCGACGAGTGCACGCATCAGGTGGAGGCGGCCACCGATGTCGAGGCCCGTGCGGGCGGCGATAACCGAGACCGGACTGTCCGGGTCGGCCGCCGCGACCTCGATCGTCTGCAGGGTCTGCTCGGCCTGCAGGAAGCGGCACATGTTGATGGACCGCCAGACCTGCAGGAAAAGAAGCAGCGGCCGTTCCTCGCGCGCGTCTCGGGGCAGTTGTTGCATCCAGCGCGAATAGGTGTCGAAACGACCATGGCTAAGATAGTCGTAGAGGCAGTAGGCTTCGATGAGTTCTGCCGCCCAGTTCGATCGCCGCGCCAGAAAGGCATGGCGAACGGCGTCAACAGGCGAACCGTTGTCGATGAACCATTGCGCCGCACGTGCATGGATGCCTTCAACGGCCGGGCGATCCTCCGCATAGAGGCGGGTCTGCAGAAACTCCTGGAAGAGATGGTGATATTTGTACCATCTCAGGGTTCCCGGTAACGCGACGACGAACAACTGCCCCTGCTCCAGGAACGATAGCATCTGATCGCCATCGTCTCGTCCCGTGACGGCGTTGCACAGTTCGGCGTTCAAGGTGTCGAGCAGGGACGTCCGCGCAAGAAATTCGCAGACTTCGGAGGGCAGTCCAGCAATCACCTCCTCGAGGAAATAGTCTGCGAATGCACGGTGGCTTCCCGACGGCGCGGAGGCAACGAAATTGCCGGCGGCGCGTCCTATGACCAGGGCAGCGAGCCGCAGGCCCACCGCCCAGCCTTCGGTGTGCGCATGCATCTGGCGGCTTTCATCGGCCGTCAGGGCGACCTTCGACGCCATGCGAAAAAAACTCTCGGTCTCCCCTTCGCTGAACTGCAGGTCCTCAACGGGAATGTCGATCATTTCGCCGTTCGCGCGGTACCGGCCGACAGGTATGGATGGCCGGTTTCGGCTGGCAAGGACAACTGTCAGATTTGGCAGGCGAGCGGCGAGCAGGGTATTGATAGCCTCGCCGCCGTCCCCGCCCTCGGCCAGGTGGTAATCGTCTATGAACAGGGCCAAGGGCTGCTCCGCCGTGCGCTCGGCGACAACAGCGGTCAGGCGACGGAGCACATCGGCGCGATCGGTGGAGGGTTTATGCTCGGCAGTGCCGCCTGATGCCTGTTCGACAGACTGGAAAAGCCCTTCCGCAAAACTCAGCGGATCCCTGTCATCCTCGCCCGCCGAATACCAGACTGTTGAAAACCCCGATTCAGTCAGGCTTTGGTGCCACTGTGCAAGAAGCGTCGTCTTGCCTGAGCCCGCCGGCGCGTGCACCACGGCCAATCGGTGCGTGACGAGGAGCTGGGCCAAGTGTGTCAGGCGAGGGCGGTCAATCATGCCTGTGGAAGCGCTTGGGGGGACTGATCGTCTGTTCAGAGAGCGCAAGCGCTGCATGAGGGCTCCGGCAATGATTGTCGTCTCGCAAAAGCATATCACCCTTTGGGGTGATATGAAAAATTTTCCTGTCTCACCCTTCGGGATCATGCCAAAAATATGTGCTGGCCGTATTTTTGTGCACTTCGACACCGGAGATCGAAAATTGCAGCTCAGTGAATATAGAACTTACGATGCGACGGGACTGGCAGAACTTGTGGCGAAAGGCGATGTCCTGCCGACCGAACTGCTTGAAACCGCGCTCAAAGGAACGGCGGCGACCAATGATGCGTTGAATGCGGTGGTCGCAACCTTTGAAGACGAAGCACGCCGCTTCATCAAGGAAGAATTGGGCGAGGGGCCATTCAAGGGCGTGCCTTTTGTCCTTAAGGATCTTACGGCGCATTATGCAGGCCAGCCGACGGGTGCCGGATGGCCACCGCGCAAGGATGTCAAGCCGAAAAAAGATAGTGAACTGGTCAGCCGTTACAAGAAAGCCGGTCTCGTGACCTTTGCCAAGACGGCCGTACCGGAACTGGCAATGGATTGGACGACGCGCTCGCGAGCCCATGGCGTCACCAACAATCCTTGGAATACTGGCAGAACGGCCGGCACGTCCAGCGGCGGGACAGCTGCAGCCGTTGCCGCAGGCATCGTGCCGATGGGCCACGGCAATGACGGCGGCGGTTCGATCCGCGTGCCCTCTTCGGTTTGCGGATGTTTTGGCATGAAGCCCAGCAGGGGCCGCAATCCCGTTGCGCCCTCGGGCAGCACATGGCAGGGCATGCTTGTGGAGCACGCGCTCACCCGCTCCGTCCGGGACAGTGCTGCACTGTTGGATGCGACGGCAGGACCCTATCAGGGCCAGTTCTTCAACAGCCCCGCCGGCTGCAATTTTGCCGCCGAGGTGGGCCGAGATCCCGGCAAGCTGAAAATTGGTGTCTCGACCCGAGCACCTTACGGCGCGGCTACCCATGCCGACTGCAAGGCTGCAGTCGCGGAAACCGTCAAGTTGCTCGAAAGCCTCGGCCACGAATGCGAGCCTTTCGATATCAATCTGCCGCAGGACGGGTGGAGCGCGTTCGAGACTTTCATTCTTGCGGAGTATGCGACAGACATGCGCCTGGAGGAAAGCTTCATCGGCCGAAAGCTGGCGCAGGATGATTTCCCACAGATGCTCTGGGACATGATCGATGCCGGAAACCGCATCAGCGCCGTCGATGTCAACGTGGCCACGACGCGCCTGCACGAGGTGGCGTCCGCCGTTTCCTCGACATTCCAGACATACGACGTTTTCCTGTCGCCGACGCTTGCCCAGCCGCCCCTACCACATGCGGCATTTCCCGCATCGACATCAATGCGCGGCCACTACGAATTCTACCTTTCGTGGATGCCCTACACGCATATCTTCAACGTCAACGGTTCGCCAGCAATGTCGGTGCCGTTGGTATGGAATGCGGAGGGCCTGCCGATCGGCGTGCAATTCGCAGCGGCGCCGGCGGCCGAAGGTCTGCTGTTCAGGCTGGCTTCTCAGTTGGAGGTTGCCCGCCCCTGGAAGAACAGGCGACCGCAGATTTCAGTCGCGTGAAAGAGTAAGAAAATCAATAGAGGGAACGAAGCATGATGAATAGACAAACGAAAACACTGCTTGCCCGCAGTGGCGCGGCCACGGTCGCGCTTGCGGCTGTTCTGACCGGCTTCTCTGCGGGAGCCGCCAACCTTACGGTTGCGCGCTCCGTCGATGCCGACAGCCTCGATCCGCAAAAGGCGAGCACGACGCAGTCCCTGCAGATCACCAACCTCATCTTCGACACACTGTTGACGATGGCGAAGGATGGCTCCGTTCATCCGGGCCTTGCGAGTGCGTGGACCATGGCTCCGGACGGGAAATCATACGATTTCACGATCCGCGATGGTATCAAGTGCCATGACGGCAGTACCTTCGACGCAACGGCTGCCAAGGCGAGCCTGGACCGCGCGCTGGATCCGGCCACCATCAACCCCAATCTGTCCGCCTGGGGGCCGATCACGAAGACCAGCGTGGATGGCAAGGTCCTGAAGGTGACGCTTTCGCAGCCTTATGGCCCCTTCACCTCATTCCTGACCAGCATACAGGCGTCGTTCATCTGCCCATCATCGGTATCGGGCAAGGAATTCAAGCCGATCGGAACCGGACCCTTCAAGCTCGTCAGCTGGACCCGGAACGACAGGATCCAGCTCGAAGCAAATGCCGACTACAAGAACGTCAACCCGCTTATCGAAAATCCCGGCAAGCCGCATATCGAAAAGCTAACGCTCAAGGTCATTCCGGAGGCTGTGGCCCGCATGGCAGCGCTGCGCTCGGGCGAGGTCGACATGGTCGAACCTTCCCTGGAGGAAGCCGGTGACCTGAAAGCGGACAAAAACTTCAAGGTCTATGCTGCGGATCTCTCGGGCCAGCAGATGCTCGCTGCCTTCACCTGGAAGATCAAGCCGCTCGACAATCCCGACATCCGCAAGGCGATCGGCATGGCGATGAACCGCGATGCTTACGCGTCCATTGCCTTTGAAGGCCTGGTCAACACGGACAATTGCCCGGTCGCGCCGAACCTGTTTTCGACGGATGAGGCTCTGTGCGCAACCTGGGGCGTGAAGTACGATCCGGAGGCCGCAAAGGCGCTTATGGCAAAGGCCGGCTACACGCCCGAAAAGCCGCTGAAGCTGAAATTGCTTGTTCACAAGCTGCCGGGCTGGGACCAGATGCACCAGATCATGCAGCAGGATCTGGCTGCCATCGGCGTCCAGGCGGATATCGAGACCCGCGAAGTTGCTGCTTTCTTCGACTACATGAAGGGCGTCAACGACCGTACGGACGGCGAACCGGCCGTTTGGACGATGGGCATGTCGGGTGTCGATCCCGACTACCTCTACTTCCTGTGGAAGCGTCCCGGCTTCGTCAACATGGGCATCAATGCCGATGTCGACTCCATGCTGGAGCAGCAGCGTCAGCTTTCTGGCGATGCCCGTGCAGCCAAGATCCATGATATCGAGAAGTACCTGATGGAAAACGCCTATGCCATTCCTCTGCTCTCGCCGGGCTGGGGCTGGCTGATGGCTTCGACATCGAAGGTCGATGGCTTCAAGATGGGTTTCATGGTGTCGCTTCTCTTCAATGACGTAACCGTCAAGTAACGACATGACGGGCGCTGCTCCGGTTAGCCCGGGGCAGCATTCCCATACAGATAGGTTCGAATGCTCGCTCTCATTTTAAAAAGGCTTCTGATAGCGCTGGCGACGGTCGTTGTGGTGATTGTCCTTTCCGGAATTCTCATCCACATCGTTCCGGGCGATCCTGTGACGGCGATGATGGCGCAATCCGTGACCGCGACACCGGAGGCCATGGCTGAAATGCGCTCGCGGCTCGGGCTCGATCTGCCGGTCTGGCAGCAGGTGGCGCTCTATACCTTGCACGTCTTCCAGGGCGATCTCGGAACCACGATCCGCGGCAACGAACCAGTGGCCCGACTTTTGCTGCAGCGGTTGCCGAACACTTTCTCGCTTGCCGTTTCGGGTCTTCTGGTGGCGCTTGCGATCGGCATACCGCTCGGATTTCTTGCTGCAATCAATCGCGGAAAGCTGACAGATACGGCTGTCATGGTTGTCGCCGTTCTCGGCGTCTCGATCCCCGGCTTCTGGCTCGGGCTTATCATGATGCAGGTGTTCTCACTCAAGCTGGGCTGGTTACCGGTTGCCGGCTCGGGCTTTCGCAACATCATTCTGCCGGCATTGACGCTTGGTCTCACCTACTGCGCGCTGGTTGCGCGCATGACACGCTCCGCTCTCGTCGAGGTCCTGGCTGAAGACTATATCCGCACCGCCCGCGCACGTGGGCTGCGCGAGCGCCAGGTGCTTCTCGTTCACGCCTTGAAGCCGGCGCTGATCAGCATCGTGACAGTTGTCGGGCTGGTCTTTGCCTATCTTCTCGGGGGGCAGGTGATCATTGAGAATGTATTCTCGTGGAACGGTATCGGCAGGCTCGCTGTGCAGGCAATGCTCGAGCGTGACTATCCGATGATCCAGGGGTTCATCGTCGTCTTCGCCAGCTCGGTCGTCATTGTTTCGATGCTGATCGACATTCTGTACGGCTTTCTCGATCCACGCATGAGGCAAAGATGAGCGCTGTAGCAACAAGACGCGTCTTACGCCGCAGATTGCCTTTGAGCGTAATATTAGGAGTAGCGCTCGCCCTGGTCATAGTCATCCTCTCCTTGGTGTCATCGTATGTGGCTCCTTTCGACCCTATGAGAATGGCTGCAGGACCGCGCTTATCCGCGCCATCGATCGCTCATCCTTTCGGAACGGACGAGTTCGGCCGCGATCTGCTCAGCCGCGTGCTGCTGGGCGGCCGCCTGTCACTTGGGATCGGGTTTACCGCCGTTCTCAGCGGCATTGTCATCGGCGGCCTCATCGGTCTCGTCGCCGCCTTCGGCGGTCGGTTGATCGAAGCGTGCCTTCTGCGCCTCATCGATGTCCTGTACTCATTTCCGGATACGCTGATCGCGCTTGCCCTGGTTGCCTTTCTCGGACCGGGTATCGAGAACGCCACCCTGGCGATTGCCATAAGCCTTGTTCCCTTCTATGCCCGCGTGACCTACGGGCTCGCAGCAGCCGAGCGCGCAAAACCCTACATTGAGGCGGCAAGGCTTGCGGGCACGCGATCCGGACGTTTGGTTCGCGTCCATGTGATGCCGAATATCCTGCAAAGCATGATCGTCATGGCGACGCTCGGTTTTTCTTCCGCCATCCTTTCGGCGGCTGGGCTTTCCTTCCTGGGTCTCGGCGTGCAGCCGCCCTCGCCGGAATGGGGTGCGATCCTGGCATCGGGCCGCAACTACATCACAAAGGCTCCTTGGATCCTCATCTTCCCGGGACTTGCCATCTGCCTGACCGTCCTCTCCTTCAATCTGATCGGTGACAGCCTTAGGGACCTGATCGATCCACGCCGAAAGGTGCGGTCATGACGAAACCTTTCCTAAGCGTCCGCGACCTCAGGGTCACCTTTCCCACCGCCGCGGGCTCGTTTGCGGCCGTGGACACTATTGGTTTCGAGGTTGCCAGGGGTGAAATCCTGGCACTTGTCGGCGAGTCCGGCAGCGGCAAGAGCATGACGTCACTTTCCATCATGCGCCTTCTACCCGAAGCAGCAACGATGACGGGGTCGATCGAAATCGACGGCCAGGATATCGCCCGCTTGAAACGCCACGAAATCGAGGATGTGCGTGGTGCAAAGATCGGAATGATCTTCCAGGAACCGATGACGTCGCTCAATCCGGTCTTGACGATTGGCCGGCAGATGTCGGAGGGGCTCATGCGCCACTGCAATACGCCGCGCCGCCAGGCGATCGAAGAGGCCGTCGCCGCCCTTGAGGATGTCCGCATTCCAGATGCCCGCAAAATGCTTGGCCAATATCCCCACCAGCTCTCCGGGGGCATGCGCCAGCGCGTTATGATCGCCGCCGCGCTGACCCTCAAGCCAGGCGTGCTGATCGCCGACGAGCCGACAACGGCGCTCGACGTGACCGTGCAGGCGCAGGTGCTCGATCTTCTCGTCGATCTCAAGCTGCGCCACGGTTCCGGCATTCTGCTCATCACCCACGATATAGGCGTCGTCGCCGAAACTGCCGATCGCGTCGCGGTCATGCGAGGTGGCCGCATCCTCGAAAGCGGGCCCGTGGAACAGATACTGTCGTCGCCGACGCACGAATATACGAAGTCGATGCTCGCTTCGCACCTGACCGTCGAAAGGGCGATGCGCCAGCGCCGGGAAAAGACGAGGGTGGTAACCCCATGACCAAAGCACCAATCCTCGCGCTGGAGAACATTACCAAGGTTTTTTCGGCCGGTGGCCGGCAGGTGAGAGCGCTCAGCGGCGTTTCCCTCAGTCTGCAGCACGGCGAGACGCTAGGCGTCATTGGTGAAAGTGGTTCGGGGAAATCCACACTCGGCCGTATTGCTGTCGGGCTTGAAACAGCCGGTGAAGGTCGCCTACGCATCGAGGGGACGGATGTTGCTGGACTTTCGGTGCCGCAGCGCCGGGACGCTATGCGGCACTGCCAGATGATTTTTCAGGACCCCTATTCCTCTCTTAATCCGAAGCTCAAAATTGGCCGTCAGATCGGTGAGGGAATCTATGCCACCGGCATATCCACCTGGAAGGAGATTGACGGCCGCGTTGCAGACCTCCTGGAAAAGGTGGGTCTCAAACGGGAGCACGCGGATCGCTATCCCCACGAGTTTTCAGGAGGGCAGCGCCAGCGTATAGCGATTGCACGCGCTCTTGCGCCCGGGCCGCGCGTGGTCGTCGCCGACGAGCCGGTCTCGGCCCTTGATGTCAGCGTCCAAGCACAAATACTGGATCTTCTTGCGGAACTGCAAAGCGACAGCCAGCTTTCGTACCTTTTCATATCGCATGACATGGCCGTCGTCGCTCATCTCTGCGACAGGATAGCCGTCATGCATCGCGGCCGAATCGTGGAGCACGGGTCGACCGAAGCGATCGTCGAAAACGCGCAGCACCCTTATACGAAGAGCCTTCTCGAAGCCGTTCCCCGCCTTGGGCGCCGGCGCAGTGGCGAGCGACGAATGATTCCTACACTTCCGGAACACGGCGACGAGGATAAGTTCGAGCCTGTGTCGGCCGGCCATTGGGTTGCGAGACCCATCAGCGGCAGCGCCGAAGCCACGAAAGGCTAGCATTGGTCGGATTCATCCAGAGGGCGCAGGTGGCATCAACTGCGGTTTGCTGAACACCACGATCTAACAGGTTGCGGAAAAAGGCCCTTGCTGTGAGCGGACTGGCGTGATTCCATGCC
>NZ_SCFL01000041.1:0-11764 GCF_007000305.1 Rhizobium sp. rho-13.1 | reverse complement strand
CCGCTTCGACGGCGATGACGGCGCCGTTGACGTGGAGGGTGAATGAGGCAACCTCTTTCAACAGCCAGCCTCCAAAGCACGGGCTCGGGCCCAAACCGCTCCGCCGATACCCATGCAACCCACTATCCAAAAAAGCGTCTCCTCATTGCGCATCCTAAGCGAAACCCCGTAGGCAACGTCTCCGAGCACGGAGAGGGCGAGGGTGTTTGCATCCCGAGCCTTGGCAATCACGCGGATTGGTGCCTCGATGCGTTCTATTTCGACGATGCCATCTAAGATCTTTCAGCGCCTCGGAGCGCCGATCGTGCATCTTGCGGCTACCAAGGATACCGATGTAGAAGGACATTCCGTCCAGTGCTGCACACAGCACCGGCAGTTCACGGTCGAGATCGTAATGTAGAAGGGCAACCATGTCCTGGTCAGGCAAGGCTTCATCCAGCAGGCTCGAAGCCTCTTCGTGGCGGATGACTGCATAGCCGGTCGAGGCTGCGAGATACGCCGAGCTCTCTGCCCCAATGGAGGTGCCGCTCGGCAAGAGCCGCGGACGCGCATAGGCTCGCAGCAAATGCGCTCCGTCCCAGGTGTTTCGATTTGAGAAGGGTGCGACCTCCAGTGACTGTGCACCTGCACTGTATCGCAGTCCCATGCAACGGCACGCTTTCAGGCCCTCGAGCACGGAATGCAGGCTAAGGTTATCTTGCAACAAGCGGATGGCCAGCATCATACCACCGCCGCACGGCAGGACCATATCGAAAAACCAAGGCCCTTCCCGGAGCCGCACAAACCGGTCGTTCCCGTGCCATAGTCTAAAGAGCCTCCGCAGCCACGGCAGCTTCCGTACAGCCGCCGAACACGTAGCCACAGCAGAGACCCTCCTCGTGAACCGCCATCTGGGCACCAAGCGCGCGCGGCGGCTCAATAATACTGGCCATGCCGATAGTTCCAGCTTTCGAAATTATTCGCCAGAGCCTCCATGATGCGATCAACATCTAGACCTTTACGGATCAATGTGGGGGCAGGCTCAATAGAACGGCATCCACCTTGCTCTGGTACGATTTTTCCGTGTTCATCAACCATCGAAACCATGACACCTTGTTCGTAACGCGATCCAGCTTCCTTTGCCGGCTGGATTGAAGCAACGTAGTCATCAGCTGCGATGACCAAATCCGCCATGGTACCAATACGCGCTCCGATCCCCTCAACCAGCCCTTTATTTCCCTGTCCAGATGGATTAGCAGAGCTCGCGAAGGTCAGTTTTTGCTCAACTTCCCATAGGCGTTGCGCGATTAATTCGGAAGGTGTGCCAAACCGGATGACAAAACAACTTGTTCGGCGGCTGTCCATCACCAAGTCGGCGGCGCCGTCCGGTATGTGCCGAAGCGCCGCCTTTTTCCAGGGCAGAATGCATCCCAACAAAACATCTTCTTTCCAATGCCAAGAATAAAACGCGTCGATCTCTGGAGTCAATTCCGCCAAATCGCGCAGCTGTTCCAACGAACTTACGAGAACGACCCCAGGCTTGTTGAGATTACGTTCTTTCGCAGAAAATTTTCTTCGAAGCCCAGCGCCATCCGATGTCATAATTATGTAACCCACTTTCGTGGGGCTCACAATCATGCCGCCCTCGGCGGTAAGAATATCTATCGCTTCAGGTTGAACAGCACCGTTCCATTGGATTGTTTTTTTTGACATGAAAAATTCCTTTGAAGAGACACCTCAAGAAGTTTTTCGTGCCATATAACCTTGTGAAGTTGCGTTATGTTTTGTTGCGAAATGTTGTTGGCCTTCTGACAAACGCAGAAAAGCCCGGTACAAATTGCTGCGTTTAGCGGTGCATTGACCGTCGGATAAAAATTCCACTGCAGGCTTGTGGAGCGTGCCGATCTGCCGATTATTCTGAATGCGATTATCGAAAAGTTGAAACGGCGGTAGATGTTTTAAAGATAGACATTAGCAGGGTGCGGAAATAGCGCCAATTTTCCCGCCGATCCTCGATAGCTAGCTCGAATACGAGCAGCGACAATGGTTCTTCAGTGGCCTTGTCGGCCCGTTTCGTCGTAATCCGCCCTCTTTAGGCGGATTACGGGCGCGATTAGGCTGTCGCCAGCAGCTTTGGCAGCCTCACCAGATTATAAGCCGTCGCTGTCAGGGTGAACATCCAGCCGACGCGATCCTTTCCACGATGGCGGGTCTTGCGCATTCCGCCGCTGGTCTTGGCCCAACCGAACACTTCCTCGATGCGCTTGCGAATGCGCTGACTGACACCGTAGCCGGGATGATGGGTGGTCCGACCGTCTATGGCCGAGCGTCGGTTCGTCGTGTTCTGGGCGACGTGTGGCGTTACCTTTGCGTCCCGCAAGGCGGCAACGAAGTCGGCCGTATCGTAGGCTTTGTCTGCAGCCAATGTGATGCGATGACGACCATCCATGCTGCCCACCATATCCAATGCTGCCTCGCGCTCGGCGGTGCCGGTCGCATGGGTCAGCGTGGCGGCGACAACCAAGCCGTTCCGGTTTTCCATGGTGACGTGGCCCATATGGCAGAGCCTGGCCGCCTGACCACGGGCCTTCTTATAAAGCCTGGCGTCCGGGTCGGTGGTCGATGCATGGGTTGCGTTGCTGCGCTTGTCGCCGTGGAAATCGCGCTCAGAGTTGCGGCCTTTGGCTTCTGGCGGCTGTTTCCCTTCAGCGCCAGAGCCGCTGCTGTCGGCGTCGCCACCATCTGCGTCGTCCTTGGGCTTGAAGCTCTTCATGCTCGCCCAGGCTTCGATCAAGGTACCGTCCACCGAGAAATGCTCGTCCGACAGCAGCGCTTTCACCCTCGGCTGGCCCAGCAAGGCGGCCAGGAACTTGGCGGCGATGTCGCCCGCCAGGAGGCGTTCGCGGTTCTTGGTGGACACCGTGACGTCCCAGATCGGCGCGTCCATCGACAGGCCGACGAACCAGCGGAACAGCAGATTGTAATCCATCTGCTCCATGAGCTGACGCTCCGAGCCGATCGTGTAGAAGGCCTGCAACAACAAAGCGCGCAGCAGCTTCTCCGGCGGGATCGACGGCCGGCCGATCGATGAATACATCGCCTCGAAATCCGGCGACAGAACTTCCAGCGCTTCGTCTACAATGGCACGGATCGGCCGCAGCGGATGGTTTGCCGGAACGCGGGCTTCGCAGCTCACATAAGAAAATAGTCCCGCTGTCTGGTTGTCACTGCCGCGCATGTCATCCTCCTGCCGAAATCACTCAGCAATGGAATCACGGCAGTACGCTCGCAGCAAGCGCCTTTTTCCGCAGCCTTCTCTATTCGGCGTGTTGAGGTCAAGCACTTCGAGCTATTTCTGCATCGGCATCTAATATCTTTCGCGGTCCACGCTTCTCTCCGGGATCGGCCCCTCGGCCCTCCCACCATAGGATTAGGAGAACAAGGCGGTTCAATCTGTTAGTCGCTCTAGCTGCGATATGCTGCAGTTGAGCAAGGCTGCGGTCGAACTTACCTTGTCCACCGTCCGCGAAGGACATCTTTCCACCGGCTGGCAGAACTCTATTATCTCCCGTTGTTTCCGATTAGGCGGCTTTCGCCACGTCGCTGTCGCGGCTCCACCGGAACTCCGTGCCATCGCTCCACATCCGGTGCATGATCACCGCAAGTCTCCGCGCAAGAGCGACAATGGCCTTTCGAAGACCGCGGCGTTTGGCAACATTCATCGCCCAAGCCTTCAACCAGGACCATTTCTTCACCCGCGTCAGCAACACCTGTGCCGCCTCGTAAAGTAGCCCGCGCATGATCGCATCGCCGCAGGCAGACACGCGGCCAACTCTCTTGCTTTCTCCCGATTGATTGATGACCGGTGTCAGCCCCAAAGCAGGTCCCACCGCTCGGGAGTGCACAAACCGAGCGGGACTGTCGATGGTGCAGATGTAAGCGAGTGAGATCACTGGACCTATTCCGGGTATCGTCATCAACCGCTTGCAGGTGACATCATCCCGGGCGATGTCGAGGACCTTCCGGTGCAGCCGTGAGAACTCGTCCCGGAGTTTTTGGCGGGCGTCAAGCAGGGGAGCGATGATCTCCTTGAGATCGGGAATAGCCTCCAGGAGTTCGTTGATGCGGTTTTCGAATTTACCAACCCTGGCAATGCCCACCTTGAGGCCGAAGTTACGCAGAAGCCCACGAATATCGTTCTCAAATGCGAGCGCCTTCTCCTGGAGCAGCTTACGTGCGGTCAGAAGAGCGCGGCGTTTTTGACTGGTCAGCGTCTTGACGTGCACGGGACGAAAGAGGTTCACCCGCATCATCTGGGCAATACCGCGGGCATCGTTGCGGTCCGTCTTGTTGACCTGCGCTTTGAGAAAGGCTTTCGCATGACGGGTTTCGATGCAGACCGTTGGCAGCTCCGCCTCAACCAGGCCACTATATAACCACTGCGACATCGGACCGGCTTCCAGCCCGATGCGGACAAATTCCCAGCCCAGGCTCTTTAACGCCGCGACCAGATCGTCCGGGTGACTGACGACTTTCATCTCCCGGCAAATCCGACCGGTCTCATCAACGACACATACCGAGGTCTCTTGCAACGAGACGTCAAGGCCTGCAAAATACTGCATGCTGCGCTTCCTTCCATTGTTGTTTGTGGCTGTTCTCACATGACCACGTTTATCATCAACTCGAAGCGCAGCACCTCTTCATCAAACCTGTGATGTCGAGGCAGGGACTCAAGCCGAATATCCTATCTGTTAGAGGCCTGGCTGATGGTGCAAGGGTCCACCTCGTAATTGCGATATCCGCTGAGTTAACGGGACTTCAAAGGAATGTTCGAAGAGCTCGGCTTCGAGATCATAGCACGATCAAACGCGGGTATTGAGCCGTCCGACGAAGATCGGGAAGTGTCCTAGCCAGAAGGTATGGGGAGGTGGCGTAGCTCCGAAGGCGATTGCTCTCCCAGGCCCGGTGTGCGAATCGCAGATCCGGTTGGGCGAGCACCCCGGCCGCCCCTGCAAGCCAGATATCATCCTGATTGTGGCGGCAAAGTGGGTCGCCGCAACATCTCTCAACATAACTAGACCCAACTCAATAATGAGGCATGGCATACCTTTGGACACGGCAGCTTGATTGCCACGCACGAATTAGGAGCGCCGGGAATGAACGATCCAAGGGAGCTTTGTCGTATGTCTTGCATCACTCACCTTCACAGAATTCGGACCAGTCAGTGCCCTTCTTCTGAGGCGAGTTCTGAACTGGATGTCAACGTCCAAGTGTCCCGAACCTAACCATCGTCTTCAGAAAACTCGTCGATGGCCTGTCATGAAGGGACGGTCGTCGGACGCCCGGGCGTTCGTTGGAAGTCACACCCCATTTCTCATCTTTCACCACTTAAAGCGAGATAGTCAGTTGTTTCTCACGGCCCTCCATAAACGCTACGGGGTTGAGCCTCTGCTACAATCCGAAGCCGCTGAATGCGGGCTTGCGTGCCTGGTGATGGTGGCCGGCTTTCACGGTCATCGGATAACTTTGTCAGAACTTCGTCGCCGCCACGCTGCATCCGCAAACGGTACGACTCTGAAAACGCTCATCGCGGTCGCTGACGATCTCGGTCTGACCAGTCGGCCGCTGAAGCTGGAAATGGCAGATATCGGCAAGCTGAAGACACCCTGCATTCTCCACTGGGATATGTCGCACTACGTCGTGCTAACGCATGCATCCGGCCGGTGGGTGGACATCCACGATCCCGCGAGCGGCCAGCGGCGGCTTTCCCTCAACGAAGCATCGAAACATTTTACCGGGATAGCGCTGGAATTCACACCGGCAACCACCTTCCGAAAACGCAAGGTGGTCGAGCGGGTGTGCCTGGCCGACCTTTGGTCCAGGAGCGCCGGCTTCATTCCGAGCCTGCTGCAGATCCTGGCGCTCTCCGCCCTGTTGCAATTCTTTGTTCTGCTGTCGCCGCTCGTCAACCAGATGATTGTCGATGAGGCAATCTCAAAGGGTGATTTCAGTCTCCTGAACGTCATAGTCATCGGCGCGGCATTGCTGCTGTTGGTTC
This sequence comes from Rhizobium sp. rho-13.1, assembly GCF_007000305.1. Classification (NCBI taxonomy): domain Bacteria; kingdom Pseudomonadati; phylum Pseudomonadota; class Alphaproteobacteria; order Hyphomicrobiales; family Rhizobiaceae; genus Rhizobium; species Rhizobium sp. rho-13.1. The sequence goes on along the minus strand of NZ_SCFL01000041.1, from coordinate 5,727 downwards.
AGAGCGCCACGACCTTGTTGCGCGGATACGTGCAGATGCATTTCAGCACGCTTCTTACCTTTCAGATGCGCGGCAATCTGTTGCGTCATGCCATGCGCCTGCCTGTCCCGTGGTTTGAAAAACGGCGTCTCGGCGATATCCTATCGCGTTTTAATTCCCTTCAGCCGGTTCAGGATCTGCTGACAGGTGGCTTTGTGTCCGGCGCGCTGGACGGGTTAATGGCGATCATCACGCTGGTCGTGATGGTGATCTACGCGCCCTATCTGGCAAGCATTGTGCTGGGCTCGCTGGCGCTGGTCATTTGCATACGCTTGGGGACTTTTCCGTGGCTTCGCAGCCTGACCAACGAGGGTATCCAGTACCAGGCCAAGGTGGATGGTATCCTGCTTGAAACGATCCGTGGTGCGCGGGCATTCAAGCTGTTCGGACGTGAACTGGAACGCCACGGTGTCTGGCAAAATGCCTATGCCGACAGCATCAACAACAATGTACGCGTCCAGAAAATCAGTCTTAAGGGTTCGGCAGGCTTATCCTTCCTGACGGGCGCCGAGATGCTCCTCGTCTTCTATTTCGGAGCCGGCAGCATCATCCGCGGAGAGATGACGCTCGGCATGTTGCTGGCTTTCCTTTCCTATCGGAGCCAGTTCAGCACGGCGGCGTTTTCACTCGTCGACCAGTATTTCAAATTTCGCATGATCGGCCTTCATCTAGAGCGCCTGGCCGATGTCGTGCATCAGGATCCAGAGCCCGCCCTCAATGCCGCAGCCCGGGGGGATCGTCCACTTGCCGGATCACTTCTCGTACGCAACCTCTCCTTTCGCTATGCCGAACGGGAGGCATGGGTTCTGAAGGATGTATCCCTCTCCATAGAGGCGGGGCAGTCCGTCGTCTTTGTGGGCCCTTCTGGCGGCGGCAAGTCTACCCTCTTGAAGTTGTTGATGGGCCTCTATCCGCCGGGTGAGGGCGAGGTGTTTGTGGACGGCCTCCCGCTCGGCGTCTTCGGGATGCGGGCGTACCGAGCCAAGGTCGGTGTGGTGATGCAGGACGACCAGCTTTTTGCGGGGACGATTGCCGACAATATCGCTTTTTTCGATCCTGAGATCGATATCGCTCGGGTCGAGGAGGTTGTCCGGCTTGTTGGCCTTCACGACGAAATCATGTGTATGCCAATGGGCTACATGACCTTGGTGGGAGACCTCGGATCTACGCTGTCAGGTGGGCAGCAGCAGCGAGCTCTCCTGGCGCGTGCGCTGTACCGCAAGCCGTCCATATTGTTTCTCGACGAAGGGACGGCCAATCTGGATGTCCTGTCGGAGCGCCGCCTCATGCAATCGCTGAGCAAGCTCGGAATCACCCAAGTGATGGTCGCCCATCGCCCCGGAGCCATCGAAGGTGCTGCCCGCGCCTTTGCAGTGGAAAACGGCAATATACGCGAGCTAAAGCGCGATGTGCCGGCCCACCCTTTGCAGGTGGTGCCATGAGTACCCTGTTCCGTAGCGAAGCCACTGAACATCGTCGCCGCATTGGCGGGGAGGTGATGATCGCACAACCGGTGAGCCATGGGGTGATGACCACCGTCCTCGGCTGCCTCGTGGTGGTCGGTGCAGCCTATCTCATGACCGGTACCTATGCGCGCAAGGAAACGGTGCAGGGCTACATAGCCCCGACTGGTGGCCTGGCACAGATCTACGCCGCCAAGGGCGGCACGGTAACCCGCGTGCTTGTCCATGAGGGAGATCTGGTCACCCAGGGCCAGCCGATGGTGGAACTGTCGCTGGAGACGACTGGCGCAGACGGCATGGTCGGTGAAAAATTGCGAATTGAGACGCAAGCGCGTATTCAGTCCATCGATACACAGATCAAGGCATCCAACACCCGCTTTGACCAGGAGGAGCGACGTATGTCTTCCCGTGTCGAAGGGCTGGGCAGCGAACTGGCGAGCCAGGAGCAACGTCTGGAGTCTGAACGCCGGCTGCAAGCCCTGCAAACAGACGATACCGGCCACTACGCCAAGCTCCAGGTCAATGGCGGCGGGACGCGTTTTGAACTATCGCGCCGCCAGCAGCAGATCTTTGCCCAGGAGAGCGTCATCCACGAACTCGAGCGGCAGAAGGAACAGCGGCAAGGCGATCTTGTCGATGCACGCTCGCAATTGGCCAGCCTGCCAGCGGACAGGGACGACAAGCTCGCTCAGCTACAAGGTCTTCGCAGCGAGCTCGAGCAATCCCTTGCGCAATTGAAGGTCAACCGCGCCTATGTGGTCGTCGCGCCGGTGTCCGGCCGAGTTGCGGCGCTACAGGCTCAGCCGGGGCAGACTGCCATCACGCAATCGCCTCTTGCAGCCCTCGTGCCTGCTGGCAGCAACCTCGAAGCCAATCTGCTGGTTCCGCCGCGCTCTGCTGGCCTTATCCAGCCAGGGCAGGAGGTACGGCTGAAGGTCGATGCCTTTCCATATCAACGTTTCGGGACGCTTTTGGGCCATGTCGTTCAGGTCTCCCGCGCAACCTATCGCGAGGGTGAGCTTCTGGCTCCCATCGCCCTTACAGCTCCCGTCTACCGGGTCACAGTCAGCCTCGAGCGCACCAGCATCGCCGCGTATGGCGAAGAGCGTCCGCTGACCCCCGGTACGACCCTAATCGGCGATATCGTCACAGATCGCCGACACTTCACCGACTGGATATTGGACCCTCTGATGGCCATAGGCAGCCGGTGATGACTGAAGGAGGGGAAGGCCAGGCAGGCCACCCCCCAACCCAACCTGAAAGGAGACTAACATGAACAACATCATCGAACTCGACATCGCCCAGCTGGATCTCGTGAGCGGCGGCGCCTCCACGGTCGCTTCCACGGTCACCATCGGTGCTGATGGTGCTGTCAGCGGCAGCTACACCTTCGGTTCGAAGTCAGGCACGTTTTCGGCATCGCTGCCGGCTGAAGTCGTACAGAAGGCTGGAACATTCTCGTTCAGCAACGCATCTGGCGGCTTCAACTTCAATAGCTCGTTTGCTAGCTAAACGTCTCTGATCGCAATAAATCCGGCAGCCGGTTCCCGGCTGCCGGTCCATCCTGGATTGGTCGGGCTGTCGTCGCCCGGCAGGCGATTCACATGGGTTTGACAAGTGCCCAACGCGCGTCAATCCGGGTCGTAGCCACTAACTTCGAGGCCGCTTCCGACCGGCAGCATCACACTGCTGATGCCCGGCTTATGCGGGCTTCATTCCGTCATATTACCGTCGCTACGCATGAACTGCACGGTCCAGTCCCGCACGATCTGAAGGGTGACATTGCCCAGCCGCGCCGCATTCGGGCGGGTGGCTTCATCATAGATCAAGCAAGCGCCAACAGTCGACGCGCCTGGCGGCATGATTGCTGTGACGGGCCAGACGCCGGAGACCTTCCTCGCCCAAAAATTCTCGCGGTGAAATCGCTCTCAGCAAACCTCCAGTCTGGAGCAGAGACTATGATCTATTGCCTTCTGGTAAGCCGAAAAGACCAATTTAGTGGGGCGCCGTACTACCGTTATGGTCACCTTTAAGCTGAATGAATTGCTTGCCGCAGATATCAACGTGAATGCCGAAAGCCCAGATCTGTCGCACCGACAAGGGCACCCAAACGCTACGCGCGCCGTCGAGAAAGCTGCAGTAATTGCAAATTGTCGGGGTCTTTTCGCTCTTGATCGAAAAAGAAACTGATGAGTTTCACAACCACCGAATGAGACTTCATATCGGGACTAAATAAAATGAATAGTACCATTAATGCGACGGAGTGATCTCGTGCTAGCACAGGTAAATGCGATGCAGGTCGAAAAGGAAAACGACACTTCTCGCGAACCGCCCGGGGAAGTTTTCAAGCCGTCCAAAAACCCCGAACAGAAGCGTCGCATCAAACGCATCCTTCTGACCGTCGCCATTTTGGCAATGATCGGCGGTGGAATATGGTTCTTACGCTATTGGACGGTCGGCCGGTTCCTGCAGTCCACGAATGACGCGTTCCTTCAGGCCGACCAGACGACAGTGTCGCCAAAGGTCCAGGGATATGTCGAACAGGTGTATGTGGTCGCCAACCAGAAGGTCGCGGTCGGCGATAGGCTTTTGAAGATCGAGCCGCGAAACTATGAGGCTAAAGTCGCCCAAGCACAAGCTGGCGTCGAGTCTTCGAAAGCGGACCTCGCCAGGGCGCAGGCCGAAGCGAAGCGGCAGATATCGTCTGTGGGACAGGCTGAGGCGCAACTCCTGTCAGTCAGGACGCAGGCGCAGTTCGCCCAGAGCCAGGTCGACCGCTATCAGTCGCTTGGCCGCGCCGGCGCGACGTCCAACGAACAGATCGCAACCTACACAAGCCAACGCGACCAGCAGGCCGCGCAGGTCAAGGTGTCCGAGGCGTCTCTGGCGTCTGCAAAGGAGGCCATCAACACCACTGAGGCCGCCGTCAGACAGGCGGAGGCGGCTGTACGGCAATCCGAAGCGCAGCTCGCAACAGTCGAGCTTGATCTCGACGCCACCGAGATCACCGCGCCGATCGCGGGCGTCGTCGGCGACAAGTCGGTAGCCGTCGGGCAATATGTCTCCGCTGGTACGCGATTGATGACGCTCGTTCCGGTCAAAGACATCTACCTCGTTGCCAACTTCAAGGAGACGCAGGTTGAATCGATGCGTGTCGGACAGCCTGCGAGAATCAGCGTGGACGCCATCAGCTCTGGAACCCTCGACGGCGAAGTCGAGAGCTTCTCCCCCGGAACAGGCGCACAATTCGCGCTGATCCCGACCGAGAACGCCACAGGGAATTTCACAAAGATCGTTCAACGCATACCCGTACGCATCAAAATTGAAGCCAATGCGAACCCGCATAATGTGCTAGTCCCCGGTCTCTCTGTCAGTGTCGAGGTGGATACCCACGGCATCACCGATGGCAAAGACAATGCAGTGGAGCTTAGCCAATGAGCCCCACGAAATTGGAGGGGGGAAACAACTCGCCAAAAAAGGCGGACGCTGCGGCATGGACGGCGGTAACCGCGGGTATCGTTGGCGCCCTTATGGCGACGCTGGACGTTTCGATTACCAACTCTGCGCTGCCACAGATACAAGGGGAAATCGGAACTAGCGGATCGGAAGGCACATGGATCGTCACTGCCTATCTTGTCGCGGAGATTGTCATGATCCCGCTTTCGGGCTGGTTTACCAACCTTCTCGGCCTCCGCAGGTTTCTGCTTGTCATGACCTCACTATTCATCTGCTTTTCCATGGTCTGCGGTTTTTCGACCTCGCTTGGCATGATGGTGGCGGGACGCGCGGGCCAGGGGTTCACCGGAGGCGCGATGATACCAACAGCGATGACCATTATCGCCCAGCGGCTTCCCGCCAACCAGCAGTCTATCGGCGTTGCCCTGTTCGGAATTACCGCGATCATGGGACCGATTGCCGGACCTGTTCTTGGCGGATGGCTAACGGAAAACGCCAGCTGGCACTATGCGTTCTTCCTTAACCTCCCCGTAGGCGTCGGCCTGCTTATGCTTCTGACCCTTGGATTGCCGTCTTCAAGGACCAATCTCGAATTGCTTCTTGAAGCGGACTGGCTGGGGATCGTTGGCTTGTCGATGTTTCTAGGGTGCCTGACGGTAGTTCTTGAGGACGGACAGAGAGAAAGCTGGTTCGAGTCGTCGTTGATTGTCCTCTTGACTGGCGTCGCGCTGGGAGGTTTTTGTATGCTTGTCTTGGGCCAGCTTACTGC
>NZ_SCFL01000040.1:0-14698 GCF_007000305.1 Rhizobium sp. rho-13.1 | reverse complement strand
TACCTCCCGAAGTAGTCAACAGTCGATTTTCACAAAATCAGAAAAAAGTCGTAACTCACTGGAAATGCAGGGTTTTCTGCAGGAGCGTGAAAATCATGTGACGGAAGCCGGTGCTTGGACGTCGATAGCCCGGCCTTTGCCGGTAGCCCAACGCTGAGGACACTTAAGGAGAAGCATATGCCTACGTCCTCAGGACGGCGGCCCTCGCTGGCCCGCCGGAGCTTTACCAAAAAAGGCGCGCCAAAGCACCTTGACATTTGTCGAGTTGTTGCTGACTATTGTCAGTATCGCTGACGATGTGGAGATCGACACAGCGACATTCAGCCTCCCATCCACCGGGCAGGCCGGAGAGGAGGAGGACAGAGCGTGGATTATCTTCTCGAGGTTGAGGGGCTCAAGAAGTCGTTCGGCGGCGTCTCGGCTCTGAAGGACGGACGGTTCCAGCTAAGGGCCGGATCGGTGCATGCGCTTTGTGGCGGTAACGGCGCCGGCAAGTCGACGTTCCTGAAGATCCTCATGGGCATCCACAAGCGAGATGGCGGCACGATCCGCCGCAGCGGCAAGGACGTCGACTTCTCGAAGCCCGGCGACGCACTCGCTTCCGGCATCGCCATCATAGAGCAGGAACTCAGCCCGGTTCCGCACATGACTGTTGCCGAAAACATCTATCTCGGCCGCGAACCGTCGCGGCGCTTCGGCGGCATCGATTTCAAGACGATGAACCTGAATGCCCAAAAGCTGCTCGACCAGCTTGAGTTCGATATCCGCTCCAACCAATACATGATGAACCTTTCGGTGGCGCAGATGCAGCTGGTCGAGATCGCCAAGGCGCTCAGCCATGACGCCGAGGTCATCTTCATGGACGAGCCGACGTCGGCCATTGGCGAAAAGGAAGCACAGCAGCTGTTCAAAACGATCGTCCGGCTGAAGGCGGCCGGCAAGGGTGTCGTCTATGTGTCGCACCGGCTGTCCGAAATCTTTCAGATCGCCGACGCCTATACTGTATTTCGCGATGGTGCCTATGTCGGCAGCGGCGATCTCTCCGAGATCGATCGGCCGAGCCTGATCCGCATGATCGTCGGGCGCGATCTTGGAGAGGAGTATATCAAGACCAACGTACCGAGCGACGAGACCGGGTTCGAAGTGTCGGGACTGTCTGCTTCCGGCAAAATCGACGACATTTCCTTTTCCGCAAAGAGGGGCGAGATCTTTGGCATCTACGGGCTCATGGGTTCCGGACGCACGGAGATCTTCAATTGTCTCTTCGGCCTCGACAAGCCCGACACCGGTACGATGCGTCTGCATGGGCAGCCGATCACCGTCTCAAGGCCGGCCGAGGCGATGAAGCACGGGATTGCCTTCGTCACCGAGGATAGAAAACTCACCGGCCTCAACCTCGACGACAGCGTGCGCGGCAACATTGCGATGGCAAGCCTGCCGGAGATGAGCCCCAACTTTGTAATGCGTGGCCGCGAGGAGCAGGCAGCAAGCAGCCGGATGATCGCCCATTTCGGCATCAAGGCAGCGCGCGACACGATGGCCGTCTCGGGCCTTTCGGGCGGCAACCAGCAGAAGGTCGTGCTCGGCAAGTGGTTTTTGCGCGACCCGAAAATCCTGCTGCTCGACGAGCCGACACGCGGTGTCGACGTCGGCGCCAAGCGCGAGATCTACCGGATCATCTGCGATTTTGCAGCGGCAGGCGGCACAGTGATCATGATTTCATCGGAAATCGATGAGGTGCTGGGCATGTCGGACCGCATCCTCGTCATGCGCGACGGCCGGTCTGCGGGCATCTACCGGCGCGACGAGGCCAACGCCGAAACCCTGGTTCACCTTTCGACGTAGCGCATCCCCAAAACAAGAAGTCGTTCGTCCGGAACGTCATGAGGTCAGAAACGTGTCTCTCACAGATCATAAAACGATGTCGGGCTGGTTCAATGCAGACCGTCGCAGATTGCTGCTGCAGGAGTACGGGATCTTCCTTGCCTTCCTGCTGTTGTCGCTCATCCTCTCCGTGTCGAACGAATACTTCCTGACGTCCGGGAATATCTCGAACATCCTGCTGCAGACTTCGATCAACGGCGTGCTGGCGATCGGCATGACCTTCGTGATCCTGACGCGCGGCATCGACCTGTCGGTGGGCTCGGTAGTGGCCCTGACCGGCATCGTCAGCGCCAGCCTGGCGACGACATCGGCGACGGCCGGCGTATTCGGCGCGCCCTACCCGGCCTATGTGGCCCTCGCCGCCGGGATCCTTGTCGGTCTTGCCTGCGGTACCATCGTCGGCATCATCGTCTCGCGCTTTTCGGTCCCCGCCTTTGTCGCCACTCTCGGCATGCTGTCTGCGGCGCGTGGCATGACCCTCATCTATGGCGGTGGGAAACCGGTTCCGGGCCTGACACCGGAGTTTCGCTGGATCGGCACCGGCAATATCATCGGCATTCCGATGCCGGTCGTCATCCTGGCGGTGGTCTTTCTGGTGTCCTGGTGGGTGTTGAACCGGACGCGGTTCGGTCGCTACATCTATGCCGTCGGTGGCAACCCGCATGCGGCAAAGACCTCCGGCATCAACGTCACCCGCATCCGCTTCGTCGTCTATACCATCTCGGGCGCCCTTTCGGGTCTCGCCGGCATGATGCTCTCGGCGCGCACCGGCTCGGCCCTGCCCCAGGCGGGCGTTGCCTATGAACTCGACGCCATCGCCGCCGTCGTCATCGGCGGAACCAGCCTTTCCGGCGGCGTCGGGCGCGTCACCGGCACGCTGATCGGCGCGTTGATCATCGGCGTGATGAACAACGGTCTCGATCTGCTCGGCATCCAGTCCTACTACCAACAGGTCCTCAAGGGCGCCCTCATCGTTGGCGCCGTGATGCTCGACCAGAAACGAAATCACGGTCAGTGACCGCAGCAATTCGGGCGGCAACTGCTGCCCGCAACAAAACGGCATGCCAGATGGCAGCCGGGATTCTCTATGGAGGAGAAAGAGATGAAGAGACTGTTGATTGGACTTATCGCCAGCGTCGCCATTCTTGCGGCGCCGGCCATGGCGCAGGACAAGAAACTCAAGATCGGGGCGACGACATACGGCCTGAACGCCGAATTCATGCAGCTCTGGTCGGCGGCACTGAAACAGCATCCGGCCGTCAAGAGCGGCGATGTCGAACTGACCGTCTTTGACGGCCGCTACGACGCGCTCGTGCAGCAGGAACAGTTCAACACGATGATCACGCAGAAGTTCGATGCGATCATCTTCGTGCCGATGGATGTCGAAGCCGGTGCTGCGGCCGTTCAGGCGGCCCATGATGCCGGTATCCCGGTGGTCGGCTCGAACGCTCGCGTCAATTCGGACCTGTTGACATCCTATGTCGGCTCGAACGACGTGCTGGCCGGCGAGATGGAAGCCAAGGCCGTGCTCGACAAGATGGGCTGCAAGGGCAATCTCGTCATTCTCGAGGGACCGATCGGTCAATCCGGCCAGATCCAGCGCCTCGAAGGCAACCAGAAGGCGCTGAAAGCCTGCCCCGATGTCAAGGTTCTAGAAACGCAGACGGCCAACTGGTCGCGCGCCGAAGCCCAGACGCTGATGGAGAACTGGCTGACTTCCCACCCTGGCCAGATCCAGGGTATCATTGGCCAGAACGACGAAATGGCATTGGGCGCCATCGAGGCGATCAAGGCAGCCAAGCTGAAGGTCTCCGACTTCGCCATTGCCGGCGTCGATGGGGTGACGGATGCAATCAACGCCGTCAAGGCAGGCCAGATGGCATCGATCCTGCAGGACGGCAGCGCCCAGGCACAGGGCGCGCTCGACGTCGCCATCAAGGCGGCCCGGCCGGACTACAAGCCGGTATCAACCGTCTGGACCCAGTATCCCGACATGAAGTGGAATGACGGCAAGGAGAAGGATTACCTGGTTCCGTGGACCAAGGTTACTCCGGAGAATGCCGACAAGCTGCTGGAATCGCGCAAGTAGGAAACGGGTGAAAGGGGCGGCCACGCCGCCCCGATCCCGATAGACGAGAGTAGAGCACAATGACCGATACCGCTTTGCAGATAGACCTTAATTTCCCGCTGACCGGCAAGATTGCGCTGGTGACCGGCGGCGCCTCCGGCATCGGTGCGGCCATTGCCGACGCATTTTCTTCCAAGGGCGCTACAGTTGCCGTGCTCGACATCAATGCCGATGTCGCTGCTGAAAAAGCCAGATCGCTCGGACATGGCGCAAGACCGTTCATCTGCGACGTGTCGAGCCCGCAATCGGTCGAAAAGGCAGTTGCCGACGTTCTGGCTGCCTTTGGCGGCATCGACATCGCGGTCAACAGCGCCGGCGTCGTCTATCTCGCCCCGGCCCAGGACCTGTCGCTCGACCATTGGGACAGAACCATCAACATCAATCTGAAGGGCAGCTTTCTCGTGACCCAGGCGGTCGGGCGGGCGATGATCGCCGCCGGCAAGGGCGGCAAGATCGTCAACATGGCCTCCCAGGCGGGAACGGTTGCGATCGAGGAGCATGTGGCCTATTGCGCTTCGAAATTCGGCGTTATCGGCATGTCGAAGACCTTTGCCGCAGAATGGGGCAAGCATGGAATTTGCGTCAACACGATTTCCCCGACCGTGGTGCTGACGGAACTCGGCAAGAAGGCCTGGGCCGGTGAGAAGGGCGAAGCTGCCAAGAAAAGAATACCGAACGGGCGCTTTGCTTATCCGGAAGAAGTGGCTGCCGCAGCAGTGTTCCTGGTTTCGAACGGCGCCGACATGATCAACGGGGCCGATCTTCTGATCGATGGCGGCTACACCATTCTCTGAGCGACAGCCTGGAATTTCAAGGAGACATTATGCAGAGATTTATCAATGATCCGGACCAGGTCGTCGAAGATACCGTCAAGGGCTTCGTCAAGGCTCATTCCGACATCCTTCGCGTCGGGCAGAACCCGCGCGTCATCGTCGCCAGGGATGCCCCTGTTGCCGGCAAGGTCGGCGTCGTCACCGGTGGCGGCTCCGGCCATGAGCCGGGATTCATGGGCTATACCGGCCGGAACATGTTGGATGCGGTGGCCGTTGGCGAGCTTTTTTCCTCACCGACCGCAAAGAGCTTTCAGGATGCCTTCCGCGAGGCCAATGGCGGCGCCGGCGTCGTGTGCCTCTATGGCAATTATGCCGGCGACAACATGAATGTGAAAATGGCGATCCGGCTCGCGGCCAAGGAGGGTATCGAGGTCGCAACCGTCGTTGCCAATGACGACGTTTGCTCCGCACCACCGCATGAGCGGGAGAAAAGGCGTGGCGTGGCGGGCGAGATCTTCATGTGGAAGATCGGCAGCGCCCGGGCATCGCAGGGCGGAAGCCTCGAGGAGGTCCGTATTGCGGCCCAGAAGGCAATCGACAATTGCCGCTCGATCGGTGTCGGCCTTGGTCCCTGCACGCTGCCGGCAGTCGGCCACCCGAACTTCCAGATCGAACCCGGAACCATGGAAGTGGGCATCGGCCACCATGGCGAACCCGGCGTCCGAGTCGAACCCCTGAAGACGGCGCAGGAGATTGCACGCGACATGTGCAAGATCGTGCTGGACGACCATAATCTTCCGACGGGAACAGAGGTTGCCGTTCTGGTGTCGGGTCTGGGTGCCACGCCGCTGAACGAGTTGTATATCCTCAACGACACGATCGAGACGGAAATTACCGGTCGGGGACTGGTCATTCACAAGACCTATGTCGGTAATTACTTCACGTCGCTGGAGATGGTCGGGGCGACGTTGACAGTCATGGCGCTCGACGACGAAACCAAAGCGCTGCTCGCGGTCGATGTCGACTGCACCATGAAGCTTTGAGGAAAACCCACATGCAGACGTTCAAGAACACCTCCGCCGCTCCGATCGTACTGGCCATTGCCGATCGCATCGTCGAAAATCGGGCTTATCTCAGCGAGATCGACGGAAAGATCGGCGACGGCGACCACGGCGTCAATATGGCAAAAGGTTTCGGCATGGCGGCAGAACGGCTGAAGGGACAGGATGCAACCCTCGGCCAGTCCTTCGAGATCCTCGGTTCCGTGCTGATGAATGAGATCGGCGGCTCGATGGGACCGCTCTACGGCGTGATGTTTACCGAATTCGCCGAGCAACTCGAAGGTCGCGAAGACATCGATCCCAAAACATTCAGCGCGATGCTGCATGCCGGGCTTGACGGCATACAGTCCATCGGCTCCGCCAAGGTGGGCGACAAGACGCTGCTCGATGCACTCGTACCCGCCATCGAGGCTTTCGACGACGCCGTCGCATCGGGCGAGCCCTTCGAGACTGCGCTTCAGAAACTGGTTCAGGCGGCCGAGGCCGGTCGCGACTCAACAATCGATCTAGTCGCAAAAATTGGCCGGTCGAGCCGCCTGGGGGATCGTTCTCTCGGTGTCCTTGATGCTGGCGCCACCTCTTGCGCGATTATCCTGAAACAGCTCAGCCTATCTGCGCAGGAACGCCTGCGCTGATCCTGACGCGGTAGAAAGGCGCGTCCGCCGGCCGGTCTGGCGTGACTTTCGCTCCAGGTCCCTTGCAAAAGCGCTTGCCGTGCTTTCATCCTTGCAGTCGAAAACACGGGAGACGGCGCGTTTAGATGACGATCAAATTATCCCAGCCGCGAAAGTCCACCGCCGGCAAGGCCAGCGCGTCCGAAGCGCTCGAGGGAATGCCGCTGCGCTACGGCGACGATCCCTATGTCTGGGCGTGCTGGCTCTATTACGAAGACGGCATGACGCAGGGCGACATCGCCGATGCCATGGGCATCTCGCGCGCAACGGTCAACAGCTACCTCGCCGAAGCGCGCGAGCGAGGCATCGTCACCATTTCCATCGAGCCCGGCCGCTTGTCGTCGCTGACCGTCGCCCGGGAGATAAAGCACCACTTCGGCCTGGCGGACTGTCTTGTCGTGCCGAGCGACGACAATGCCAAGCCCCTGATCGAGCGGTTGGGAATGGCAGGCGCGCAGGCCTTGCAACGCCTGCTGCAATCAGGCGATACGCTCGCGGTTTCCTGGGGCCGGACAGTGCTTGCCGTCGGAGAGCGGGCATCGGCGACCGGCCTTCAGGATGTCACCGTCGTCCAGGCGACAGGTGGAACGCGGGCCAGCTTCGCCTACACGCCCGAACTCTGCGCGGCCTCGATTGCCGACGCGGTCGGCGCAAGGCTAATCAACATTTCCGCGCCGGCAATCGTCACCAGCCCTGAAATGCGCGACCTGCTGTTGCGCGAGCCGTTGATCGAGGACCAGTTCCAGACCCTTGCGCGCGCCAACAAAGCACTCTTCGGCATATCGTCGCTGCGCCCCAACTCGACCATCCATACCAGCGGTTTTTTCGAGTCTGTTTCCCTGCAGGATTACCTCGCCAGAAATGCCGTCGGAGTCGTCGCCGGTCGCTTCATAGACGGCCATGGGCGACCTATCACCGGCCCGCTCGACGAGCGTACCATCGGTATTTCGCTGGACATGCTGAAGGCCATCGACTTGCGCGTTGCCATTGCCGGTGGCTTCGACAAGGTGCCGGCTATTCTTGCCGCACTGCGCGGCGGCTATGTCAATGTGCTGATCACCGATGCTGCAACTGCGCGCGGCATCCTCAATGCCGACGGTGTCGCAGATGTGGATCGCAGGATCTCGCAGCGGGCGAAGACGGACATCGGCCAGCCGGTGCCCCCAGTCAACCAGCGCCTTTATACCAAGAAGTTTCTCAACAATCCGGACCATGTCGTCGAGGAGATGCTTTCGGGCATGGTCAAGGCCCATGCGAGCCATCTCCGGCCGATCGACAAATCCCATCGCGTCCTCATTGCGCGGGACGGCCCGAGGCCGGGGAAAGTCGGTCTCGTGATCGGCGGCGGTGCCGGGCATGAACCTGGTTTTTACGGCTATGTCGGCAAAGGCCTGGCAGACGCCGTGGCCATCGGTAATGTTTTCTCGTCGCCGCCGCCGGGTCCGATCCTGCAAGGTGCCGAGGCTGCGTCGGGAGGTGAAGGGGTCCTTTTCGTCTACGGCAACTATGCAGGCGACGTGATGAATTTCGAAATGGCCGCAGAAATGGCCGAGGCCAAGGGGATATCGGTCAGAACGGTGCTGACGACCGACGATATTGCCTCTTCGCCAATTGAGGACCGCGACGGCCGACGTGGGGTTGCCGGGAACTTCTTCGTCTTCAAGGCAGCCGGTGCGGCCTGCGACCTCGGTTTTCCCCTAGAGAAATGCGAGGCCCTGACACGCAGGGCAAATGCCCGCACCTACACTGTCGGCGTCGCTCTCGAGCCCTGCTCCATGCCGCAGACGCGGCGATACAATTTCGCCATCGGGCCAGAAGACATCGAGTTCGGCATGGGGATCCACGGCGAGCCCGGCGTCGCCCGCGAGAAGATGATGCCCGCCGACGCGATAGTCGACAAAGTCATCGACCGTATTTTTTCGGAGATGAAACCGGTGGCCGGGGATCGCGTTGCCGTACTGGTCAATTCGTTCGGCGCAACGCCGCTGATGGAGCTATACATTCTCTTCAGGCGGGTGGAGCAGCGACTGGCAGCGAAGGGGATCGCCATAGACGCCAACTGGGTCGGGCACTATTTCACATCCCTCGACATGGTCGGCGCATCCATATCGATACTGCATCTGGACGAGGACCTGACCGCACTTTTGAAACATCCCTGCGACGGTGTCGTTCTGAAGATAACGTGAAACGGCAATCGGGGAGGAGATGGCCCGATCGATGGAGGATAGCGATGACTGAGAGCGCGGCACGAAGCCTCGGGCGGATGTTTCATGATATTTCTGCTGCAATCGATCGGCAGAAAGATCGGCTGACATCGCTCGACGGCGCCATCGGCGACGCCGACCACGGCATTACCATGTCGCTCGGCTTCCATGCCGTGACGATGGAACTGGCGCGCCTGGACCTCGACACTGCCGCCGCCTCGACTGTCTTTGCGACGGCAGCATCGGCTTTCCTAGATGCCGTCGGAGCGTCCACGGGCCCCCTCTATGCCAGTGCCTTCCTCAAGGCCGCAAAGATGCTCGAGACGGACGCGTCGTTGTCGCTGGCTAACCAGGTGGCTATCATCGAAGCCCTGACGCTCGGCATCCAGCAACGTGGAAAAGGCCAGCGCGGCGACAAGACCATGCTCGACGCGTGGATTCCAGCCATGGAAGCAGCCATTGCGGCCAAGGCGGAGGGGACCACGCCATCAGACATGTGGCGACGGGTCACGGAAGCAGCAGAGGCCGGTGCGAACGCGACGAGTTCCATGGTCGCTGCCCGCGGCAGGGCCGCACGGCTCGGTCAGCGATCGCTCGGTCACATAGACCCCGGCGCCGCCTCCGCTGCCATTATTCTTCGCGCAATGATGGACAGTCTTTCCACGCACGCAGCGTCCCGTGCTGACCTATGCAACGACACCGCCGGGATCAGCGCGCGCGTGGACGAATGATGCTCTTCGGCTGAGGGCCCCGCTTTGCAGCGGAGCCCACATGCCGAGGCCCGGAGGGTCAGACCTGCGCCAGGCCTCCGTCGACGAAGACTTCGCTGCCGGTCATGAAGCTGCTGTCGGAGGAGGCGAGGAAGGCTGCTACCGCACCTGTCTCCGAGGGATCTCCCATACGACTGAGCGCCGTCGTCTCGCCCATCGCGGCCATCCCTTCATCCCCCAGAACCTCAAGCGCAAGCTCGGTCGTGATCGGGCCCGGAGACATCACATTGACGCGGATGCCGGTGCCGCGAAGGTCGAGTGCCCAGCTGCGGGCCAGGTTGCGAACAGCTGCCTTGGTAGCGCTGTAGATGCTGAATGCCGGCGTGCCCATGACCCCCGCGCTCGAACCGGTCAGGATGATCGACGCGCCTTTCGTCATGAGGGGAAGCGCTTTCTGCACCGTAAACACCAGGCCCTTCACATTGAGATCGAAGGTCTGGTCGAAGTGCTCTGGCGTGATTTCGCCGAGGGGCGCGAACGAACCGGTCCCTGCGTTTGCCAGCAGGATGTCGAGCGTTCCACGTTCGCTCCTCACCGTCTCATACAGACGATCGAGATCGGCGAAGCTGGTGACAGACCCCTTTACGGCGCGCGCCTCTGAACCCAGCTCTGCCAAGGCCGCATCAAGCGCCTCCTGCCGTCTTCCAAAAATATAGACGAATGCGCCTTCCTCAATGAACCGCTTGGCAGCCCCGAGCCCGATCCCACTTCCACCGCCAGTCACCACTGCCGTCTTGCCTTGTAATCTTTTCATGTTGTGCTCCTTGGTTGACACGAGAAGAAACTGGCGACGCGCATCCCTATTGACAAGTATGCACCTTTTGGTAAGTACTAATAATGTCACACGATAATGTCGATAAAGCCGGACCACCGGAAAATGATTTACCGCCGGGCGAGACTGTCGCAACGACGCTGCCTGGGTTTACCTGCGGCCTCGATGCGACGTTGCGGGTGATTGCCGGCAAATGGAAGCCGCTGATCCTGTACTTCGTCGCGCAGGGTGGCCCCACCAGATACGGAGCGCTGCGGCGTGCCGTGAGAGATGTCAGCGACAAGATGCTGATCCAGCAGCTCAAGGAGCTTGAAGCCGACGGTCTGGTAAAGCGTACCGACTACAAGGAAATCCCGCCAAGGGTGGACTACGGGCTTACTCCCCTGGGCCGCAGCCTGGCTGAGGCCCTTGTCCCCCTCTGCTCGTGGGGGACGGAGAACATGGCCGAGGTCGCTCGCGTTTTCGCCGAGCGCGATGCTTTGAACAGCAAAGAACGCAAGCCTCGCAGTAATGACGGAATGAGTAGAAACTTGGAAGCTGGCTGACCGACAGCCTTCAGCCCGGCGCTACTTGGGTGAGTGGGCACTCACTTCGGAAGATACGGCTTCAAACCCTGGGCGAGAAGCTTGTCAAGCATCCGGTCGGGTAGGATCCTGATAAGCCGAGCGATCATCGCGGTGCTACGTCCGACGGTATAGCGGGTGCGAGGCTGCTTGCTGACAATTGCGTCGACGATGATTGTCGCGACATCCTCGGCGGTAGCGCCTCCCGACACGGATGCCTGGGCCTGCGCGACAACGGCTTGCATCAGTGCACCGTATCGGCCGCGTTGCTCGGTCGTCATTTCGCTGACGACCCGCTGCCCGGTCGCGTCGACCCGCCCGAGCATTCCGGTGGTGACTGCACCCGGTTCGATCACGACGACCTTCACGCCAAGGGACCCGACCTCGCGACGCAATGAATCGCTGACGGCTTCCAGGGCGAATTTCGTCGCAGCGTAAGGGCCGTAGGTTGCCATCGCTACCCTGCCCCCGACGGAGGATATGTTGACGATCGTACCCCTGCTTTGGATAAGCAATGGGAGCAGGGCCTGCATCATCGCGACATGACCGAAAAGATTGACCTCGAACAAGCGACGCCACTCGGGCAGGACGTAGGTCTCTAGCGGCGCATTGACCGCAACCCCGGCATTGTTCACCAGGGCGCGCAAAGTTCGGCGCTGCGGATCCTCGGTGATGTGCTGCACGAGTGCAGTGATCGCCGCCGCCTCAGTTATCTCGAGCATGACAGGTTCAATGTTGTCGGCCCGGATTGCATCGCCATCCATTTCGCGACGTACGCCGGCGAGGACGTGGAAGCCACGCGGCAAGCTCGCGGGCTGTAGCGGCGCCGATACCGGTGGACGCTCCGGTTACCACGACGATTTCCTGCCGAGGCTCTTTTCCTGCCGAACCAAAATTCATAATGACTGTCCAGTCTCTCTTTAATTAGTGAGATAAATCAGCCGAGGATGCGCCAAAGCGCCCTGAACCCGGCAGCAGCATGCGCATCCGCCCCGGCGGGGTCGCGTGCGATGTAATCGGCCGTTGCATCCAGTATGCCCGTGACGAGCGTGGCGACGAACATCAGCGGTGCGTCTCGCAACGGACCATTGGCTCGGCTCCGATCCAAAAGAGCTTCGACGTCGGCATAAACCTCGTCTACTGCCTGACGGCTGGCTGTCGTGACTTCATTGGAGACGCCGAGATGCGCAAGCACGCGGCGCTTTTGCGGGTTTGCAAGCGTCCAGTTCAACCAGCCATTCCAAACGTGAAGAACCTGGTCATGCATATCGGCATGAGTTGGAATCCCAACCGTTGTCGACATGGCCATTTCCGTCTTCAATTCTTTGTAGAGTTGGTTCAAAAGCTCGGCTTTGGTTTCGAAATACGTAAACAATGCTCCATTCGAAACCCCTGCCTCTTTTGCTATCATTGCGGTAGGCGCACTCGTCCCTTGCGCGGCGATAATCGCAATCGCCGCCTTCATGATCGCACTACGCTTCTCGTCGCTTCGGGGTCTTGCCATCATCTGTCTCCGCAGACACGCCTCTATAAGAGAGTGATCAGTCAGTCACTTAAAGTATGTACCTGATGCAGTCGGCGGGGTGCATTTCCTTTAGCGACATTCGATCAGTCTCCCAGGAGGCGGTCGTCGCCATCGCGATGGGCGACCAGGTGTTGCTTGATGCGCCGTAGTGTCAAACCGTGCCACAAGGCTTGGTGCATTGCAGCTTCCTTGCAAATCATTTCCTGTCAGGTTGACAACGCGGTATGCAAAGCAGATTTTCGCCAGCAAAACTGCTTTTATGAAAATAATTTTAATTGTGGGGACGCATGCGGTATCCTTTTCAAAATCCATTTCCATCCTCGGATCGCGACCGCCACTTTATCTGGGAGATGCTCGTAGCGCGTGACATTGATGCTTTCCTGGCTGCTGACTGGTCCATGGTAGAAAACGATTTCATCGAAGAAGGATTCATCGGGATCGATGGCAAAAAGGAGATCAGTCCGGACAGCTGGCGGCTCGCTTTCCCGACCCTTTCCGCTTACCGCAACGAATGGCTGAAACAGGCGACGGACTTTGCCGCGCAGTCATTCGCCGAGGATGCACGGACGGCGATTTTCACCACTACGATACTGGAGGACATCGAAATCGCGGGCGACATGGCGCTGGTGCGCAAGAAGTTCGATGGTGGACTGGCCAGGGCGGATGGTAGCCGCGATGTGATGCAGTGGCAGACTTTATACTATTGCCGCATTCATGGCGGTCGCTGGAAGATCGCCGGATTTACGGGATACCTGCCGAATCCGATGGGCTGAGCGGACGGAAAACAGGGGCGATTTCATTTGCGCATCTTTACTGCAGCTCTGGCGACAGAAACAAATACCTTCTCGCCGATCTGTGTCGACCGCCGTGCCTTCGAGGCCTCACTCTATGCGCCGCCCGGCGAGCATCCGGAAACGCCGACGCTCTGCACCGCACCAATCACTGTCGGCCGACGGGTCACGGCTGAAAAGGGCTGGGAACTGATCGAGGGCACTGCCGCCTGGGCCGATCCGGCAGGGTTGCTTAATCGCTCGACCTATGAAGCACTACGTGACGAGGTGCTCGGCCAGTTGCATGCGGCAATGCCGGTCGATGCCGTTGTGCTCGGATTGCATGGCGCCATGGTTGCCGCCGGCTATGAGGATGCCGAGGGCGACATTCTCACCCGCATCCGTGAACTGGTTGGAGCCGGTGTCCCGATCTGCGCCGAACTTGATCCCCACAGCCATCTGACGGACAAGCGGCTGTCGGCCGCCGATCTCTTCGTCTACTTCAAGGAATTTCCGCACACGGATTTCGTCGATCGTGCCGAGGATCTCTGGCGGATCACCGTCGATATGCTCGAGGGCCGCGTGCAGCCGGTCATGTCGGTCTTCGATTGCCGAATGATCGATGTTTTTCCGACCTCTCGTGATCCGATGCGCTCCTTCATCGACAGGATCATGAAGATCGAGCGGGATGACGCGGACATTCTCTCCATTTCGGTCGTCCACGGCTTCATGGCGGGTGACGTGCCTGAGATGGGCACGAAGGTGCTTGTGGTGACCAACGATAACAGGGAAAAGGGGGAGATGCTTGCCCGCAGGCTGGGGCTCGAGTTGTTTGCCAGCCGCGGCACCTTCATCATGCCGCAGGTGGACGAGAAGCAGGCCGTAGCCTCTGCGCTTGCCGCCACATCCTGGCCAGTGGTGATCGCCGACATATGGGACAATCCCGGCGGCGGAACTGCAGGTGACGCGACCGTGCTCCTGCGAGAACTGCTCGACAAGGGCGCCACAAACACCGCGATTGGCACTATCTGGGATCCTATGGCAGTCCAGATCTGCATGGCCGCGGGAGAAGGTGCAGAAATTCCGCTGCGCTTCGGAGCCAAATCTGCTCCCGGTACGGGCAATCCAGTGGACGGGATTGTTTCTGTTGTCAAACTTGTCACCAATGCGGAGATGCGCTTTGGCGAAAGCTTCGTACCGTTCGGCGATGCCGCTCATATCGTTCTCGATGGCATCGATATCATTTTGAATTCAACGCGGGCACAGACCTTCGACCCGAGTGTGTTTTCTGTCATGGGTATTGATCCGACAGAAAAGAAGATCCTCGGGATCAAATCGACCAACCATTTTTTCGCCTCGTTCTCAAAGATCGCATCCGAGATCATATACTGCTCAGCCGGCACACCCTATCCGAACAATCCGGCGCAAACGCCCTATCGGCGCGCGCGCAAAGATATCTGGCCGATGATACCGGATCCCCACGGGTAACAAAACGCGAAGCGCTGATGTGGTAGCGCACCCCGAACGCGAAACGGCCCGCAGTCATTATGACGCGGGCTTGGTGGTGCTGTGCT